>JBIIUJ010000013.1:0-32815 GCA_044340025.1 Caulobacterales bacterium
CGCCTCCGGCATTGTCTACGCCGCCACGCGCGCGCGGGTGGAGGCGATCGCAGAAAAGCTCGCCGGAGCGGGCGTGGACGCTGTGGCCTATCACGCGGGCCTGCCGGCCGAGGTGCGCGGCCGCGCGCAGGACCGGTTCCAGCGCGAGGATGCGGTGGTGATCGTGGCCACCAACGCTTTCGGCATGGGGATCGACAAGCCCGACGTGCGCTTCGTGATCCATGCCGATCTGCCTGGCTCGATCGAGGCATGGTGGCAGGAGGCGGGCCGCGCCGGCCGGGATGGCGAGCCTGCCGAGGCCATCGCCTTCTATGGCCTCGAGGATATCGCGCGCCGCCGCCGCTGGATCGCGGACGGGGAGGCCGCCGCCGAGCGCAAGCGGGTGGAGCATGCGCGTCTGGACGCGCTCGTCTCTCTCGCCGCCGCCCCGCATTGCCGGCGCGTGACGCTCCTGTCCTATTTCGGCGAGACGAGCGCGCCGTGCGGCCATTGCGATCTCTGCCTGGGCGATCTGGTGCTGAAAGACGCAACTCTGGAGGCGCGCAAGGCGCTGTCCGCCGTGGCGCGCACCGGCCAGCGCTTTGGCGTCGGCCATCTGGTCAGCGTGCTGCGCGGCGAGGCGAGCGAGGCGGTCACACGGCTGCGCCACGATCAGCTGCCCACGTTCGGGGTCGGCGCAGACGTGTCGGCTGCGCGCTGGCGCGAGCTGTTCTCCCAGCTTTACGCCGCCGGAGCGCTTAGTTTCGATCTGGAACACGCCGGCTTCGGCCTCACTCAGGCCGGCGCCGACATCCTGTTCGGCCGGGCGCCCTTCGCGGCACGTGAAGGTGCGTTTGAGGCCAAGGGCGAGCGCAAGGCCCGCGCCGCCGCCGTCGCCGCCGCCGCGCAGGACGTGGACGCCGATCTGCTCGCCCGGCTGAAAGGGCTGCGCCGCAGTCTCGCCCAATCGGAAGCGGTGCCTGCCTATGTGGTCCTGTCCGACCGATCGCTGATCGACATGGCGCGCCTGCGTCCGCGCGATCTGAGCGAGATGCGGATGGTGCACGGCGTGGGCGAAGCCAAGCTCGCCCGTTATGGCCAGGCGTTTCTGGCTGCGCTGGCGGCGTGATCAGCGTTGTTGTTCCGACGCTGAACGCGCAAGGGCGGCTGGCTGATTGCCTCGCCGCGCTGGTGCCTGCCGCCCAGGAAGGGCTGGTGCGCCAGGTGATCGTGGCCGACGGCGGCTCCGAGGATGCCACAGCGGCGATTGCCGAGGGTTTCGGCGCAGACTGGGTCGAGGCCCCGCGCGGCCGGGGCGCGCAAATGGGCGCCGGGGCCGCCGCTGCCCGGGCCGATTGGCTGCTGTTCCTGCATGCCGATACGGTGCTGGAGCCCGCCTGGGCGGAGGCCGCGCGCCGCCATATGGCCGCCTCGCCGGGCTGTGCGGCGGCGTTCCGGCTGGCCTTCGACGATGACGCCCCCGCCGCGCGGCGCGTGGCGCGCTGGGCCAACCGGCGGGCGCGCTGGCTTGCCTTGCCTTATGGCGATCAGGGGCTGTTGATGCCGCGCGCGCTCTATCAGGCGCTGGGCGGATTTCGCCCGCTGCCGTTGATGGAGGATGCAGACCTCGTGCGGCGCATCGGCCGCGCACGGTTGCGCCTGCTGGATGCAGCGGCGGTGACGAGCGCGGCCAAGTATCGCGCCGAGGGCTGGGCGAGGCGCGTGGCGCGCAATGCACTCGCGATCAGCCTCTTTCTCGCCGGTGTCTCGCCGGAGCGGATCGCAAGGCTCTATCGGTGAAGCCGGTGGTGTTCATCATGGCCAAGGCGCCCCGGATGGGGCTGGCCAAGACGCGGCTGGCGCGCCGCATCGGCTGGACGGCGGCCTGGCGGATCAATCGCGCACTGCATGCGCTCACGCTGCGCGCTGCGCTGGGCGATCCGCGCTGGCGCGTGGTGCTGGCGGCGGCGCCTGACCCGGACGTGAAGGCGCGCTTTGGCGGGCTCTGGCCGGCGCGCGTGGTGCGAACAGGGCAGGGCGACGGCGATCTGGGCGCGCGGATGGGCCGGCTGATGCGCGACGTCGCCCCGGCGCCGGTGATGTTCATCGGGACCGATTGTCCCGGCCTTGTCCGCGCCGACCTTGCCGCAGCCGTGCGCGCGCTGCGGCGGGCGGATGGCGTGATCGGGCCGGCGGGGGATGGCGGCTATTGGCTCCTTGGCCTGCGCACGGGCCTGCGTCCGCGCCCGCCTTTTGCGGGGGTGCGCTGGTCGGGGCCGCATGCGGCGGCCGACACGCTGGCCAATCTGGCCCCCAACGCGCGCATCGTGCGGCTTCGACAGCTTGCCGATCTCGATTGACCGCTTGCACGCCTGGGCGCCGGGCCTCATCACTGCGGCATGATCCGCGCCGTTCTTCTCAGTCTTTTCGCTGGCCTTGCGCCGTTGGCCGCCCTTGCCGCAGAGCCCGTCGTGCGCGCGGGCGACCGCGGCGTCGGCCCCGCCTTCGCCACCCGCAGCCCCGCCTATGGCGTCAATGGCGCAGCCGCCACCGCCCACCCGCTCGCCACGCTCGCCGCGATCGAGGTGCTGAAGGAGGGCGGCACGGCCGCCGACGCCGCGATTGCGGCCAATGCCGTGCTCGCCGTGACGGAGCCCACCGGCAATGGCATCGGCGGGGATCTGTTCGTTCTGATCTATGACCCGGCAAGCCGCACGGTGCAGGCGCTGAACGGTTCCGGCCGCGCGCCCATGGGCATGACCCTCGCCGACCGTCAGGCGCGCGAGGCTGCCGTGATCGCCAAGGCGGGGATCAAGGGCCGCCGCCCGACCCATGGCGCGCTCACCGTCACCACGCCGGGCGCGGTGGATGGCTGGTTCATGCTGCATGCCCGCCATGGCAAGCTGCCGATGGCGCGCCTTCTGGCCCCCGCGATTGCGGCCGCGCGCGATGGCGCGCCTGTGCCCGACGAGATCGCCCAGCTCTGGGGCCGTAACCGCGAGCGCCTCGAGCAGCGCTTCGCCAGCGGCGAGCTGGAGGAGATCGCCAATGCGCGCGCGACCTATTTCCCCGGTGGCCGGGCGCCGCGCACGGGGGAGGTGTTCGTCAACCCCGATCTTGCGCGCACGCTGGAGCTGATCGCGCGCGGCGGGCGCGACGCCTTCTATACCGGCCCTGTCGCGCGAACCGTGGACGCCTATATGCGCCGGATCGGCGGGCCGCTGCGCTATGAGGATTTCGCCGCCCATCGCGGGGAGTGGGTGGCGCCGATCTCCACCCGCTATCGCGGCCACGATGTCTGGCAGATCCCGCCCAACAGCCAGGGGCTTTCCACCCTCCAGATGCTGGCCATTCTGGAGGGCTTCGACCTGAAGGCGGCGGGCTTCCTGACCGCCCAGAGCCTGCATTTGCAGGCCGAAGCCAAGCGGTTGGCCTTTGTCGACCGGGCCCGGCTGATCGCCGATCCGGCCTTTGCGCCTGCCGACACCGCCGCGCTGCTGGCGCCTGCGCGCATCGAGGCCATGCGCGCCCGGATCGATCCCGCGCGCGTGACGCCCGACCTTGACGCCGCAGCCCCCGCCGCGCCCACCGCACGCGACACGACCTTTCTGGCCACCGCCGACCGCTCCGGCATGATGGTGGCGCTGATCCAGTCCAATTATCGCGGCATGGGCTCCGGCCTGATCCCGGATGGGCTGGGCTTCATGCTGCAGAACAGGGGGGAGGCGTTCAGCCTCGATCCCGCAGCCGCCAATGTCTATGCGCCGGGCAAGCGCCCGTTCCACACCATCATCCCCGGCATGGCGACGCTGGAGGGCGCGCCCTTCCTCGCCTTTGGCGTGATGGGCGGTGACATGCAGCCCCAGGGCCAGGCGCAGGTGCTGATCAACATGCTGGACCATGGCCTCGACGTGCAGGCGGCGGGCGATGCGCCGCGCTGGCGCCATGAGGGCGGCTGCCGGCCAGAGGGGGACTGCACCCCCGGCGCGGGCGTGCTGCATCTGGAGGATGGCGTGCCGGCGGGCGTGCGCGCTGCGCTGGAGGCCATGGGCTGGCGGCTCGGCCCCAGCGATGGCGGGTTCGGCGGCTATCAGGCCGTGCGGCGCGATCCCGTCAGCGGCGTGTTCTCCGCCGGAACCGAGAGCCGCAAGGACGGGACGGCGCTGGCGTATTAGCGCCGCGCCTGACGATCCGGCCCCCGGCCTGCGCCGGGGAGAGCGCTGCGGGGAGGGGCCGCGCCAACGCAAAACGGCCCGGGATCGCTCCCGGGCCGTTTGCATTTCCAGGTTGTGGCCAAGCCTTACTCGGCCACAGCGCCTTCTTCCACGCTCGCCGCTTCGACCGTGACAGCCACCGCCGCCTCGCGTGCGGCGATCGCCTTCTCGTCGCGCTCGCCGGCCAGGCGCTGCAGCTTGCGCAGCTGCCCGCCCGTGCCCGCCGGGATGAGCCGGCCAACGATCACGTTTTCCTTCAGGCCTTCAAGGTCGTCGACCTTGCCGTTGACGGCCGCATCGGTGAGGACGCGCGTCGTCTCCTGGAAGGAAGCGGCCGAGATGAAGCTGCGGGTCTGGAGCGAGGCCTTGGTGATGCCGAGCAGCACAGGCGCGCCAACCGCTTCCTTCAGGCCGAGCGCCCGCATGCGGGTGTTCTCGTCGAGCAGTTCGATCTCGTCGATCGCTTCGCCCTTGAGGAACTCGGTGTCGCCGGCGTCGGTGACTTCAACCTTCTGCAGCATCTGACGCACGATGGTCTCGATGTGCTTGTCGTTGATGAGCACGCCCTGCAGGCGATAGACCTTCTGGATCTCGTCCACGAGGTAGTTGGCCAGCGCCTCCACCCCGAGAATGGCGAGGATGTCCTGCGGGGCGGGGTTGCCGTCGAGCAGGTATTCGCCCTTCTTGATCCGGTCGCTGTCCTGAACGGCAAGGTGCTTGCCCTTCGGGATCAGATATTCCACCGGCTCCATCGTCTCATCGTCAGGCACGATGCGAATGCGGCGCTTGTTCTTGTAATCCTTGCCGAATTCCACCTTCCCATCGATTTCGGCGATAATGGCGTGATCCTTCGGACGGCGCGCTTCGAACAGCTCGGCCACGCGCGGCAGACCGCCGGTGATGTCGCGCGTCTTGGCGCCGCCGGTCATGACGCGGGCGAGCGTGTGGCCGGGGCCGATCTCGTCGCCGTCGACGACCGACAGGATCGCGCCCACCGGCAGGAGGTAGCGGGCCTCCTGACCGTTGGCCAAACGCACGGGCGTGCCCGCCTCGTCGAGCACCGAGATCGCCGGGCGCAGATCCGACCCGCGCGCCGAGGCGCGCCAGTCGATCACCACCTTGTTGGAGATGCCGGTGGCTTCGTCCATCTCCTCGCGGACGGACATGCCTTCCACGAGGTCTTCGAGCCGCACCTTGCCGCCCACTTCCGAGACGATGGGGGAGGCGAAGGGGTCCCAATCGGCGAGGCGCTGGCCGCGTTCCACCTTCGAGCCCTCGTCCACCCGCACCCGAGCGCCGAACGGCAGCTTGAAGCTCTGGCGCTCCTTGCCTTCGGCGTCGAAGATCGAGAGCGTCGTGTTGCGGCTCATCACCACGAAGTCGCCGTCAGGCGTCTTCACGGTGGTGCGGTTGAAGTATTTCGCCACGCCCTCAACAGCGGCTTCGAGGAAGCTCTGTTCGGCCACCTGGGCCGCGCCGCCGATGTGGAACGTCCGCATGGTGAGCTGGGTGCCCGGCTCGCCGATGGATTGCGCCGCAATGACGCCCACGGCCTCGCCCTGGTTCACGCGGGTGCCGCGGGCGAGATCGCGCCCATAGCAGGCCGCGCAGACGCCGTTGCGCGTCTCGCAGGTGAGGACCGAGCGCACCTTGATCGACTGCACGCCCGCCTTCTCGATGGCGGCGGCCATGTCTTCGTCGATATAGGTGTTGGCCGGGGCCACCAGCTCGCCGGAGAGGGAATCAAACACGTCCTGCGCGGTGGTCCGCCCAAGGATGCGCTGCTCCAGCGACACGATCACGTCCGCGCCCTCGATCACGGCCGACATCTCGATGCCGTTGGCCGTGCCGCAGTCTTCTTCCGTGATGATGCAATCCTGCGCCACATCGACGAGACGGCGGGTGAGATAGCCCGAGTTTGCGGTCTTCAACGCCGTATCCGCCAGGCCCTTGCGGGCGCCGTGGGTGGAGTTGAAGTATTCAAGAACGGTCAGACCTTCCTTGAAGTTGGAGATGATCGGCGTTTCGATGATCTCGCCCGAGGGCTTGGCCATCAGGCCGCGCATGCCGGCGAGCTGCTTCATCTGGTTCTTCGAACCGCGCGCGCCGGAATGGGCCATCATGTAGACGGAGTTCATCTGCCCGCCGCGGCCCGTGCGTGGGTCGATCTTGGGCTTGGAGACTTCCTCCATCATGGCGTCGGCCACGCGGTCGGTGCACTTCGACCAGGCGTCCACCACCTTGTTGTACTTCTCGCCCTTGGTGATGAGGCCGTCGGCGTATTGCTTCTCATACTCGGTGACGAGCTGGCGGGTCTCCTCCACCAGCGTCTCCTTGGCGGCGGGCACGACCATGTCGGCCATGCCGAAGGAGATGCCGGCCTTGGCGGCTTCCTTGAAGCCGAGCGCCATCAGACGGTCGCAGAAGATCACCGTCGCCTTCTGGCCGCAGTGGCGATAGACCAGATCGATGACGTTGGAGACTTCCTTTTTCGTCATCAGCGTGTCGAGGATCGACGGCTTCACCTTGGGGTGACGCGGCAGGATATCGGCCAGCATGAAGCGGCCGGGCGTGGTGTCGATCGTGACGGTCTTGGGCGCGCCATTCTCGTCCACAGTCTGATAGCGCGCCTTGATGCGGGTGTGCAGCGTGATCACGCCGGCTTCCATCGCCGCCTCGATCTCGCCCATGTTGGCGAAGGCCTTGCCCTCGCCGGGTTCGCCGTCGCGCGCGATCGAGAGGAAGTAGAGGCCGAGCACGATGTCCTGGCTGGGCACGATGATCGGCTTGCCGTTCGCGGGGCTCAGGATGTTGTTGGTGCTCATCATGAGCACGCGGGCTTCCAGCTGCGCCTCGATGGAGAGGGGCACGTGCACGGCCATCTGGTCGCCGTCGAAGTCGGCGTTGAAGGCGGTGCAGACCAGCGGGTGCAGCTGGATCGCCTTGCCTTCGATCAGCTTGGGCTCGAACGCCTGGATGCCGAGCCGGTGCAGCGTGGGCGCGCGGTTCAGCATCACGGGGTGTTCGCGGATCACCTCGTCGAGGATGTCCCAGACTTCGGGGCGCTCCTTCTCGACGAGCTTCTTGGATTGCTTGACCGTGCCGGACAGGCCTTTGGCTTCCAGCCGCTGATAGATGAAGGGCTTGAACAGTTCGAGCGCCATCTTTTTGGGCAGGCCGCATTCGTGGAGCTTCAGCTCCGGGCCCACCACGATCACCGAACGGCCGGAATAATCCACCCGCTTGCCGAGCAGGTTCTGGCGGAACCGGCCCTGCTTGCCCTTCAGCATGTCGGCGAGCGACTTCAGCGGCCGCTTGTTGGCGCCGGTGATGACGCGGCCGCGGCGGCCGTTGTCGAACAGTGCGTCAACAGCCTCCTGCAGCATCCGCTTTTCGTTGCGGATGATGATGTCGGGCGCGCGCAGCTCGATCAGCCGCTTGAGGCGGTTGTTGCGGTTGATGACGCGGCGATAGAGGTCGTTGAGGTCGGAGGTGGCGAACCGGCCGCCGTCCAGCGGAACCAGCGGGCGCAGCTCCGGCGGGATCACCGGAATGACGGTGAGGATCATCCATTCCGGCCGGTTGCCGGAGCGCATGAACGCCTCGATCAGCTTCAGACGCTTGGCCAGCTTCTTGGGCTTCAGCTCGGAGGTGCTTTCCGCGATCTCCACCTTCAGGCGGGCGGCGGTCTCATCGAGGTTGATGCTCTCAAGCAGGGTGCGGATCGCTTCCGCGCCGATGCTGGCGGTGTCCTCGCCATACTCCTCCTGGGCGCGCATCAGCTCGTCTTCGGAGAGCAGCTCGCGCTCCTTGAAGGGCGTCAGGCCGGGCTCGAGCACGATATACTGCTCGAAATAAAGGACTTTCTCGATGTCCTTCAGCGCCATATCCAGCATCAGCGCGATGCGGCTCGGCAGCGACTTCAGGAACCAGATGTGCGCGACGGGGGCGGCAAGCTCAACATGGCCCATGCGCTCGCGGCGCACGCGGGTGAGCGTGACTTCCACGCCGCACTTCTCGCAGATGATGCCCTTGTACTTGATGCGCTTGTACTTGCCGCACAGGCATTCGTAATCCTTGATCGGCCCGAAGATGCGCGCGCAGAACAGGCCGTCGCGCTCGGGCTTGAAGGTCCGGTAATTGATCGTCTCGGGCTTCTTCACCTCGCCATAGGACCAGGAACGGATCTGGTCCGGGCTCGCAATGGCGATCCGGATGGCGTCGAAGGAAGGAACCGCCGGGGCCGCAGGCCCGAAAATGTTCATCACGTCTTGGTTCATGGAACCGGTCTCCGCGTGCGAGAACAACGTGCGCGACCCGGCCGCACGGGGCCGGGGCGCACTTGATTAAGTATCAGACCTGTCAAGCCCCGGCCTTGCGGGTGTCGACGAGCTCCACGTTCAGGCCGAGAGAGCGCATCTCCTTGACCAGCACGTTGAAGCTTTCCGGGATGCCGGCGTCGAAGGCGTCCTCGCCGCGCACGATGCTCTCGTAAGCCTTCGTGCGGCCGGCGACGTCGTCGGACTTCACCGTCAGCATCTCCTGAAGCGTGTAGGCCGCGCCATAGGCTTCCAGCGCCCAGACCTCCATTTCGCCGAAGCGCTGGCCGCCGAACTGCGCCTTGCCGCCCAGCGGCTGCTGGGTGACGAGCGAGTAGGGGCCGATCGAGCGCGAGTGGATCTTGTCGTCCACAAGGTGGTGCAGCTTCAGCATGTAGATGTAGCCAACCGTCACCTTGCGACCGAAGGATTCGCCTGTGCGGCCGTCATAGAGCGTCACCTGGCCCGAGGCGTCATGGCCGCTCTTTTCCAGCATCTCGATGATGTCGGCTTCCTTGGCGCCGTCGAACACCGGGGTGGCGATCGGAACGCCCTTGGACAGGTTGCGGCCAAGCTCCATCAGCTCGTCATCGGCCACGGGGAGTTCCTCGCCCGGACCATAGATGTCCTTCAGGGTGTTCACGAAGCCGCCCTTGTCGCCGATCCGCTCAAAGCGCTCCAGCGCCTCGCGGATCTGCCGGCCAAGGCCCGCGCAGGCCCAGCCAAGGTGGGTTTCGAGGATCTGGCCGACGTTCATCCGCGAGGGCACGCCGAGCGGATTGAGCACGATATCGACGTGGGTGCCGTCTTCCAGGAAGGGCATGTCCTCGATCGGCGTGATGCGCGAGATCACGCCCTTGTTGCCGTGGCGGCCCGCCATCTTGTCGCCGGGCTGCAGCTTGCGCTTCACCGCCACGAAGACCTTCACGACCTTCATCACGCCGGGGGGCAGCTCGTCGCCGCGGCGCAGCTTGTCCACCTTGTCCTCGAACCGGTTGTCGAGGCGGCGCTTGCTCTCCTGATACTGCTTGTTGAGGCTTTCCACCTCGGCCATGGCGGCTTCATCGCTGATGGCGATCTGCCACCACTGGCCCTTGGAGAGGTCAGCGAAGCTGTCTTCGCTGACCGGGCCGCGCTTGAAGCCCTTCGGGCCGGCGACTGCTTCCTTGCCGAGCAGCAATTCCTTCAGGCGGGCGTAGATCGAGCGTTCCAGGATGGCGAGTTCGTCGTCGCGGTCCTTGGCGAGGCGTTCGATCTCCTCGCGCTCGATCTGCAGCGCGCGCTGGTCCTTGTCCACGCCGTGGCGGTTGAAGACGCGCACTTCCACCACCGTGCCCTGCACGCCGGGGGGAACCTTCAGCGAGGTGTCGCGCACGTCGGACGCCTTTTCCCCGAAGATCGCGCGCAGGAGCTTTTCTTCCGGCGTCATCGGGGTTTCGCCCTTGGGCGTCACCTTGCCGACGAGGATGTCGCCGGGGTTCACTTCCGCCCCGATCGCCACGATGCCGGCTTCATCGAGGTTGCGCAGCGCTTCCTCGCCGACATTGGGGATGTCGCGGGTGATTTCTTCCGGGCCGAGCTTGGTGTCGCGGGCGGCGACCTCGAACTCCTCGATATGGATCGAGGTGAAGACGTCGTCGCGCACGATGCGCTCCGAAATCAGGATCGAATCCTCGTAATTGTAGCCGTTCCACGGCATGAAGGCGACGAGCACGTTGCGGCCCAGAGCCAGCTCGCCCAGCTCCGTGGACGGGCCGTCGGCGATGATGTCGCCGGCCTGCACCACATCGCCCACCCGCACCAGCGGACGCTGGTTGATGCAGGTGTTCTGGTTGGAGCGCTGGAACTTCATGAGGCGGTAGATGTCCACGCCCGGCTTGCCGGCGTCGATCTCCTCGGTCGCGCGCACCACGATCCGGGTGCCGTCGATCTGCTCGATCACGCCGGCGCGCCGCGCCACGATGGTGGCGCCGCTGTCGCGGGCGACCACGCCCTCCATGCCGGTGCCCACCAGCGGGGCTTCAGCCCGCACAAGCGGCACAGCCTGGCGCTGCATGTTGGAGCCCATCAGCGCGCGGTTGGCGTCGTCGTTTTCAAGGAACGGGATCAGCGCGGCGGCGACCGAGACCACCTGCTTTGGCGACACGTCGATGAACTCGATCTGCTCGCGCGGCAGGAGGGTGGCGTCGCTGTTGAGGCGGGCGACCACGAGGTCCTGGGTCAGCACGCCGTTATCGTCGGTTTCCGCGTTCGCCTGGGCGATCGCATATTTCGACTCCTCCATGGCCGAGAGATAGATCACCTCTTCCTGGAGCTTGCCGTCGATCACGCGCCGGTAGGGGCTTTCGATGAAGCCATACTTGTTCACGCGCGCATGGGTGGCGAGCGAGTTGATGAGGCCGATGTTGGGGCCTTCGGGCGTTTCGATCGGGCAGATCCGGCCATAGTGGGTCGGGTGCACGTCGCGGACTTCAAAGCCCGCGCGCTCGCGCGTGAGGCCGCCCGGGCCAAGCGCCGACAGACGGCGTTTGTGGGTGATCTCCGAGAGCGGATTGGTCTGGTCCATGAACTGGGAGAGCTGGGAGGAGCCGAAGAACTCCCGCACGGCGGCGGCCGCCGGCTTTGCGTTGATCAGGTCGTGCGGCATGACCGTGTCGATATCGACCGAGCTCATCCGCTCCTTGATCGCGCGCTCCATGCGCAGGAGGCCGAGGCGATACTGGTTTTCCATCAGTTCGCCCACCGACCGCACGCGCCGGTTGCCGAGATTGTCGATATCATCGACCTCGCCGCGCCCGTCGCGCAGGTCCACCAGCGTGCGCAGCACCGCAACGATGTCTTCCTTGCGCAGCACGCGCAGCTCATCGTCGGTTTCCAGCCCGAGGCGCATGTTCATCTTCACGCGGCCCACCGCGGAGAGATCGTAGCGCTCCTGGTCGAAGAACAGAGACTGGAACATCGCCTGCGCGGTTTCCAGCGTCGGCGGTTCGCCGGGGCGCATGACGCGATAGATGTCGGTCAGCGCCATGTCGCGACCGTCGTTCTTGTCGGCCTTCAGCGTGGTGCGGACATAGGGACCCTTCGTCACGAGGTCGATGTCGAGGGTGTCGACTTCCTCGATCCCGCTGGCCTTCATGTCGGCCAGGAGCTGCTGGCTGATCTCGTCGCCGGCTTCGGCGTAGATCTCGCCGGTTTCCGGGTTGACGATGTCATAGGCCGAATAGCGGCCGACCACGTCCTCATCGGGGACGAGCAGATCGACCAGGCCGTCTTCCGCCAGCTTGTTTGCGGTGCGTGCGCTGATCTTGCGGCCCGCCGGCGCCACGACTTCGCCGTTGGCGGCGTTGATCAGGTCGTGGCTCGGCTTCGCCCCGCGCCAGCGCTCGGCGACATAGGGAATGGCCCAGCCGTTCTCGATGCGGCGATAGACAACCCGGCCGTAGAAGGTGTTGAGGATTTCCTCGCCCGTCATGCCCAGCGCATAGAGCATGGTCGTGGCCGGCAGCTTGCGCTTGCGGTCGATGCGGACAAACACGATGTCCTTGGCGTCGAATTCGAAATCGAGCCAGGAGCCGCGATAGGGGATCACCCGCGCGGCGAACAAAAGCTTGCCGGACGAATGCGTCTTGCCCTTGTCATGATCGAAGAACACGCCCGGCGAGCGGTGCATCTGAGAGACGATCACCCGCTCGGTGCCGTTCACGATGAAGGTGCCCTTGTCGGTCATGAGCGGGATGTCGCCCATGAAGACATCCTGCTCCTTGATGTCCTTGATGGACTTGGCGCCGGTCTCCTCGTCGGCCTCGAACGTCACCAGACGCAGCTTCACCTTCAGCGGCGCGGCGAAGGTGAGGTCGCGCTGCTGGCACTCGTCGACGTCGAACTTCGGCGGCTCGAACTCGTAGGAGACATATTCCAGCACCGCCCGATCGGAGAAGTCGCGGATCGGGAACACGCTCTTGAACACGGCCTCGATCCCCTCGTCGCGGCGCTGGGGGTGGCTCACGTCCTTCTGGAGGAATTGCTCGTAGGAGCTTTTCTGAACCTCGATGAGGTTCGGCATCGACACGGCTTCCGGGATTTTCCCGAACGATTTGCGGATCCGCTTCTTGCCCGTGAACGATTGCGCCATTGCTTTTCCCTTCACAATTCGACCGCGCGCTCATCGACCTTTCGACCACGAAAGGGCGCGCCACGGCGTGGATGCTGCTGGCCCGCGGGGAAAAAGCTCCCCTCACACGCGAAAGGCGACCTCGCAGGCAAGGGAGGCCGCAGCGTTGGAACGTAAGGGTGCACACACTGTGTAGCCGCGCGCCGGCCGGGCTGTAAAGGGGCGCGCTGCGACGAAAAGGGGGATTGCGCGCCTGTCCATCTGCGCGAGGGGGCAGGCTTGCGGCCTTGCGCGCCGCGCGCGCCGTGTTAGCTCCTCACCGCATTGCTCGGGCGCAGGGCGCCTCCTTGAAAGAAAGACTGATGGCCGACCTTCCCGACCCGCTTCTGACCGCCGCGCCCGACACCACCGTTTCCGTGCGCGAGGCTTTCGGCATCGACAGCGATGCGCGGGTTCCCGCCTTCTCGACGTCAAATGATTATGTGCCGCCGACCGACGATACCTATCGCTTCGATCCCCAGACCACGCGCGCCATTCTTGCGGGCTTTACGCACAATCGCCGGGTGATGGTGCAGGGCTATCACGGCACCGGCAAATCCACCCACATCGAACAGGTCGCCGCCCGGCTGAACTGGCCGCTGGTGCGGGTGAACCTCGACAGCCACGTCAGCCGGATCGATCTCGTCGGCAAGGACGCGATCGTGCTGCGCGACGGCAAGCAGATCACCGAATTCAAGGAGGGCATCCTGCCCTGGGCCATCCAGCGGCCCATCGCGCTGGTATTCGACGAATATGATGCGGGCCGGCCGGACGTGATGTTCGTGATCCAGCGCGTGCTGGAGGCGCAAGGCAGGCTCACGCTGCTCGACCAGAACAAGGTGATCACGCCCAACCCGCATTTCCGCCTGTTCGCCACGACGAACACGATCGGCCTGGGCGATACCACGGGCCTCTATCACGGCACCCAGCAGATCAATCAGGGCCAGATGGACCGCTGGAGCCTCGTCACCACGCTCAACTATCTCGAGCATGACGTGGAGGCCGATATCGTGCTCGCCAAGCTTGGGGCGACTTCGGCGGAGATGAAGAAGACCGTCTCAGCCATGGTCCGCGTGGCCGACATGACGCGCAACGCCTTCATGAATGGCGACATCTCCACCGTCATGAGCCCGCGCACCGTGATCACCTGGGCCCAGAACGCCGAGATTTTCGGCGGCGACATAGGCCTCGCCTTCCGGCTGACCTTCCTCAACAAGTGCGACGAGCTGGAGCGCCAGACCGTGGCGGAGTTCTACCAGCGCTGCTTCGGCGCAGACCTGCCCGAAGCGGCGCATCGGGTGAAGGTGGCCTGAGCGCCACCGCTGTCATCCCGGACGGGCCGTAAGGCCCGATCCGGGACCTCAGTTGATTGTCCTGCCGAAGGTCCCGGGTCTGCGTTTCGCTTCGGCCGGGATGACGACCGCCGTCATCCCGGACGGGCCAACGGCCCGATCCGGGACCTTGCGGAGCTTTGTCCTGCCAAAGGTCCCGGCTCTTCGCTTCGCTTTGGCCGGGATGACGCCACCGCTGTCATCCCGGACGGGCCGTAAGGCCCGATCCGGGACCTCAGTTGATTGTCCTGCCGAAGGTCCCGGCTTTGCGTTTCGCTTCGGCCGGGATGACAACCGCTGTTCAAACCTTCGGCAGCATTTCCAGCGCCTTGCGCGCGCCTTTCAGGCGCTGGGCGGGGGAGGACCAGTCGCCCATCATCACCATCTTGCCGTCGGGCCGCAGCTTGAACAGCGCCGGCAGCTTCTGCACGAACGCGACGAGCTTTGAGGGGTCGGGCGCGGCGTCCTGCTTGTAGGTGGCGACCGCGCCCTTGGGCCCAGCGTCGAGCTTGGCGATGCCGGCGGCGCGGCACAGCGCCTTCAGCCCGGCAATCTGGATCAGCTGGTCGGCTTCCTCCGGCAGGGGTCCGAACCGGTCGATCAGTTCGGCGGCGAAGGCCTCCCGCTCGGCATCGCTCTCCAGTTCGGCGAGCCGGCGGTAGAGCGACAGGCGCACATTCAGATCGGCGACATAATCCTCCGGGATCAGAACCGCGACGCCGATATTGATCGCCGGGCTCCATGACCGGTCGCGCAGCGAGGCGGAATCGTCCTTCAGGCTGGCGACAGCCTCCTCCAGCATCTGCTGGTAGAGTTCCACGCCCACTTCCTTGATGTGGCCGGACTGTTCCTCGCCCAGGAGGTTGCCGCCGCCGCGCATGTCGAGGTCGTGGCTGGCGAGCGTGAAGCCGGCGCCCAGACTGTCCAGCGATTGGAGGATTTTCAGCCGGCGTTCGGCGCTTGCCGTGAGTTGGCGATCCTCCGGCGTGGTGAGATAGGCGTAAGCGCGCAGCTTCGAGCGGCCGACCCGCCCGCGCAGCTGATACAGCTGGGCCAGACCGAACATTTCGGCGCGATGCACGATCAGCGTGTTGGCGCGCGGGATGTCGAGCCCGCTTTCCACGATCGTAGTGGAGACGAGCACGTCATACTCGCCCTCATAGAAGGCGGTCATGACGTCTTCGAGCTGGCTTGCCGCCATCTGGCCATGGCCGATGATGAAGCGGATCTCTGGAACCTGCTCGCGCAGGAATTTCTCCACCTCATCGAGATCCTTGATGCGCGGCACGACGAAGAAGGCCTGACCGCCGCGCACCTTCTCGCGCAGCAGCGCTTCGCGCAGCGTCACAGGATCCCACGGCGTCACATAGGTGCGCACCGCGAGCCGGTCGACCGGCGGCGTGGCGATCAGCGACAGCTCGCGGATGCCCGAAAGCGCCAGTTGCAGCGTGCGCGGAATGGGCGTGGCCGACAGCGTGAGGACATGAACCTCGCCACGCAGTTCCTTCAGCCGCTCCTTGTGCTTCACCCCGAAATGCTGCTCCTCGTCCACGATCAGCATGCCGAGATGGCGGAACGACAGGTCCTTGGCGAGCAAAGCGTGCGTGCCGACCACGATCTCGATCGTGCCGTCGGCGAGGCCCTTTTTGGTCTCGGCGGCTTCCCTGGCCGGCACGAGCCGGGAGAGCTGGCGCACCCGCACCGGCCACCCGCGAAACCGCTCGGCGAAGGTCTTGTAATGCTGGCGGGCGAGCAGCGTCGTGGGGCAGACGACCGCGACCTGCTGGCCGGAAAGCGCCGCCACAAAGGCGGCCCGCAGCGCCACCTCGGTCTTGCCGAACCCGACGTCGCCGCAGATCAGCCGGTCCATCGGCCGGCCGGCGGCGAAGTCGCCCAGGATGTCCTCGATCGCGCTGAGCTGGTCTTCGGTCTCCTCATAGGGGAAGCGGGCGCAGAACTCGTCCCACAGCCCCTCGGGCGGCCCGATCACATCAGCCTCGCGCGACAGGCGCATCGCCGCAATCCGCATCAGCGCTTCGGCCATATCCTTCAGGCGCTTCTTGGCGCGCGCCTTGCGGCCCTGCCACGAAGCGCCGCCGAGCTTGTCGAGGGCCGCGTCCGTCCCCTCCGCGCCATAGCGGGTGACAAGTTCGATATTCTCCACCGGCAGGAACAGCTTGTCGCCGCCCGAATAGATCAGCTCCAGGCAGTCGTGGGGCGCGCCCTGAACCTCCAGCGTTCGCAGGCCTTCATAACGCGCGACGCCATGATCGGCATGGACCACGAAGTCGCCCGCCGAGAGAGCGCTCGCCTCCATCAGGATGTTGGCGGCCTTGCGCTTTTTCCGGGGCCGGCCGAGCCGGTCGCCCAAAAGATCCTGCTCGGAAATGATGGCGAGATCGGCGGTCTCGAAGCCGCGCTCCAGCGGCACGACGGCGATCCCCACCGCGCCGGCCGGCATCAGCGGTAGCGCTTGCGCATTCGGCAAAGGGAAGGGGGAGAGCGCGCCATGATCGGCCAGAACATGGGCCAGCCGCTCGGCCGAGCCCTCGCTCCAGGCCGCGAACGCGACCTGCTTGCCGCCGACCTGAAGCGCACGCACATGGGCGGCGGCGGCGTCATAGACGTTGATCTTTTCAGCGGCCGCCCGCTCGGCGGCGAAGCTGCGCCCGGCGCGTCCGCCGAGGTCGGCCGCCGGCGCGCCGCCGTGATCTTCCACAAAAGGCGAGAGCAGGCGCACGTCTGCCGCGCGCAGCCGCTCTTCAAGCTCCGCCTCCGGCATATAGAGCGCCTCGGGCCGCAGGGCGCGATAGGGGGTCGCGCCGCGCGCCGCTGGGGCGGCGGTGCGCGCCTCGTAATAGTCTGCGGCCATGGCGAGCCGGTCGCGCGCGGCCTCCATCGCCTGGGCGTCCAGCGCGACGAGGGCGCCCGCCCCGGCATAGTCCAACACCGTGTCGAGGTTGGCGTAGAACAGCGCCAGCCAGTGCTCCATCCCCTGCCGGCGGGCCTTGGCCGAGACCGCCTCGTAAAGAGGGTCGCCCTGCGGCGCGCCGAAGGCAGCCAGATACCCTTGCCGGAACCGGCTCGCCGCCGCCTCATCCAGCAGCACCTCGCTGACCGGGGCGAGGCTCACCGCCTTCAGCGCGCCGGTGGAGCGCTGGGTGGCGGGATCGAAGCTGCGGAGCGCTTCCAGCGTGTCTCCGAAAAGATCGAGCCGCACCGGCTCCTCCGCGCCCGGCGGAAAGATGTCGATCACCCCGCCGCGCACGGCGAAATCGCCCGGCTCGCGCACGGTCGCGGCCTTGGAATAGCCATTGATCGCCAGAAACCGGGCCAGGGCCTCGGCGTCGATGTCCTGACCCACGACGGCATTGAAGCTCGCCTGCGCCATCGCCGCAACGGGCGGGCAGCGCTGGATCAGCGCGGCGGCGGTGGTCGCCACCAGCACTGGCGGGCCGCCGGCCCTGCGCCGGGCAAGCGTGGTGAGCGCCGCAAGGCGGGCCGAAGACACGTCTGGCGCGGGGCTCACCCGATCGTAGGGCAGGCAGTCCCACGCCGGCAGGCGCAGCGTGGCGAGGCCGGGGGCGAAGAATTTCAGCGCAGCGAGAAACTGGCTTGAGCGGGCGTCGTCGCGCGCAACATGCACGATCACGCCGCCGCGCTGCGCCGCGATCGCCGCGATCGCGCGCGCATCCACGCCTTCGGGCGCGCCGCCGAGGATCAGCCTCCCCGCCGCGCCGGCGGCGGCCAACATCCCGTCCATCGTCTGCTCGCTTACGCCGAAGCGCCATTGGCCCAGAGCGTCCGGGCGAAATACTGAAAGCTTTTCAGAAGCGCGAACGTCTCTGTTCGCATGGCTTCAGGAGTTTCGATCACCCCGGTCAGCCACGCATACACGTCCTGGTCCGGGGTTTCGAGCAGCGCTTCGAACGCGTCCACGCCGGCCTCGTCGAGGTTGGCGAGATGCTGGTCGGCGAAGGTTCCCATGATCAGGTCCATCTCGCGGAAACCCCTGTGCCAGGCGCGAAACGTCAGCTTCTTCAGGCGTGTCTCGCGGGGGGTCATGGCGCGCTCCGGCTTTGAGCGCGGGGATATAGGCCGCTGCTGGGCCTGGGTCACGGGGGAGGATCAGTGACCGGAAGCGCGTTCGTGGGGGTCTTTTGCTCCCCCGCCTGCGGGGGAGCTGTCGGCGCAGCCGACTGAGAGGGCATGCGACCTTCGCCCCCTCCGTCAGGCTTCGCCTGCCACCTCCCCCGCAAGCGGGGGAGGACAGCGATTGCATGGGTTGGGTGTGCTCCAGCTTTGGCGTTCCCGGGCGCACCAGCCTCCCCCGGCAAGCCCGCTCGCGCCGGAGGGGGCGACTCGGCTAGGCTGATGCGATGTCCGATCTTCTGACCCCGCCGGATGAGGGCGGCCGCATCATCGACGAGCCCATCGGGGAGGCGCTGAGCCAGCGTTATCTCACCTATGCGCTCTCCACCATCACCGCGCGGGCCTTGCCCGACGTGCGCGATGGGCTGAAGCCGGTGCACCGGCGCATCCTGCATGCCATGCGCGAGCTTCGGCTCAACCCGGAGGGCGCCTACAAGAAATGCGCTCGGGTGGTGGGCGATGTGATCGGCAAGTTCCACCCGCACGGCGACACGGCGGTCTATGACGCGCTTGTGCGCCTCGCTCAGGACTTTTCGGTGCGCTACCCGCTCGTCGACGGCCAGGGCAATTTCGGCAATATCGACGGAGATAACGCCGCCGCCTATCGCTACACCGAAGCCAAGCTGACGCCCGCCGCCCAGCTCCTTTTGGACGGGATCGAGGAAGACGCGGTCGATTTCCGCGAGACCTACAATCAGGAAGACGAGGAGCCGGTGGTGCTGCCGGCGGCGTTTCCCAATCTGCTCGCCAACGGATCGAGCGGGATTGCGGTGGGGATGGCGACGTCCATTCCGCCGCACAACGCAGCCGAACTGATCGACGCCAGCCTGATGCTGATCGATCAGCCGCTTTCCGGCGTGCGCGATCTGATGCGGTTCGTGCCGGGACCGGACTTCCCCACCGGCGGGGTGCTCATCGAGCCGGGCGCGGCGATCGAGGAGGCCTACGCCACGGGCCGGGGCGGCTTTCGCCTGCGCGCGCGCTGGCAGGTGGAGGATCTGGGCCGCGGCATGTGGCGTATCGTCGTCACCGAGATCCCCTATCAGGTCCAGAAGAACAAGCTGATCCAGCAACTCGCCGATCTGATCGAGGCCAAGAAGCTGCCGCTCGTGGCCGACGTGCGCGACGAGAGTGCGGAAGACATCCGCCTCGTGATCGAGCCGCGCGCGCGAACAGTCGATCCCGAACAGCTGATGGAAAGCGTATTCCGGCAGAGCGACCTCGAAAACCGCATCAGCCTTAATCTCAACGTGATCGATGCGTCGGGCGCGCCGCGCGTGATGAATCTGCGCGAGGCGCTGCAGGCCTTCCTCGACCATCGCCGCGTGGTGGTGGTGCGCCGGGCGACCTGGCGGCTGGGCAAGATCGAGGCGCGGCTGGAGCTGCTGGAAGGCTTCCTGATCGCCTATCTCAACCTCGACGAGGTGATCCGCATCATCCGCGAGGAGGATCACCCCAAGGCGGAGCTGATCAAGGCTTTTGGCCTGTCCGAGGTGCAGGCCGACGCCATTCTCGACATGCGGCTGCGCAATCTGCGCAAGCTCGAAGAGATGGAAATAAGGAAGGAACACAAGGCGCTGGGCGCAGAACGCAAGGCGCTGAAGGAGCTTCTGGCCTCCGACGCCGCCCAGTGGGCGCGGGTGGCGGATCAGCTGCGCGAGGCGCGCGCGCTCTTTGCGCCCGAGACCGCGCTTGGCCGCCGGCGCACCACGATCGAGGATGCGCCGCTCGTGATCGACGCCCCGATCGAGGCCTTTGCTCCAAAGGAGCCGCTCACCGTCGTGATGTCGGCAAAGGGCTGGATCCGCGCACTGAAGGGCCACATCGACGATCTGTCGGGCGTGAAGTTCCGCGATGGCGACGCCGCCGCTTTGACTGCCAAATGCTGGACGACCGACAAGCTGGTGCTGTTTGCCTCCGACGGGCGCGCCTTCACGCTAGCCCCAGACAAGCTTCCGGGCGGGCGCGGCCTTGGCGAACCGCTGCGCACCATGGTGGAGCTGGGCGACGAGCATGAGGTGATCGCCCTCTTTGCTCACCGGCCGGGGGTGAAGCGACTGCTGGCCTCGGCCGAGGGCTATGGCTTCGTCGTGGTCGAGGACGAGCTGATCGCGGCAAAGCGCGGCGGCAAGCAGGTGCTGAACGTGGACGAGGGCCGCGCCGCTGCGTGCCTGGAGGTGGCGGGCGACCACGTCGCCGTCATCGGCGACAATCGCAAGCTCTTGTGCTTCCTGTTGGCCGAGATGCCGGAGATGGCCCGCGGCAAAGGCGTGAAACTCCAAGCCTACAAGGATGGCGGCCTTCTCGACGTGACGACCTTCGCCGAAGCCGAGGGGCTCGCCTGCATCGATTCGAGCGGACGGCGCCGGTCGGTGCCGGAATGGCGCGAGTATCTGGGCAAACGCGCGCAGGCCGGCCGCATGGCGCCGAAGGGCTTTGCGCGTTCCGGCAAGTTTACGGGATAACGCCGGGCGATGTCCGCGCCAGGCGCTGGGCGCGCTGGCTCCCCGGGTAGGATTCGAACCTACGACCAACCGGTTAACAGCCGGTTGCTCTACCGCTGAGCTACCGAGGAATAGCGGGACCGCGCCTATAGCCCGCGTTCGCGTGGGCGCCAAGCCGCTTTGTCAGGACGGCGCCATGCCCAAAAAAAGAGGGGGCCGACGGACGGCCCCCGTGAACAAGGTTGGGTATGGTGGGGTGTCTTCAAGGGAAGACACTCGAATCAATAATGCTTTAACCTTACCGACCGGTTAACCGTTAAGGTCGATTAATGCCGTCTTCAGGATTTCGGCGCGCAGATTGCTGAAGTCGGCCTGTCTGATCGCCGGCGCCGGGCTCTGGCGGGGCTCTGGCAGGAAGGGCTCAAGACCGTCTGGAGGCCGCGCCCGGAATCGAACCGGGGTGCACGGATTTGCAGTCCGCTGCGTCACCACTCCGCCACGCGGCCGTCGCAGACGATCAAGGAGCGCGGCGTTAGCAAAGCCGGCGACCAGCCACAAGGATAAAGCGCTGCGAAGGGGGCCGCCTGGTTTCTTGCCCGCGCGCGCAGGCCTGACTAAGACCACGTCACGAGTTCAGCCTTGAAAGCGGAAAGGTCGCGCCTTGGACTTCGCCCAAGCCCGAGAGACGATGGTGGAAAGCCAGGTCCGCACCAACGACGTCACCGACCGCCGGTTGCAAGCCGCGTTGCGCCAGGTGGAGCGTGAGCGCTTCGTGCCGGCCGAGCGTGCAGCCTTCGCCTATGCCGAACTTGCGCTGCCGGTAGAGGGCGCGCGTGCGCTCTGGGCCCCGCGCGACTTGGCCAAGCTGGCCCAGGCCGCCGCGGTGCAGGAGGGCGAGGCGGTTCTGGTGATCGGCGGGGCGGAAGCCTATGCGGCGGCTGTGTTCGCCGCGATGGGCGCCCAGGTCACGGTGCTGGAAACGCCAGGCCTGGCTGCTGCTGCGCGCACCCGGCTGGACGCGGCGGGCGTTGCCGCAGCGGTGGTGGCGGGCGACCTCGCAACGGCGCCGGGCGGGCCCTACGACGTGATCTTCGTCGATGGCGCGGTCGAGACCACGCCGCCGGCCTGGGCCGAAGCGCTCAAGCCGGGCGGTCGGATGGCGCTCGTGGCGGCCGAAGGCCCTATCGGCAAGGCGCGCCTTTATGCGCGTTCGCCGGCAGGCGCCGTTTCCTATCGAATCGTGTTTGACTCCAGTCCGCCGAAACTGGGGGATCTGGACGCCGCGCCTGCGTTTACGTTCTGAAAACCCGATTCAGGTCTAGGTAATAAAGATTGAGCCGAGCGTAACAGCTGGGCGTTCCCATAGAGAGCGAAGCCGCCGATGTCAGCAGCGGAAGCCCAAGCCGAACCCACAATGGAAGAGATCCTGGCGTCGATCCGCCGGATCATTTCTGAAGGGGACGAGCCTGCCGGCGAGGCCGCCGATGCACCGGCCGGCGCTGCAGCGGCCGCAGCCGCCGCCGCCGTGCCAGACGACGACGTGCTGGAGCTGTCCGAGGCGATGATGGAGGCGGCGCCTGCTGCCAGCGACGCGCCGCTGGATCAGTCTTCGATCGACGATCTGATGATTTTCGACCGCGCGCCCGAGCCCGAACCGGAAATGGCGCCCGAGCCCGAGCCGATGGAGATGTTCGAGCAGGCGCCGGCGCCGATTGCGGAAACTGCTTTCCGTGCGCCCGAGCCCATCTCCGCCTATCAGCCCGTCGAAGGGCTGGTCAGTGCAGAAGCCACAAGCGCAGCCCTGGGCGCGCTCTCGAAACTGCACATGGCGATCCCGGTCTATACCGGTCCCGAAGCCACGCTGGAGACGGTGGTGAAGGATCTGCTCCGCCCCATGCTGAAGCAGTGGCTGGAGGACAATCTGCCCGCCATCGTGGAAGCCAAGGTGGAAGCCGAAGTCGCGCGCATCGCGCGGACGTTGCGCTAAGCGGTCGCGCCGGCCGCTTTCGGCCAGATCACCGGAAAATACGCATCCGGCGGTGGGGCGCCCTCGCGCATCGCGCCTGTCGCCTCTAGCGCAGGGATGCGGATCGAGAGCGGCGTGGGTGCCCAGATCATGTCTTCTCCCAGCCACCGGGTCGTGAGGGCAATGCGCCGTCCGGGATAGTCAGCCCGGCGCGGCAAGCTCGCGTGGATCGTCTTGCCGTGGATCAGCAAGATGTCGCCGGCCTTGCACGGCCAGGTGCGAATGGGCGCATCGGGAGCGTTCACCCGTTCCACCAGATGGCTCCAGGGCTTGGTTCCCGGCACGTCATGACCCTGCGGGCTCATCGGCGAATAATAGCGCCAAGGATCACGGTTGGAGCCCGCGAGCGTCAGCATCGGCGCATTCTCGAGCGGGACGTCGGTCAGGGCCACCCAGAAGCTTGGGGCCATCTCGCCCACGAAGGGGAAGGTGCATTCATCATTGTGCCACGGCGTGCCGGAGGCTTCCGACGCGCCTTGCTTGATGAAGGTCGCATCCATCCAGAAGCGCACGTGAGACGAGCCCATCAGGGCGGCGACCGTCTCGGCGGCGGGGCTGTCGTGGAGCCATTCACGCAGCGCGGGCACATGCTGGGCGAAGTTGCGCAGCTGGACCTGCCCCTCGCCGGGATGAATGCTGGGCGGGTTTTGCGCTTTCGCCCCTGTGGCGAGCGCATCGAACGCGGGCGTTCCGAAGGCGGCGTGCGCAGCGTCAATGGCTTCGACCAGCCGATCGATCCAGAGCCGGTCGAACACGCCTTCAACCCTCACGCAGCCTTCGGCGCGATACTGGGCGATGTGGTCTGGCGTCACTTTCGTCATGGAGGTCAGGCCTGTTTCGCGCCCCGGCCGGGATCGAGCGCGTCCTGCGCGCCCTCGCCGAACGGCACGGCGGCATGAAGGGAAGGGAAGGTGGCGCTTCTCGGGTGATAGTCCCACCGCAGGGTCATGGGAATGTTGGTGAAGTGAACCCCGATATTGATCACCCACAGCGCAAAGAGCGCATAGAGCGTGACGGCGGTCAGGGGCGCGGTCTCCCCCTCGATCAGGCCGAAGCCCCAATAGACCTGGAACAGGCGCCAGGTGAGATAAAGGCAGGGGACGATCACCCAGATCGGGCTTTTCCAGCGCTTCCAGACAAAGAGCTCCGTTGCGACCTGCATCACGAACATCGCGAGATACCAGCCAAGTGCGGCGGCGGCCCCCGTCTGGCCGCGCACGACGCCGTCCCAGACCAGCGCGATCAGCGGCAGGATCAGGCCGACCGCCCAGATCACCACCAGCCACACCTTGAACCACGCCGGCACCGGTCTTGGGCCAGGAAACGCCGCCGTGCCGCCGGCGCGCCGCGCGCCGATCCAGATATAAAGCGAGGCGACGGCGAAGAAGGCGAGATTGATCAGGGCAGTTGTCAGGATCATGCCCAGACGTTCCCGGCCCGGCTGTGCGCTGGAAAGCGCGGCTCCGGCGGCGCCCGACCTTCGGATATGGGCAGGCCGGCTCGGCCGAAACCAAACCCTAACGTCAGCCCGCTAGGGTGAGTGTCGAGATCACTTGCGCAAAGCGGGGGCTGGGGATGGGCGATTGGGTGTCGGCGGCGCTGCGGGCGCTGGAGGAGCAGGCGCCGTCCGGCGACGAGACGGCGCGTCTGCGCGCGGCGGTTTATCGAGACGGCGTGGTCAGCGCGGAGGAAGCCCGATCCCTCCTGCGGCTGCATGCGCAAGGCGCAGGCCAGGGCGCGGGCGCAGCCTGGAGCGATCTGCTGATCGAGACCATCGTGGATCATTTCGCGCTGAGCCGGGCCGAGCCCGACGCCGCAAAGCTTGATCTTGCGCCCTCCTGGGCGCGCGTCCGCGCGATGGTGGCGGATACGCTCAGCTTCGGCGCTGCGCCCGATCCGGTGCGCACGCGCTGGACGGACGCTTATCCGGCCGCGGTCAACGATGCCGAAGCGCGCGTTCTGATCGATGCGCTCAGCGTTGACGGCATGGTCCTCGACGCCACCGAAACCCGCCTTCTGGCGCGGCTTTTTGCCAGCGCCGCATGCTATCCCGAGAACCTGCGGGCGTTTGCGCTGGAGGCGTTATGCGCGACCGTGACCGCCGACGCCGCCATCACCGCCGAGGAAGCCTTCCTCGTGCGCGCGCTCGTGTTCGGCCCCGGCGGAGAGGGCGGGATTGCGATCGCGCAGGCGGAAGCCGAAACGCTGTGGCGGATCGATCATCTGGCGCCCGAGGGGCGGAAGGCTTCGGAGTGGGACGCTGTCTTCGCCGGGGCCGTGGCGGCCCACCTCCTGAGCGGGAGCGCCGCGCCGGAAACGCTGGACGAGGCCGCGATCGCCTGGTTGCTTGCCCGCCTGAGCGCGGAGCCCACCCGGACCGAGCGCGCGGTGCTGGATACGCTGGAAAGGCTGGGGCTGCGGCTTGATCCCCGCCTTATGGCGCGCCGCGCGCCGATGGCGGTCTGAGCCGGCGTTAGGCGGATCGTAACCATGGGGGGTGGATGGAATCGCATGCTGCGGTTCCTGCGACAGATCCCGGTGCGTCTCGCCCTTGTGTCGGCCGCGCTCGTCTATGTCGTGACCCAGTTCTTCATCGGCCAGCAAAGCGTGATCGCCTGGGCGGACCTCACGCGTGAGCATGCCGTGTTGCAGGCCCAGGCCCAGGCGCTTGCCGAGGAGCGCACGGCGCTGGAAGCCCAGGTCGCTCGCCTCGCGATCACCGGCGCCGACGCCGATGTGGTGGAAGAGCGCGCTTATCACCTGCTTGGCTTTGCCGATCCGCGCGATTTTGTCGTAGCGCTGCCGAAATCGCAGACCTCCGCTGCGAGCCCGCGCTAGACGCGCCGTCAGCCGCGCCTTAAGCATCAGTCCGCACAGTGGAGCAGCGAAGCGGTGATGGCCACGCGCATGGCGAAAAAGCCTTCCGTCCCGAAGGGATCCAGCGGGCCGACGCCTGACGCGCTGCTCGCCTTTTATCGCGATATGCTGCTGATCCGCCGTTTCGAGGAGCGGGCCGGCCAGCTCTATGGCATGGGCCAGATCGCCGGCTTCTGCCACCTCTATATCGGCCAGGAGGCCGTGGTGGTGGGCGTGCAATCCGCGCTGAAGCCGGGCGATCAGGTGATCACCGGCTATCGCGACCACGGCCACATGCTCGCCATCGGCATGAGCGCGCGCGAGATCATGGCGGAACTCACCGGGCGCATCGGCGGCTGCTCGAAGGGCAAGGGCGGCTCGATGCACATGTTCTCGACCGAGAAGGCCTTCTACGGCGGCCACGGAATCGTGGGCGCGCAGGTGTCGCTCGGCGTTGGCCTCGCCTTCGCCAATCGCTACCGCGACGACGGCAAGGTGGCGGTGGCCTATTTCGGCGACGGCGCGGCCAACCAGGGCCAGGTCTATGAGAGCTTCAACATGGCGAGCCTGTGGAAGCTGCCCGTCGTGTTCGTGATCGAAAACAACCAATACGCCATGGGCACGAGCGTGGAGCGCGCCAGCGCCGAGACAGAACTCCATAAGCGGGGCATCTCCTTCGAGATCCCGGGCGAGCCGGTCGACGGGATGGATGTCGTGGCGGTGCGAGAAGCCGCGTTGCGCGCAGTCGCCCATGCCCGCTCCGGCCAGGGGCCCGTCCTGCTGGAGATGAAGACCTATCGCTACCGCGGCCATTCCATGTCCGATCCGGCGAAGTACCGCCCGAAGGACGAGGCCAAGCAGGTGCGCGAAACCCGTGACCCGATCGATCATCTCAAGGCCGAACTGCTCGCAGCCGGCCTTGCAAGCGAGGACGATCTCAAAGCCATCGACAAGGACGTGAAGGATATCGTGGCCGACGCAGCGCAATTCGCGCTCGACAGTCCCGAGCCCGACGCGTCCGAGCTGATGACGGACATTTACGTCGAGGCCTGAGCGCAACGCCGCCACGACGCCTTGGGGAGGAAGCATCGATGAAGCAATTTCTTTTGGCCGCCGCCGCCCTTGTGGCGACGCCAGCGTTCGCCCAGACCGCAGCGCCCGCTCCCGCCCCCGCCGAAGCGCCGGAAGTCCCGCGCATCATTGGCGAGATCAGCGCCGGGACGGCCCAGACTGTGGTCTATGCAACGCGTTGCCAGGCTTTTGTGCTGGGCCTGACCGCAGAGGAAGCCCAAGCAGCTGAAACTGCCGCTGAAATCCAGCGTGTCCGCGACCGTTACAACAGCGCTCGGGACCGGTTTTCCGCCTATCAGGATTGCATCGTCGAGAACGCCACGCGCGACGTGGGCGAACTCTCTGACTCGATGAACAAGCAGATCGAGACGAGCCTGCGCGCGCGCAACGCCGAAATCGCGGCGCAGGCGCAAGCCACCGTCGCCGCCCTGCAGGAGCGCGGCAAGAAGCCCTTCCCACCGCCGCCGCGCCAGCGCCGCGGGCAACCGGCGCCCGAGCCGGAAGCCGCGCCCGCAGCACCCGCAGCGCCTGCGCCCGAGCCGGAGACGCCGCGCCTTCTGGGCAGCTTCTCCGCCGGCCCCGTGCCGTCCAGCCAATATGCCAGCGCTTGCCCGGGCGTGACGCTGGAATGGACGCCCGAGCGTGCGACCGCCATCGCGACGCGCGAACAGTTCGCCGAAGCCGCAGACTATGTGAACGGCCTGTCGGACATGCTGAACGCGGCCAATGAATGCGTGATCGAAAACGCCAACGAGGATCTGCGCGGCGTCGCTCAGAAGATCGAGGGCGACGTGCGGGTGAAACTGACCGCTGAAGCCGAAAACCTGAACAAGGAACTGCGCGCGATCCAGTTCTACCTCAACGCCAAGGGCCCGGTGACGCCGGCCCGCCCGGCGGCGCGCCAGCCGGCGCGCAAGAAGTAAGCGCGCGCCCAGACGCCCGAACCAGGTCCCGCCATGCCGATCGACATTCTCATGCCTGCGCTGTCTCCCACGATGGAGGAGGGCGCACTCGCCAAATGGCTGGTGAAAGTCGGCGATGTGGTGAAGTCCGGCGACGTGATCGCCGAGATCGAGACCGACAAGGCGACGATGGAGGTTGAAGCTGTCGACGAGGGCGAGGTTCTGGAGATCCTGGTGCCCGAAGGCGCCCAGGGCGTGAAGGTGAACAGCGTGATCGCCCGCATCGCGGGGGAGGGTGGCGGGGCAACCGCGCCCCCTCCGGCGCTTCGCGCCACCTCCCCCGCAAGCGGGGGAGGAGAAGGTGCGGCTCATCCTCCCCCGCTTGCGGGGGAGGTGGCGGCGAAGCCGACGGAGGGGGGAGGCGGCCTCCCCGCCGGCCCCACCGTCCGCACCACGGTGCGCGACGCGCTGCGCGATGCGATGGCGGAGGAAATGCGCCGGGACCCGGACGTCTTTCTGATGGGCGAGGAGGTCGCGCAGTATCAGGGCGCCTACAAGGTCAGCCGCGGGCTGCTTGAGGAGTTCGGCGATCGGCGTGTCATTGATACCCCGATCACCGAGCATGGCTTTGCCGGGCTCGGCGTGGGCGCGGCGATGGCGGGGCTCAAGCCGATCGTGGAGTTCATGACCATGAACTTTGCGATGCAGGCCATCGACCAGATCATCAATTCAGCCGCCAAGACGCTTTATATGTCCGGCGGCCAGATCCGGTCGTCCATCGTGTTTCGCGGCCCCAATGGCGCGGCCGCCCGCGTGGGCGCCCAGCACAGCCAGGATTATTCCTCATGGTACGCCCATGTGCCTGGCCTGAAGGTGATCGCGCCCTATGACGCAGCCGACGCCAAGGGGCTGCTGAAGGCCGCGATCCGCGATCCCAATCCGGTCGTGTTCCTGGAGCACGAGATGCTCTACGGCCTCGAATTCGACGTGCCGGAGGAAGAGTATGTCCTGCCGATCGGCAAGGCCTTCATCCGCCGCGCCGGGACCGATGTGACGATCACCGCCCATTCGCGCATGGTCGCCCATGCGCTGAAGGCCGCCGACGCGCTCGCCGCCGAGGGGATCAGCGCCGAAGTGATCGATCTGCGCACGCTGCGCCCCCTCGACACCGCCACGATCGTGGAGAGCGTGAAGCGCACCAACCGGCTCGTCACCGTGGAAGAAGGCTGGGGCCCGATGGGCGTGGGCGCAGAAGTCGCCGCCGTGGTGGTGGCCGAAGCCTTCGACTGGCTCGACGCGCCGCCAGCCCGCGTGCACCAGGCCGATTGCCCGCTGCCCTATGCCGCCAATCTCGAAGCCCTGTCGCTGCCGCAGGTGGACGACGTGATCGCGGCCGTGAAGGCCGTCTGCTACCGCTAGGTCCCGCCATGCCGATCGACATTCTCATGCCTGCCTTGTCTCCCACGATGGAGGAGGGCGCACTCGCCAAGTGGCTGGTGAAAGTCGGCGATGTGGTGAAGTCCGGCGACGTGATCGCCGAGATCGAGACCGACAAGGCGACGATGGAGGTTGAAGCCGTCGACGAGGGCGAAGTGCTGGAGCTTCTGGTGCCCGAAGGCGCCCAGGGCGTGAAGGTGAACAGCGTGATCGCCCGGATTTCGGGGGAGGGGACTACCCCCGTCATCCCGGCCGAGCGAAGCGAGAGCCGGGACCTTGAGCAGAAGGAGCCTTCCCAAGGTCCCGGATCGGCGGCGGCGCCGCCGTCCGGGATGACGGACCGTGTGGAGCCCAGCCGCCTCCTCGCTTCCCCCCTCGCCAAGCGGATCGCGCAGGCCGCAAACCTCGATCTTTCCGGCGTGACGGGCTCCGGCCCCAATGGCCGGATCGTGAAGCGCGATATCGAGGCGGCGATTGCGGCTGGCCCGCAGGCAAGGCCCGCCCCGCCGGCGGCGCCGCGCGCCGTGCCCCCCGTGGCGATCGAGGGCGAGGCCCGGATCATCCCGCTCGACGGCATGCGCCGGACCATCGCCAAGCGTATGACGGACGCGTTCCGCGACATCCCGCACTTCCCCCTCACCATCGATCTGGAGATCGATGCGCTGCTGGCGCTGCGCAAGGACATCAATGAGGGCCTCGCCGAAGCGGGCGTGAAGGTCTCGGTCAATGACCTCCTGATCAAGGCCGCCTCGCTTGCCTGCATGCGCGTGCCCGAAGCCAACGCCAGCTACACGCCCGACGGGCTCGTCGTGCACCCCAGCGCCCATATGGCGATCGCGGTCGCAGTGCCCGGAGGGCTCGTGACGCCCGTGATCCGTGATGCGCAGGCCAAGAGCCTGTCGGCGATCTCCACGGAGATGACCGCGCTGGCGGAGAAGGCGAAAGCGCGCAAACTGATGCCGGAGGACTATTCCGGCGGCACCTTCTCCATCTCCAACCTGGGGATGATGGGGATCAAGAGCTTCGCCTCGATCCTGAACGAGCCGCAGGGCTGCATCCTGTCGGTCGGCGCAGGCGAACAGCGCCCGGTGGTGAAGAATGGCGCGCTCGCCATCGCCACGGTGATGACGGTCACGCTGACATGCGATCACCGGGTGGTGGATGGCGCCGTTGGCGCGGCCTGGCTGAAGGCGTTCAAGGGCTTCATCGAGAAGCCCGTGACGATGCTTGTGTGATTAGGCGCCCATCTGGGCGCGCACCTGACGGCGCAGGATGTCGATCGGCGCAAGGCCCCCATCGGTCCGGATATGCCAGTATGTCCAGCCGTTGCAGGCCGGCGCAGACTGCACATGCGCCCCGATCCGGTGGATCGAGCCGACCTGGCCGTTCACGCTGAGCGAGCCGTCGGCGCGCACGCGCGCGGCGATATCGCCCTTGGGGCTGTAGAGAACCGCGCCGGGGCTGAGCAGACCCTGTTCCAGGATCATGCCGAACGGCACGCGCGGCTCTTCCTTCTTGGAGCGCGCGGTTTCGAGATCTTCCGGCGTCGCCGGCGCCGCGCGGGCGACGCGCTCGCGCGCCAGCGCCACATAAGCCTCATCACGCTCGATCCCGATGCAGCGCCGGCCCAGCGCGCGGGCAACCGCGGCTGTTGTGCCAGAGCCAAGGAACGGGTCGAGCACGAGATCGCCGGGCTTTGTGCTGGCCAGCAGCACGCGATGCAGCAGCGCCTCCGGCTTCTGCGTGGGATGGGCCTTGCGGCCGGCGGCGTCCTTCAGCCGCTCGCCGCCGGTGCAGAGCGGGATCAGCCAGTCGGAGCGCATCTGCACATCGTCGTTGGCGGTTTTCAGCGCGTCATAGTTGAAGGTGTAGCGGCGCTGGTCTTTCGACTTGGCCGCCCACAGCAACGTCTCGTGCGCGTTCTGGAACCGCGTGCCCTTGAAGTTCGGCATCGGGTTGGACTTGCGCCAGATCACGTCGTTCAGGACCCAGAAGCCCAGATCCTGCAGGATCGCGCCGACGCGGAAAATGTTGTGGTAGGAGCCGATCACCCACAGCGTGCCGGTATCCGACAGGCAGCGCCGCGCCTCGCTCAGCCAGTCGCGCGTGAAGCGGTCGTAGGCGGCGAAATCGTCGAACTTGTCCCAGGCGTCTTCCACCCCGTCCACGCGGGAATTGTCCGGGCGGCGCAGATCCCCGCCGAGCTGGAGATTGTAGGGCGGATCGGCGAACACGAGGTCGGCGCAGCCGTCGGGCAGGGCCCGCATCGCCTGGATGCAGTCGCCATGGATGATCTGGTCGCGCTTGTCGCTCATGCCGTGCCTCGTTCAGAGGGCCATGGGCCGCGATCGTGGTTAAGGCCGCGCTAAAGCGTCAGCAGGTCGCGAATCGGCTTGAAGCTTTTTCTGTGCAGCGCGCAGGGGCCAAGCCGGGCGAGCGCCTCTGCATGGGCCGCCACGCCATATCCCTTGTGCCGGGCGAAGCCATAGCCGGGGTGAGCGGCGTCTGCTGCGATCATCAGCCGGTCGCGGTGGGTCTTGGCCAGGATGCTTGCCGCCGCCACAGCCGGCATGCGCGCATCGGCCTTCACCAGCGCTTCGGCCGGGCAGGGCAAGCCGGGCGGCGCCCGGTTTCCATCGATGATGGCGTGGCCCGGCGTGGGCGCGAGGGCGGCCAGCGCCCGGCGCATGGCGAGATCATTGGCGCGCAGGATGTTGAGCGCATCGATCTCGTCCACGCTGGCCTCGGCGATGGCGAAGGCGAGCGCGCGCTCCATGATCGCGGCAGCCAGCCGCTCGCGCGCAGGCGGGCTCAGCGTCTTGCTGTCGGCCAACCCTTCGATCGGGCGGCCGGGATCGAGGATCACGGCCGCCGCCACCACAGGGCCCGCCCAGGGGCCGCGGCCGGCTTCATCCACGCCAGCGATCAGCATGGCCGTGGGCCAGCTCAAGCGGTCTCCAGCGCGCCCGCCAGCGCCTTCTCGATCAGCGCCACCGTCTCGCGCACGCCGAACAGCGCGACAAAGCCGCCAAAGCGCGGGCCCTGCTCCTGACCCAGCAGCACCTCGTAGAGCGCCCGGAACCAGTCGCGCAGGTTCTCGAACGCATGGCGCTTGCCGATCTCATAGGTCAGGTCCTGCAAGCCTGCCGCGTCGGGCGCCTGGTCGGGCAGCGCGGCGAGGGCATCGCGCAGGTCGGCCAAAGCCGCGCGTTCCTGCGCGCTGGGCGCACGGAAGCGCTTGGCCGGGGCCACGAAGTCTTCGTAGTAGGTGATGGCGTAGCCGGCGAGCCGGTCGAGCGCGGGGTTGGCCTGCGGGCTCGTGCCTGGCGCATAGCGCTGGAGGAAGCCCCAGAGCACCTCTTTGGAGGACGCGTTGGCCGCCGAAACAAGGTTCAGCATCAGCGCAAAGCTCACCGGCAGAGCCTCGCTCGGCGGAGCACCCGCATGGATGTGCCAGACCGGGTTTTCCAACTGCCGATCGGGCGTATCGCGTGCATAGGCGTCGAGGAAGCTCGCATACTCATCCACCGCCTTGGGGATGACGTCGAAGTGCAGGCGCTTGGCCTGGCGCGGCTTCTGGAACATGTAGAGCGCAAGGCTTTCGGGCGTGGCGTAGCGCAGCCAATCCTCCACCGCGATGCCATTGCCCTTGGACTTCGAGATCTTTTCCCCGTCCTTGTCGAGAAACAGCTCGTAGCAATATTGCACCGGCGGCTCCACGCCGAGGATGCGGCAGATCTTCGAATAGATCGGCCCGTTGGTCTGATGGTCCTTGCCATACATTTCGAAATCGACGCCCAGCGCGGCCCAGCGCATGCCGAAATCGGGCTTCCACTGGAGCTTCGTGTTGCCGCCGATGACGGGGATCGTCACGTCGGTTCCGTCCTCGTCTTCGAAAGTGATGGTTCCGGCCTTTGCGTCACGGGCCTTCATG
>JBIIUJ010000161.1:0-5308 GCA_044340025.1 Caulobacterales bacterium
CCGGTCGTCGGGCTGATCGGCAGGAAGGGCGAATAGGTCGCCCGCCGCTCCGGGCCGAGCGTGGGGAGCATCACCTCCATGATGGCGTCGAACCGCTCCAGCGCGGTGAGCAGCATCGCGTCGAACCGGCCGCACCGATAGAGGTCGGTGGCGGACAGGAACTCGTATTCAAGCCCGAACTCATCCTTGAACCGATCGAGAAAGCTCCGCAGCATCGCATTGTTATGGTGTGCGAAACTGGCGTGCTCGGTCCCGAAAGGGTTGGGCACGGCGGTGAGCGGGCGCTGGAGAAAAGCCTCGAGGCCTGCGCGACTGGCGGCGGGCACCGTTTCGGGGATCTTGCGCATCCCGTCCATGTCGTCGGAGACGCAGATCAGCTTTGTCTCGATCGCGCCTCCGGTGAGCACCGTGAAGGCGTGGCGCACCATGGTTGTGCGCACCACTTCGCCGAAGGTGCCGATATGGGGCAGGCCGGAGGGACCATAGCCCGTCTCGAACACGACGGGCGCAGTCTCTGGTTTGGCCTTCACCCGCTCCAGCAGCAGGCGGGCCTGTTCAAACGGCCAAGCCTTGGCGGCAGGGGCGAGCATGGTCCAGTCGGCGGCGGTCATGGCGGAAACTTCCTGAAAGGAAGCGCATCTGGCCGCCCTTCGATGAGGCGTCAACCTCAGCCGTTGCTGCTTCTTTGCCTTTCGGCGGGCAAGCCGCCAGCGATATCGGCCGCCAGAAACGTGTCTGCGTCAGGCGCAGCGGCGCTCGAGCCACAGTTTTGCGGCGGGAAGGCTCGACCAGCCGAACGCAAAGTCCGTCGCTCCATGCGCAATCAGGTGATCAAGGCGCTCTTTCGCTTCCTCCACGGTGGGAACATGCCCGATGTCCACCCACCACAAGGCGACTGTGGGCTCTTTAGGCATCTCGAAAAACTCATGCTTACGGGCGTAGAAGTTCTGGTGGACAGTCTTGAACACAAATGTCGCCAACGACTGATCGTCTTCCCAGACTGACATATTGACGTTCATGGTCGGATCACCCGGCCAACTGAGCGACATGGCGCTATCGCCGGTCTCGTCCTTCAGCCGCCAGACAAATCCGGGCATGCGCTCAGCGAGTTGGTTGATGCGTGCCAGATTATCAAAGAAGTCCCGCATTCTTGGCTCGTCAGGGCCGCCAAGCACTCGTCCTATGTTCACTTGCGCAAGGTGCTTTCGAGCTGTCATCTGCACGTCCTTTTCTCATCCAGGAGCCTGATCAACAAAAGAATTCGAGCGATATCAGTCCGTTGTGATTCGTCAGCTTGCGAGGCCAGCCTTGGATTGGCGCGCGTGGGAGCATAGCGCTCGCCGCCAGAGTGAGCCCGATGCGGGGCGTTTGCCAAGCAGCTTGAACGATGCGGAGTGGGCGGTTGTGGAGTCGCTGCCGCCAAAGCGAGGCAGGCTGGGTCGGCTTCTCGCCAGCGCCAATGGCTGTCTGCTCAGCGTAGTGACTGCAGCCGCCGCCTCTCGAAAGACTTCGACCGCTCTGGAGAGTAGCCACGCGCCGGCGCGCCCGCTAAGCGATGCGCGCCGCCATGCTGACCGATCTTGTTCTCTTCCGCCATGCCAAGGCGGTTCGCCACCACGAGGCGCCCACCGACCGCGACCGCACGCTCACCGCCCGCGGGCGCCAGGACGCCGCCCAGGCCGCCGCGCGCCTCGCCCAGGCTGGCTTCAGTCCGGACGCTGTGCTGGTCTCGCCGTCGGTCCGCACGCGCGAAACCTGGGCGGCTTCGGCAGCGCTCAAGGGCGATAATGCAGCAGAGTATCGCGAGCCCCTGTATCTGGCTGATGCTCAAGACATCCTGCGGGAGGCCGAGGAAACAGGCGCCGCCCGGGTTCTGGTGATCGGCCATAATCCCGGGTTGCATGATCTTGCCTGTGCTCTGGCGCGGGCCGGGGCCCCCGAGGTGCTGGCGCGCATGCACGAGCACTTTCCCACCAGCGCCATCGCCTGGCTGCATCGCGAGGATGGCGCAGACGGCTTCACGCTCAAGGCTTACTTCGCCCGCCCCAACGCCGACGAATAACGCCACACCTGTTGCGCCGAACAGGTGCATGCGCGCGCCCCGGCGCGACGGTGCGGACGTGCGCGCGTCGGACGCCTGTGGGGACATTGCATGGATGGCGGCGCAGGATCCTTCGCCCCGGATGACTGCGTGGACCTTGACCGGCGCGAAGAGCGGCTCGTCCGTCTCACCGAGGCAGCCAGCGGCCAGCTTTCGAGCGAGCGCCCCGGCCTTTGCGCGCGCAGCGGCTTCTCGTCCGGCCAGGCGCGGACTGCGCTTGTGCTGTGCCTGATCACGACCGCTGCAGCGCTGCTGGCCCCGCAGATGGCGCTGGCGATCGCGCATGGGCTGGCGCAGGGGCTCTTTGTGTTGCTGATCGGTCTGCGGATCGCAGCCTTGAGTGCGCCGCGAGCACGGGGAAGCGTGAAAGCGCGACCGCCGCTGGGCGAGCAGGCCCCGCTCTATTCCATTCTCGTTGCGCTCTATCGCGAAGCGCCAGTCGCAGCCCAGCTTGTCGCGGCGCTCGACAGGCTCGACTGGCCCATCGACCGGCGCGAGGTGCTCTTGCTCACGGAGGCCGACGACGGCGAAACCCGCGCTGCGTTGGCCGCTCTCGCGCTGCCGCCGGGATTTCGCGTCATTCGCGTTCCCGCGCTCGGTCCCCGAACCAAGCCGAAGGCGCTGAACGTGGGACTGGCGCTCGCGCGCGGTGCCTATGTGGCGATCTACGACGCCGAGGACCGTCCCCATCCCGATCAGCTGAAGGCCGCCCATGCGGCGTTCATGGCCGGAAGCCTTGATCTGGCCTGCGTTCAGGCGCCGCTCGCCATCCACGACCCGCGCGGCCACTGGATCGCCGGTCAGTTCGCGCTGGAGTATGCGATCCACTTTCGCGTCCTGATCCCGATGGTGGCGGCGCTTGGCTGGCCGGTGCCGCTGGGCGGGACCAGCAATCACTTCCGGCGGGCCGCGTTGCAGGCCTGTGGCGGCTGGGACCCCTGGAATGTGACCGAAGACGCCGACCTGGGCGTTCGGCTGGCGCGTGACCGCTGGCGGGTGGGCATGATCGACCCGCCCACCTATGAGGAGGCGCCTGGCAGCCTTGGGGTCTGGATCAGGCAGCGATCACGCTGGATCAAGGGCCATATCCAGACCTGGGCTGTGCACATGCGCCGGCCTGACCAGCTTGTGGCCGACGTGGGTCTGTGGGGCGCTCTTGGGCTGCAGGCGACGTTGCTTGCCGCTTTGATCTCCGCCTTCGCCCATGGTCCGCTTGTGATGACCGCCGTGGCTGCTCTGCTTCTCGGCGCGCTCACGCCGCCGGACTTCGCGTTGCTGCTCGGCGGCTATGTTTCCACCGGGCTCTGTGCAGCGCTGGCGCTCTCGCGCGAGCGGGCGTTGTCCACGCGCAGCGCGATGATCGCCGTGCTGACGCTGCCCTTCTACTGGCCGCTCCAGACGATTGCGGCGCTGCGCGCGGCCTGGCAGGTCTGGCGCACCCCGTTTGTCTGGGAGAAGACGCCCCATGGCGGCCCAGGACCGGCCTGGGTAGGCAGGGCGCGGCGCAGCGCCTAAGTCTGCGCTGATGACAGACTGGGTCTTCACCGGACTGGGCGGCGCAGCTGGCCTTGCCGCCTTCGCGCTCTCTCACTGGCAGGCGAGCCGCCCGCCGATCCCGGGCAAGGCGCGGCTGCTGCCCTGGACGGCGCTTTCCCTGATCGCAGCGCTCTGGACGCTGATGATGCTGATCCATGCGCTCAATCTGCTGGGCGTGACGACGGGTCAGCGTTGACCACACGCTCTGCGGCTCTATTCGGAAACAGACACATTGGGGAGCAGACGCGATGAGCGACCTCGACGCATTCAGGGCCGAGACGCGGGATTGGCTGGAGAAAAACTGCCCTGCCTCGATGCGCACGCCCATGCCGGAGGACGAGCAGGTCTGGGGCGGGCGCGGCGTGCTCTACAAGAACCCCGACAGCAAGGTCTGGCTCGACCGGATGGCCGCCAAGGGTTGGACGGCGCCGACCTGGCCCAAGGCCTATGGCGGCGGCGGGCTCTCGGCGGAAGAAAACAAGGTGCTTCAGGAGGAGCTGCGCCGGATCAAGGCCCGCCCGGCTCTCATGAGCTTTGGGCTCTGGATGTTTGGCCCGGTGCTGCTGGAGTTCGGAAACGAGGAGCAGAAGAGCCGCTTCATCCCCGAAATCGTGCGTGGCGAGATCTGGTGGTGTCAGGGCTATTCCGAGCCGGGCGCCGGTTCCGACCTCGCCGGTTTGCAGACCAAGTGCGAGGACAAGGGCGATCACTGGCTGATCAATGGCCAGAAGGTCTGGACCTCCTACGCCAACAAGGCCGACTGGATGTTCTGCCTGGTGCGCACCGACACAAGCGTGAAGCACGAAGGCATCAGCTTCATCCTGTTCGACATGAAGCCGCCGGGCGTCGAGACACGGCCGATCCAGCTCATTTCCGGTCAGTCGCCGTTCTGCGAAACCTTCCTCACCGACGTGAAGGTCCCCAAGGACCAGATGGTCGGCAAGCCCGGCAGCGGCTGGACGATTGCAAAGCGCCTGCTGCAATATGAGCGGGTGAATATCTCCGCCATCGGCTTTGGCGGCGCTGGCGGCCTGCCGATCGAGGAGCAGGCCAAAGCCCATGTGGGCGTGGATTCCGCCGGCAAACTCGCCGACCCGGACCTGCGAGCCCGCATCGCGGACTGGAAGATGTTTGACAAGGCCTTCGCCCTCACCATGCGGCGCGCGCAGGACGAAGCCAAGCAGGGCAGGAACGTGGGCCACACCGCATCCGTCTTCAAGGTGGGCGCGGCCAAGCTCAATCAGGAGCGCTGCGAACTGGCCCTTGAGGCGTTGGGCTCCCAGGGGCTCGGCTGGTCCGGCGAGGGCTTTGCGCCCGAGGCCCTGAAACAGACCCGCGACTGGCTGCGCTCCAAGGGCAATTCCATCGAAGGCGGCACAAGCGAGATCAACCTCAACGTGATCGCCAAACAGGTGCTGGGCCTGCGCGATCATCAATAGCGCCCTGTCAGTCGTCCCCGCGCAGGCGGGGACCCAGGGACCTGCATCGGACCTTCATAGGAAGGTAAGCCGTCGTCCCCGCGCAGGCGGGGACCCAGGGGCGGCCGGCGCCTGATCCTCTGGGTCCTCGCGTTCGCGAGGACGACGGGGCGGGCGCGCCGCTGCATCATGGGCTCGTCACGCGCGCGCGACGCCTCGCTCCGCTCCAAGGACAATTCGATCGAGGGCGGCT
>JBIIUJ010000083.1:0-11360 GCA_044340025.1 Caulobacterales bacterium
TATGCCAGTCTCTCATCCTGTTGTTGTCTCTGTTGGGTACTCCTTGGCGGCCTTCTCTGACTTTGGCGCTCAGCACTGTGAAGGCCGAGATTGCCGTGGCGCGTAACATGTTGGGGTCCAATCTGACGACCTACATGCAAGCACAGTCTGACATGATCTTGGTGGGTTCTTTGTTTGGCCCTGCAACGCTAGGGCTCTTTTCCCGAGCCAAGAGCCTTTCGGGTCAATTGCTGCAAGTAATTCAATGGCCGCTGAGCGGCGTCATGGTTTCAATTCTCGCCAAGGTGGGCAACGATCCGGAGCGTTGGCGCTTTCAATACAGACGTTCGATCGCGCTTGGGATGCTGATCAATGCGATCCCTTGCGTCGTTCTTTATGTGACAAGCGATCCCCTCATCGCGCTGCTCTATGGGAGCCAGTGGCTGGCCTCTGCGGAGGTATTGCGCTGGATGCTCGTGGCGGCTTTTGCGGCCGGGCTGTTTTCTCCAACCGGCTGGGCGTTCGTCGCCCAGAAGCGAACCAAGGCGCAGATGTATTGGGGCCTGGCGTCGCTGCTTGTGACGCTTGCTGCTTGCGTCATCGGCGCGCGCTGGGGGGCGGTTGGTGTTGCAATGGCTGGGGCGATTTCGCAGGCAGGTCTGGCCCTGATCGGCATTGCAGTCGCGCTAAGAGGGACTTCAGTTGGATATTTAGCCGTTCTTCCGATGGTTGTCAGTTTTGTCTTCGCTGCAGCTGCCACAGTTTGGGTTGTGCCCCATGCTTTGAGTCAGATTGGACCTGTTCCAGCAGCGTTGGAGATCATCCTCGGGGGCGGGCTGGCTCTGTCTGTGTTCATGGCCATTGTCTTTGTATTGTCGTTCTTTGTGGAGTCGCTCGCTCTCGGTCGTGCGGAGTTGTATTCCAGGATCGGACCCCTTTTGTCCAAGGCACGCCCAAGAAGAGGCGATTAGGAGATGCGGCGTCGCCAAACCGCCCCGCTTTCTCCCAACGCCCTTGGCGCGCTCTGGATGCTGGGGTCGGGGGTTGGTTTCACGGTCATGGCGGTCTGCATCAAAGCGCTGGCGGCGAAGGGCTATTCGGAAAGCCTGATGATCTTTTTCCGCTGCGCAGCGGGTCTGGTGGCCATGGCGCCGTTTCTGGTGATGAGCGGTCGACAGGCCTGGGCGGTGAAGCGGCCCGGCACGGTGCTGTTGCGCAGCGTCTATGGCACGGTGGGCTTCTTTGCCGGCTTTTACGCGCTCTCCCACTTGCCGCTGGCGGAGGCGCAGGCGCTTTCTTTCTCGCGCACGCTGTTCATGGTGGTGCTGGCGATCTGGCTGCTGAAGGAGAAGGTGGCGTGGCGGCGCTGGCTGGCGGTTGGGGCGGGCTTTGCCGGCATCGTCATCATGACGCGTCCATGGGCAGTGGCGCTGGATCTGGGCGCGACGCTGGCGATCCTGTCGGCTTTCGCCTTCGCACTGGCCATCATCACTGTGAAGGACCTCACGCGCGATCACTCCACGATCACGCTGGTGCTCTACGCCAATGTCATCACCACGATAGCGGGCCTGCCGTTCGCCTTTTTCGGCTGGACCACGCCGACGCTGCCCGATCTCGGGCTTTTGATGCTTCTCGGCGCGAGCGGGATCGCCGCGCAAGGCTGCTATGTGCGCGCGCTTTCCACCGGCGAGGCGTCGCTCATGGGCATCGTGGATTATGTCCGCCTGCCGATGGCGGCGCTGGCGGGTTTTCTCGTCTTCGCCGAGATCCCGGACCGCTGGGCCGTCATCGGCGCAGCGGTCGTGATCGGGGCTACGCTGTATATCACCCTGCGCGAGATCCAGCTCGGCAAGCCCCGGGTCCATGATGGGGCGGGCGAGGGTTAGTCCGCGCCGCCGGCTGCTAGCGGAACGGCGGCTCGTCGAAGCTGCGCAGCTTGCGGGAGTGAAGAACCGCCCCCTCCGCCCTCAGGGCTTCCACCGTGGCGATGCCGATCTTGAGATGCTCGCCGATCGCGCGCTCATAGAAGGCGTTGGCGGCGCCCGGCAGCTTGATCTCGCCATGCAGGGGCTTGTCTGACACGCACAGAAGCGTGCCGTAGGGCACCCGCAGACGATAGCCCTGGGCCGCGATCGTGCCGCTTTCCATGTCGATCCCGATGGCGCGGGAAAGATTGATCCGCCGCTTCTCCTGACTGTAGCGCAGCTCCCAGTTGCGATCGTCGTTGGTCACGATCGTGCCGGTGCGCAGCCGCCGCTTCAACACGTCGCCCCGGTCGCCGGTGATGCGGGCGGCCGCCTCCTGCAGCGCCACCTGCACTTCCGCGATCGCGGGGATGGGGATGTCTGGCGGCACGAGGCCGTCGAGGATCCGGTCCTGGCGGAGATAGGCGTGCGCGAGCACATAATCTCCGATCCGCTGGCTTTGCCGCAGGCCGCCGCAATGGCCGATCATCAGCCAGCAATGCGGGCGCAGCACCGCCAGGTGATCGGTGATGTTCTTCGCATTCGAGGGCCCGACGCCGATGTTGACCAGCGTGATCCCCTGCCGGTCGGCGGTCTTGAGGTGATAGGCCGGCATCTGGAAGCGCCGCCAGGGCGCGGCGGCGATGCGTTCCACCGCGCTCTCGCCGGCGTCAGCCCGGTTGATGACAACCCCGCCCGAGGCCGCCAGCGCGGTGTAGCGCGGATCGCCGCTGCGCAGCTGCTCCACGCCCCAGCGCACGAACTCGTCGACATAGCGATGATAGTTCGTGAACAGGATCCACTGCTGGGTGTGGCGCCAGTCCGCGCCGGTGTAGTGGGTGATCCGGCGCAGCGAATAGTCCACGCGCGGCGCATCAAACAGCGAGAGCGGCATCGGCTCGCCGTCATCCTGGTCCCAGAGACCGTCGGCGATCTCGTCGCCCACATGGGCGAGCTGCGGGGTGGGAAACCACTGCGCCAGCTCCTGGGGCGGCACGTCGCCCACGCCCAGCTCGTCTCCGCCGTCGAGCGCATAGGGGTAGGGGATTTCCTGATCCGAGACGCTGATGTCGATCGTGGCGCCAAACTCCTCCACCAGCGGGGTGAGCTGTTCCATCAGATAGGCGCGGAAAGCGTCGGGCTGCGTCACCGTGGTCTCATAGACGCCGGCCTGAGAGAATTTGGCGTAGGCGCGCGCGCTCGCCGGCGGCGGCCCGCCCGGCGCATAGGTGACGGTCAGACGCGGATAGCGTGCAGCCGCGCGTTCATGCGGGCTGGGGGGCTGGCGGGTCTGGATATAGCGCTGGAGGGCGGCACGCAGCGCCGCAACGGCGTCTTCGTGCAGGGTGCAGAGGCCGTCGATCGCCTCTTTGGGGGTAAGGTTTCCTGACATGGGGCCGTCTATCCGGGCCGCCCGCCGCGTGCAACCTCTCAGTCGTGACGCTTTCGCGCAGAGGCCAAACCGCCTAATCCCGTGCGCGGGAGGACGCCATGACAGATCAGACCGGCGCCGATCTTCTGGTGCGCACGCTGGCGGAGGCCGGCGTTGCAGCCTGTTTCGCCAATCCAGGCACAAGCGAGATGCATCTGGTTCAGGCGCTGGACCGCGAAGCGCGCATCCGCTCTGTTCTTTGCCTGTTTGAAGGCGTGGCGACCGGCGCCGCCGACGGCTACGCCCGCATCGCCGGCAAGCCGGCCATGACGCTGCTGCACCTGGGGCCGGGCTATGGCAACGGGCTGGCCAATATCCACAACGCCAAGCGCGCTTTTGCGCCCATGGTGAATGTGATCGGCGATCACGCCACTTATCACCGCGGCCTGGATGCGCCGCTGACCTCCGATATCGAGACGCTGATCGCGCCCCATTGCGGCTGGGTGGGCGTGGTCGACAGCGCGGCCGCAGCCGGCGCGCGCGCCGCTGAGGCGTTCGCTGCCGCGCTGGCGGCGCCTGGCGGCCCCGTCGGGCTGATCCTGCCGGCCGATAGCGCGTGGGAGGCGGCAGAGGGCGCGCCGGTCGCGCCCGTGCTGACGGCCGAGGCGCGGGTGGCCGACAGCGCGCTGGACGCAGCCGTGAAGGCCGTTCGCGCTGCTGCAAAGCCGCTTCTGCTGGTGGGCGGGGCTGCGCTCGCCAACGAAGCGGCGCTGGAGACGCTTTCCCGGCTGAAGGCTGCGGGGCTGCGGGTGATGATCGACACCTTCCCCAGCCGGCAGGCGCGCGGGGCGGGGCGTTTCGCACCCGACAAGATGGCCTATTTCGCGGAGATGGCGATGGCCGATCTTGAGGGCCACGATCTGATGCTGCTGGCCGGCACGCAGACGCCGGTCGCCTTCTTCGCCTATCCGGGCAAGCCCAGCGTGCTGGTGCCGGACGGGTGCGCGGTGGTCACGCTCTCGGCCCGCGCGGAAGATACGATCGGGGCGCTCGCGCGCCTTGCCGACGCACTCGACGCCCCCGCTGCGCCCGCGCCGCCCGCCCGCGCGGCCCGGCCGGAGCGGCCGCAGGGCGACCTCACGCCCTTTGCCTGCGCCCAGGCGCTGGCCCGGCACATGCCAGACCACGCCATCATCTCCGACGATGCGGTGACGGCCGGCCTGCCGCACTGGCTGGCGACCGCCAACGCCGCGCCCCACGATTGGCTCTATCTCACCGGCGGGGCGATCGGGCAGGGCCTGCCCGTCGCGGTGGGGGCGGCCGTGGCGGCCCCCGAGCGCAAGGTGATCGCGCTCTCCGGCGACGGGGCGGGGATGTATACGCTGCAGGCGCTCTGGACGATGGCGCGGGAGCGGCTGCCCATCGTGACGGTCGTATTCGCCAACCGCTCCTATCGCATCCTCACGATCGAGATGGCGCGCACCGAAGCCGGCCAGCCCGGCCCCGCCGCCCGCGCGATGCTCTCGCTTGATCAGCCGGCGCTGGACTGGGTGAAGCTCGCCGAGGGCCAGGGCGTGAAAGGCTTTCGCTGCGACAGCGCGGAAGCCTTCGACGCCGCGCTCGAACAGGCGATCGCCGCCGACGAGCCTGTGCTGATTGAAGCCGTGCTCTGATCGCGCCATGGACGAGCGCATCCTGTTCATCACCGGCACCCGGATCGGCGACGCCATCCTGTCCACCGGCGCTCTGGAACATCTGATCGAGACCCGCCCTCACGCGCGCTTCACTGTCGCGTGCGGCCCGCCCGCGGCGGCGCTGTTTGCCCAATTGCCCCGGCTGGACCGGGTGCTCGTGATGGAGAAGCGCCGCAACGGCGGCCACTGGCTTGCGCTGTGGCGGGCCTGCGCGGGGGTGGAGTGGGATCTGTGCGTGGATCTGCGCGGAAGCTGGACGACGCGGTTTCTGCGCGCGCGAGGGCGTCGCATCTGGCGGCCGGCGAGCGCGCCGCTGCCCAAGGCGGAAGAAGCCGCCCGCGTGCTGGGTCTGGCCCAGACGCCTGCCCCGCGCGTCCACTGGGGGATGGCGGAAGAGGCCCTCGCTGATCGCCTCCTGCCGGCGGGGCGGCCGGTGCTGGCGCTGGGGCCGGGGGCGAACTGGTCGGGCAAGCGCTGGCCGGCGGCGCGCTTTGCCGCGCTGGCGCGCGCGCTGCTGGAGGGTCCGCTCGCCGGGGCGTGCGTCTTTCTCGCCGCCGGGCCCGACGAGCGCGAGGCCGCGCTGGCCGCCGCTGCTGATCTGCCTGCCGGCGCACAGGTGATCGAGGCGGGCATCGGCCTGCCGCTGCTGGAGACGGCCGCCTGCCTTGCGCGCGCGCGGCTGTTTGTCGGCAATGACAGCGGGCTGATGCATCTGGCCGCCGCCGCAGGCGCGCCGACGCTGGGCCTGTTTGGCCCCACCGACGAGCGGCTCTACGCTCCTGTCGGGCGCTTTGCGGCCAGCGTGCGCGGACCCGACAGTTTCGAGGCGCTCACCCGCGAGCCGCCGCGCCATGGCGAGGGGGAAGAGCGCATGGCGGGCCTGAGCGTCGATGCGGTGCTGGAGGCCGCCCTGGGGCTGCTCGCGCGCAGCGCCGCCTGACGCCTCAGGCCTTGCCGGCGATCATCTCGATGATGGCGGAGAAGTCGCGGCCCCCGCCATCCATCGCAGCGAAGAGCTGATAGAGCTGCAGCGCCTCGCCGCCGAGCGGGATCGCTGCGCCGGCCTTGATTGCAGTTTCCTGCGCCAGCCGCAGATCCTTCAGCATCAGCGCCGTGGCGAAACCGCCTTCGAAGCCGCGGTTGCTGGGCGCCGCCGGCACCGGCCCCGGAACCGGGCAGTAGCTGGTCATCGACCAGCTCTGCCCGGACGATTTCGAGGCGATGTCGAAGAAGCGCTGCGGATCGAGCCCCAGCTTGGCGGCAAGCGCAAAAGCCTCGCACGTGCCGATCATGGAGATCGCAAGCAGCATGTTGTTGCAGATCTTGGCGGCCTGGCCGGCGCCCGGCCCGCCGGCATGGATCACCGCCTTGCCCATGGGCGCCAGCACGGGCTCTGCCCGGGCGAACGCCTCCTCGGAACCGCCGACCATGAAGGTCAGCGCACCGCCCGCCGCCGCCGCCGTGCCGCCCGAGACGGGCGCATCCAGGAAGGCGAAGCCGCGCTGGGCCGCCGCTTCGTGCACCGCGCGCGCATCTTCCACCGCGATCGTGGAGCAATCGATCAGAACCGCGTGGGATGGGGCGAGGGACAGGACCCCCCCATCGTCGAGAAAGACCGCCTTCACATGACTGCCTGCGGGCAGCATTGTAACCACGGCGTCCGCGCCCGAAACGGCCTGCGCAGCCGAAGCCGCGGGCGTGCAGCCGGAGGCCTGCGCAGCAGCGAGGGCTGTGGGCGAGAGATCGAATGCGCGCACATCGTGGCCGGCTTTCGCCAGATTGGCCGCCATGCCGCCGCCCATGGCGCCCAGCCCGATGAAGGCTATCCGTGTCATGGCCTGCACACGTTCCTTCTTCTAGCCTTGTTCTGGCGGCTCATTTGTAAAGCTGATCGGGCAGCCAGGTCGCCACCTGCGGGAACGCCCAGACGACGCCCACCATCACAAGCTGAAGCAGGATGAAGGGGACCACGCCGCGATAGATGTCGAGCGTCGTCACGCTCGGCGGCGCCACGCCGCGCAGATAGAACAGCGCAAAGCCAAAGGGCGGAGTGAGGAACGAGGTCTGCAGCACCATCGCCAGCAGAATGCCCAGCCAGACCGGATCAGCCCCCATCACGATCAGCGGCACCGCCACCAGCGGCACGACGATGAAGCAGATCTCGATGAAATCGAGAAAGAAGCCGAGCACGAAGACGAGCGCGAGCGTGAAGAGCATTGCCCCGGCAAGCCCGCCTGGAACCGCCTCCAGCATGCCGGCGACCCATTCGTCCCCGCCGAGGCCGCGAAACACCAGCGTGAACAGCGCCGCCCCGATCAGAATGAGAAACACCATCGCCGTGATGTCCACGCTGGCGCGCAAGGTGGACTGAAGCTGGCTTGCGCGGCCGAGCGCGGCGAGCCCCGCCACCACGCCCGCGAACGCGCCCGCCGCCAGAAGCCCCGCAACCCCGGTCACAGCAAGCCCCAGCGCCGTGCCCGATCCGGCAAGCGCCGGCGTGTTTGCGACAAGCCGCAACAGGCTGAGAAACACGATGGACGCCCCGCCCAGCAGCACAAGGCGGGCAAGCGGCCCGCCGCTGCGCCCGGCGTCCTTCTCGATCCGCCAGCCGGCCAGCAGCGCGGCGCCGGCCGCGCCCACCGCAGCGCCTTCGGTTGCGGTGGCGACGCCGGCGAGAATCGAGCCCAGCACCGCCACGATCAGCAGCAGGGGCGCCGCCAGCGCCCCGACGATCCGGTCCAACGACGGGTAGGGGGTATCGGCGGCCGGGGCGATCTTCGGATCGGCGGTCGCGCGGATGAACTGATACAGCAGATAAAGGCCAACCAGCATGAGGCCGGGGATCAGGGCGCCGGCGAAAAGATCGCCCACCGAGACCGCCTGCGGGGTCTGATCGCCAAGTTGAAGCTGCGCGCGCTGATTCGCGTTGCCGATCTGATCGCCAAGCAGGATCAGCACGATCGAAGGCGGGATGATCTGGCCCAGCGTGCCGGCCGCCGCAATCGAGCCCGCCGCCGTCGGCACGTGATAGCCGCGCGCCATCATGGCAGGCAAAGCGAGCAGACCCATCGTGACGACGGTTGCGCCAACCACGCCGGTGGAGGCCGCCAGCAGAGCGCCCACGATCGAGGTGGCGTAAAGCAGGCCCCCGCGCGTTCGGCCGAACAGATCGCCCATTGTGGAAAGCAGGTCTTCGGCGATCCTGGAGCGTTCCAGAATGACGCCCATCAGCACAAACAGCGGCACCGCAGTCAGGGTGGCGTTGTTCATCGTGCCGAAAACCCGCTGGGGGAAGGCGGCAAAGAAGCTCGGCTGGAAGATGCCAAGCGCCAGCCCGAGCAGACCATAGGCCAGCGCCACGCCCGCCAGCGTGAACGCCACGGGATAGCCTGCCATCAGCGCGACCACGAGCGTGGCGAACATCAGGATGTCGAGGATGCCCGAAAGCTCCATCAGGCCACGCCCTCCTGCAGGGGCAGGTGCTCGGCCCCGCTCGGCGCTGCAAGGCCGCGGATCGCTAGCGCCGCCCGGCCCGCCACCGCGCAGCCCTGCGCCAGCATCGCTGCGGCGAACACTGGCATGGCGGTCTTGAGCAGAAAGACGAGCGGCAGACCATCCGTCTCGGCGCTCTTCTCCCCGATCCGCCAGGCCAGCTCCACCACAGGCCCGCTATAGACCAGCAAAAGCAGCATCACCGGCACAAGGAAGAGGTGGTAGCCCGCAAAATCCACCCAGGCTTTCCCAACCGGCGACAGCTGGGCGTGGATCACATCCACCCGCACATGCGCGTCGCGCATCAGGGCCGCCGGCGCCGCCATCAGGAACGCCAGCGCGTGGGCATACATCACCGCCTCGTTGAGGCGGGTGAAGCTCTCGCCGAACACATAGCGCAGCCCCACCGTGACCAGCATGCCCAGCGCCAGCACAAGGAGGCACCAGCGCGCAAACGCTTCCAGACCGCTGGCGATCGTCTCAACGATCGCCACGCCGGGGCGAAGCGCGCGCGCGGCTGGCTCGCCCAGCGCAAGCGTGGCGAGCGGCAGCAGCAGGAGCGGGGCCAGCCCCCCGAGCACCACGACCATCACCGCGCCGAGCGGCTCGCCAATCGCCCAGGTGCTCATGCGTCCGCCGCCAGATGCTGCTTGCGCAGGCTGACATAGCGGCACTCCACATCTTCCATCCACGGACGCATCTGGCGAAAGGCGGCAAGCCAGTTCTCATAGATGCGCCGGCCCAGATCATCGGAGGAGCCAGCCTCCGCCCACATCTCGCGCGAGACGCGCGCCGCAGCCGTCAGCACGTCATCGGGGAAGGCGCGCACCGTCACGCCGTGCTCGCGTTCGAGGATGCCCAGAAACTCCGCGTTGCGCCAACAGAACTCGGCAAAGGAGGTCAGGGTCACGTCCTGACAGGCCGTGCGGATGACCTGCTGGTGCAGCGGGCTCAGCCGGTCCCAGACGCGCCTGGAAACGCCGAGCGCCAGAAGCGCGCCAGGCTCATGCAGGCCGGGGGCGTAATAGAACGGCGCCTCGCGATAGAAGCCGAGGCCGAGATCGTTCCAGGGGCCGAGGAACTCGGCCGCATCGATCACGCCCGATTGAAGCGCCTGATAGATCTCTCCGCCTGGCATGGCGATCGCCGCCCCGCCCAGCCGGCGGATCATCTCCCCGCCGATGCCGGGAATGCGCATCTTCAGGCCGCGGAAGTCCGCCAAGGAGCGGATCTCGCGCTTGAACCAGCCGCCCGTCTGGTGGGTGGAGTTGCCGCACGCGATCGGCAGGATGCCAAACCGGGCGCCCAGCTCTTCCCAGAGCGCCTGACCGCCGCCGAACTGCAGCCAGGCCTGCTGCTCCAGCGCGGTCATGCCGAAGGGCACGGCGGTGAAGAAGGGATAGGCCGGGTGCTTGCCCTGCCAGTAATACTCGGCGCCGTGGTACATGTCGGCGGAGCCGGTCGCGACCGCGTCGAACACCTCGAACGCGCCCACCAGTTCGCCCGCCGCATAGACCTTGATGTCGAGCGTGCCGTTGGACAGAGCGAGGCAGCGCTCCGCCAGCCGCTCCGACATGGAGCCAAGGCCGGGCATGCCCTTGGGCCAGGTGGTGACGAGATTGAGGCGAACGGCATCGCTCGCCGCCACGACGGCCGCAGGGCCGCCAGCCGCCAGGCCGCCCGTGGCGCCCCCGGCAAGCCCCGCAGCAGCCACGCCGGCTCCCGCGCCGACCGCCGTGCCGACTGCGATCGACGTCAACAGCGTGCGCCGGTCCATCCCTTAATCCTCTCCGCTTTCGCCATCATGCTGCTGGCGCCAGGCCTCGAACGGCATCCAGCCCCCGCCGGCCAGCAGCTCTAGCGGCTGGAAGCGGGCCTTGTAGTCCATCTTGTCCGATCCGCGCACCCAATAGCCCAGATACACATGCGCCATGCCCGCAGCCTGCGCCTGGCGCACATGATTGAGGATCATGAAGGCGCCAAGGCTGCGATGGTCCGCACGCGGATCGTAGAATGAATAGACCAGCGACAGCCCGTCGCCCAATACATCCACCAGCGTGCAGCCGATCAGATCCTCGTGAGGGCCCGCGCGATATTCCACCAGATGCGTGCGCACGGTGGATTCCTCCACCATGGCGGCGAAATCAAACGCGTTCATCTCGTTCATGCCGCCGTTAGCGTGCCGGCCCGAGAGATAGCGCTTGAGCAGCCAGAACTGCTCCTCGGTCGCGCGGCCGGGGCGCAGGCTGACCGACACGTCGGCGTTCAGCCGCTCGATCCGGCGGCGGCTGCGGGTGAACTCGAACGTCTGAACCGGGATCCGGGCCGAAAGGCAGGCGTCGCAGCCTTCGCAGGCTGGCCGGTAGGCGATGTTTTGCGAGCGGCGAAAGCCCGCCTGGGTGAGGGATTCGTTCAGTCCCGCCGCGTCGTCACATTCGAGGCTCGTAAACACCTTCCGCTCCCGCCGGCCCGGCAGGTAGGGGCAGGGCGCCGGCGCGGTCAGGTAGAACCTGAGCTGACGAGTGTTGAACGGACGGGTCACGAATCCTCGCCAGATCGAAAGGGACGGCGGCGCACGATCAACGCAAGCACCGCGCCCTTTGGCAAGCTATCGGCCCGAGTTTTCTTCTGTCTGGCCGCTGTCGGGCTGGGGAGATCGGGGGCCGGCCGATTTGGCCGGCCCCCAGGCGTCTGGCTAGGGTCGCGAGCGCGGGAGGCGGCGACCAGACGCCCTGTCCGCTCCCGAAAACAGGGCTTAGAGCGGTTTGCCGCCTTTGTGAATCGGCGGGGATTCCCAAATCGGCCATGAGGTGATTCAAGCTGTCTGCTGGCGAAGGAGGCTGGCGGATATGGGACAAC
>JBIIUJ010000228.1:0-2796 GCA_044340025.1 Caulobacterales bacterium
TTCTGACGAAGCGCGACGCCTGCGCTGCGATCGAACAGTGCGCCGGCAGGACTGGAACGGCCGGCCCGCTTTCGTTTCGGTGCGCTTGTGCGTGGATCGATCCGGCCGGCGGTTTGTCGATCTTGATGACCAGAGGTTTGTGGGATGGGTCTGGTGAGCAACCGCCATCTCATTGATATTTGACGAAACTCGTGCGCGTCGGCTCGCCGCGCGGCGGGCCGACGCGCGGCAGATCGCGCGGCGCCCCTTTGCATCGGGCTGGCGCAAGAGGCCCCTCGAGCGGCCGCCTCGCCTGGCGCCGCCAAAGAGGGAAAGCCCATGTCTGCCTATCGTTGTCTGATTGCGGCCGCTGCGGCGGCTGCGTGTTTCGCCGGGTCCACCGCGGCCCATGCCGAGGGTCCGCTGGGCGATCGGCTTCTGGTGCGCGCGCGCCTCGCAACTGTCGCGCCAGATGACAGCGCCACGATCGCGCCCATTGGCGGCACGACCGATATCTCCACAACCACGATCCCCGAGCTCGACTTCACCTGGTTCTTCACCAGGAACATCGCTGTGGAGGCGATCTGCTGCCTCACCCCGCATGATGTGAAGGCGGTGCGCACCGCGCTCGGCACGGTGGATCTGGGCGAGGTGACGCTGTTTCCGCCCACGATCGTGTTGCAATACCACTTCACGCCAGACGCGCAGCTCAGCCCCTATGTCGGCGCGGGCGTGAACTATACCGCCTTTCTGGACGACAAGCTGCCGGCGGGCAGCCCGCTCGCCTCGATCGACTATGACGAGAGCTTCGGCGGCGCGATCCAGGCCGGGGTGGACATCAAGCTCGGCCAGAGCCCCTGGATGCTCAACCTCGACGTCAAGAAGGTATGGATCAGCACGGATGTGCGCATCCAGGCCGGCCCCGCGCTCAACCGGGCGGTCGTCACCGCGGACGTGGACATCAATCCGCTGGTCTGGGGCGTCGGCATCGGCCGGAAGTTCTGACCCTCCGGCGGGGAGGGCGCGGCGGGCTGGCCTGCCTGCCGCGCCTCACACCGGCGCGGTCGCCGCCTCCAGCCAGGCCTTCTCGTCAGCTTCGCTCAGCCTCGGCCCGATTTCGGCGCGCACGCGCGCGTGATAGGCGTTCAGCCAGTCGCGCTCGGCGGCGGAAAGAAGATCCGGCTCTATCAGGCGCCGATCGATCGGGGCGAGCGTCAGCGTCTCGAAGCCCAGCATGGGCCGCTCCCCGCCGGCGATTTCGGCGGCCTCGGTCACGACCTGGAGGTTCTCGATCCGGATGCCGTAAGCGCCGGTCCTGTAATAGCCGGGCTCGTTGGAGACGATCATCCCCGGTTCGAGCGGCTGGGCCACCAGGCTCTTGGCGATGCGCTGGGGCCCCTCATGCACGCCCAGATAGGCCCCCACGCCATGGCCCGTGCCGTGGTCATAGTCGAGGCCCGCCTCCCACAGCGCAACGCGCGCCAGCGCGTCGAGATGCACGCCCGCCGTGCCCTTGGGAAACCGCACCCGCGAAAGCCCGATATGGCCTTTCAGCACGCGGGTGAAGCGGTCGCGCATCTCTGCGCTGGGCGCGCCGATGGCGATCGTGCGGGTCACGTCGGTCGTGCCGTCGATATATTGGGCGCCCGAGTCGACGAGAAACAGCGAGCCCTGCTCCAGCGGCCGGTTGGTGGCGGTGGTCACGCGATAATGCACGATCGCCCCATTGGGGCCGGCGCCCGAGATCGTGTCGAACGAAAGATCCTTCAGCGCGCCCGTCTCGGCCCGGAACCGCTCGAGCGCCTGGGCGGCGTCGATTTCGGTCAGGCCGCGCGGGGCATTGGCGTCCAGCCAGCACAGATACCGGGCGAGGGCTGCGCCATCGCGGGCGTGGGCGCGGCGGCTGTTCTGGATCTCCACCGGGTTCTTGCAGGCCCGCGGCAGGGCGCAGGGGTCTGGCCCGCGCTTCACCGTGGCGCCGGCGGCCTCCAGGGTCTCGAACACGAAGGCGCTGGCGAGCGTGGGATCGACCTGCACCGTCTCGCCTGCAAGCCCGGCCAGCGCGCCTTCGAAGGCGCCCGCGTCGCGCACCGTCACTTCATTGCCAAGATGGGCGAGAAGCCCGTCGGAAACCTTCTCGCGCCGGACAAACAGGGTGGCCGAGCCATCGGCGTTCAGGATGGCCTGGCCCAGCGGCAAGGGCGTGCGCGAGACGTCGCCGCCCCGGATGTTGAACAGCCAGGCGAGCGATGCAGGCGAGGTAAGGACGCTCGCGTCCGCGCCGGCCTTCTCCAGCCCCTCGGCCAGCCGCGCGCGCTTGGCGCTCGAGGTTTCCCCCGCCAGCGTGTCTGGATAGGGCTCGACAGGGCTCAAGGGCTCTGCCGGCCGGCCTTCCCAGACCGCGTCGATCGGGTTGTCGGGCGTGGGGACGAGCCGCGCGCCGGCCGCTGAGGCGGCCTCCTTCAGCTTGGCGAGGCTGTCGGGCGTGATCAGGCGGGGATCATAACCGATCGTCTCGCCTTTGCGCGCCTCGGCGCGGATCCAGCCGGCCGGCCCAAGCTCCACGAGATCGGCCACGGCGAAGATCGCGGGATCGATCTGATGGGTCACCTGAAGCGTGTAGCGCCCATCGACAAAGATCACCGCCCGGTCGGCCATCACGATGGCGGCCCCGGCCGAGCCGGTGAAGCCAGTCAGCCAGAGCAGCCGGTCGGCGCATTCGGGCAGGTATTCGTTCTGCCACTCGTCCTCGTGCGGCACGAAGACGCCGTCAAGCCCACGCGTCCGAAGCGCAGCGCGCAGGGCAGGCACGGCAGT
>JBIIUJ010000084.1:0-11232 GCA_044340025.1 Caulobacterales bacterium
GCCCCTGCGCCTGCGCTCCCGGCTTGATCCGATCAACCGGATGCGGATCTGGGGCGAGTGCGGGTTTGGCGATCTGGTGGACTTCACGCTGCTTGATACCCGCCAGTATCGCGCGCGCCATGCCTGTCCGCCGCCGGGCAATCTGGAGGCCGCCTCCATCCCGATCGAAACCTGCCCGGAGCTTGCCGATCCCAACCGCACCATCCTGGGCCGCGAGCAGGAGCGCTTCTTCGACAGCCAGTTCATGCGCGCGCCCTTCACCTGGAGCGTGCTGGTGCAGCCGACGCTGTTTTCCCAGCTTGCCCAGAAGAACGCCCAGGGCCAGCAAACCGCCTTCACCGACGGGTGGGGCGGCTTTGCGCCGGCGCGCCAGCGCATCATCGACACGATGGCCCGCCGCCGCGCCGACAGCACTGCCGTGGTCGTGGGCGGAGACATGCACGCCTTCTGGGCGGGCGAGGTGAAGCAGGACTTCAACCGGCCAGACAGCCCAACGGTGGCTGTGGAGTTCATCCCCAGCTCGGTCACGTCCCATTCCTACGCCTTCGACCGGTTCAGCCGCATGCTGCCGGACAATCCGCACATCAAGTTCTTCGATGACCGCACCCGCGGCTATGGTCTCGCCGAGGTGACGCACAAGACCATGACCGTCAGCCTGCGGACCACGCCCACCGTCTGGCGGCGCGATGCGCCCTGGAGCACCCTGAAGCGCTATGTGGTGGAAGCGGGCGCGCCCCGGATTCAGGAAGCCTGAGCGCGGGCGGGGTCGTAGCGGCAGAAGATCATGGCGATGGCGTCGGCGGCCTGCGCCTCGGCGCCATTGTCATGCTGGGCCTCGTCGCCCAGCCACAGCCCATGGGTGAGGGTTGGCTGCATCAAGAGCGCCATCATCTGGCCGGTCGCCGTGTTCAGGCAGGAAAACCGCAACACGCCCTGCTTCTCCAGCCCTGCCAGATAGCGCGCCAGGCGCCCGCACGCAGCCATATAGCCCCGGCGCAGATATTCCTCCGCCATATCGGGCATGCGGCGATGCATGCTGAAGAGCAGGCGCGTCATGGCGCGCACCTCCGCCTCCTGCATCACGCCAAGCAGCGCCACGCAGAAGATGGTGAGCCGCTCCTTCATCGGGCGATCGGCCGCTGCCCCCTCCTGCTTGGCGACGCGATGCTCGATAGCGTGGAGCATGTCGAGGATCATGGCGCGAAAGAGGTCGCTCTTGTCGGCGAAAAGCGCATAGAGCGTGGCGGTGGAAACCCGCGCCGTCCGCGCAATCGCCACCATCTGGGCTTCTTCATAGCCGTCGCGCAGAAAGGATGTGCGCGCCACCTCCAGGATCGCGGCCCGGCGCGCATCCGGCCGACGCCGACGCGCTTCAAGCCGCGCACGATCCTGCAGGGCGCCCCGTGTCTGGTCTGCCAAGCTCATGCGTCTTCCCCTGCGGCCGAAACTCGCACGCACAACCACCGTCGTCTATAGAAGGCCGAAAAAGGGAGACTTTATGGCCGCCTCGCTCGTCGTGCCCGGGGAATGGGCGCCGCACCGCGCTCTCTATACGTGCTGGCCGTCTGCAGAAGATCTCTGGCAGGACGATCTGGAGCCCGCGCGCGGCGAGGTCGCCGCCATGGTGCGCGCGTTGGCCGCCCGTGGGCCGGACGGGCGGCGCGGCGATCGGGTTGTCGTGCTGGCCTCCAGCGCGCAAGCCGCGCTCTCGGCGCGCGCCGCAATCGGCGGCTGCGCCGAGGTGATCGAGGCGCCGTTCGGCGACATCTGGCTGCGCGATACAGGCCCCATCTTCGCGCGTGAGCGCGGCGCGACGGTGGCCGCGCGGTTTGGCTTCAATGGCTGGGGCGGCAAATATGACCTCGCCGGGGACGCAACGGTCGGCGACGCGGTGGCCGCGCATGCCGGCGCGCCGATCCAGCGCCATCCCTTCGTGCTGGAAGGCGGGGCGCTGGACCACGATGGGGAGGGCACGATCCTGACCACCCGGCAGTGCCTTCTGAACCCGAACCGTAATCCCGGCTGGACCCAGGCGGCCGCAGAGCAGGCGCTTGCAAGCGCGCTTGGCGCGCGCAAGGTGCTCTGGCTGGATGACGGCCTCTTGAACGATCACACCGACGGCCACGTCGACAACATCGCCCGGTTTGTCGCGCCGGGTCGCGTGCTCTGTCAGAGCCCTCATGGGCTGGACGATCCCAATGCCGCCGTTCTGGACGCGATCGCGAACGCTCTTTCTGCGATGGAGGATGCCGCCGGTCGGCGCCTGGAGGTGGTGCGCGCGCCAAGCCCCGGCCTCCTGACCGACGAGGAGGGCGATCCCGTGCCCGCAAGCCACATGAATTTCATCATCGGCGACGCTGCTGTGGTGATGCCGCATTATGGCGCCACAAGCACCGACGAGGCCCTGCGCGTGCTGGCAGGTCTCTTCCCGGACCGTCGGATCGTGGGCGTGCGCGCCAGCGCCATCCTCACCGGCGGCGGCTCGTTCCATTGCATCACCCAGCAGGAGCCCGCGTGATCCGCGCCTTCGAGGAAGTGGAGGTATGCTCCCGGAGCGAATGGCGCGCCTGGCTTGCTGCGAACTGGCGCCGCCCGGAGAGTGTCTGGGTCGTGACCTGGCGCAAGGGTGCAGGGCCGCACGTTCCCTATGGCGACATCCGCGACGAGGCGCTGTGCTTCGGCTGGATCGACAGTCTGCCGCGAAAGCGCGACGACGGCCGCACAATGCTGCTCCTCTCGCCCCGCCGCCCGGGCAGCGCCTGGTCGGCGGTGAACAAGGCGCGGGTGGAGGTCCTCGAGGCCGAGGGACGCCTTGCCGAAGGCGGGCGCGCCGCCATCGCCCGCGCCCAAGAGGGCGACGCCTGGACCCGGCTCGACGGCGCCAATAGCGGCGCGCTCCCGACAGACCTGATCGCTGCGCTGGAGGCCGCAGCCGCACGGGCTGTGTTCGAAGGCTTCGCGCCCTCCTCGCGCCGGGGCATTCTCGAATGGATCGCCCAGGCACGACAGGCGCAGACACGAGCCCGCCGCGTTGCCGAGACGGCGCGGCTTGCCGCGCTCGGCCTGCGGGCGAACCATCCGGAAAGCAAGGGCCGCTGACGAGCGCTCGCTTGCGCGCCCGCCGCAGCCAGCCATATAGGCGCGGACCCCGGAGCCCGACCATGCCCCGCATCCTCACCGTCGCTGCGCTCCAGACGCATTATGGCCCCGACATGGCCGATAACATCGCCCGCACGATCGCCCTGATCGAGCAGGCGGCCAAAGCGGGCGCCCAGATCATCCTGCCGAGCGAACTGTTTCAGGGGCCATACTTCTGCACAACGCAGGATGAGCGCTGGTTCGCCACCGCCTATCCGGCGGCTGAGCATCCCTGCGTCACGGCGCTTCAGCCTGTGGCGAGGGGGCTTGGCGTGGCGATCCCCGTGTCGATCTTCGAGCGCGAGGGGCCAGCCTACTACAATTCGCTTGTGATGCTGGATGCCGACGGGGCGATCCTGGGCGTCTATCGCAAGAGCCATATTCCCGATGGGCCCGGCTATCAGGAGAAGTATTACTTCCGGCCGGGGGACACCGGCTACAAGGTCTGGCGGACGCGCTTTGCCCGCATCGGCGTGGGGATCTGCTGGGACCAGTGGTATCCCGAATGCGCGCGCGCCATGGCTCTGATGGGGGCGGAGGCTCTGTTCTACCCCACCGCCATCGGCTCGGAGCCGCATGATGGCAGCCTCGACACGCGCGACCCCTGGCGGCGGGCCATGCAGGGGCATGCGGTGTCCAACGTCATTCCCGTCATCGCGTCCAACCGCATCGGAACGGAGCAAGGCCTCGGCGCGCCGCAGGCTTTCTATGGATACAGCTTCATCGCCGATCATCGCGGCGATCTTGTCGCCAGCCTGGAGCGCTCTGACGAAGGCGTGATCACGCACGCATTCGACCTCGATTTCCTGGATCGTCACCGCGCCGCATGGGGTTTTTTCCGGGATCGGCGGGCAGACCTGGCCCCTTGAGCGGCGTTCATGCCCTTCCTGCGCGCGAAGAGGGCATGTTCGTGCACCCGTAGCGGGCGCCTGTTTGTAAACTCTTCACAGAGTGGGCGCTTGCGCCGCACAGGGGGCTTCCCTATGACGCACCAGCCCGCTAACACGGGCGCACGTGCCTGACTGTTAAGACTTCGTTAAGGTCAGGCCATTGGAGGGAAAAGGGCCCGATGTTCCAGCTTCTGCAAGCCGCCGGCGCGACCGACGCCGCGACGACGACCACCGACGCCGCCGCAGTTGCGGCCACCGACGCCGCCGCCGCGACCACGGACGCTGCTGCTGCGGGCGCTGACGCCGCCGCCACCGCTGCGGCCGACGCCGCCGCCGCCGCTGCGCCGGTTCTGACCGATGCGCAAAAGGCCGCCGCCGCCGAGGAAGCCGCCAAGGCCGCCGGCGTCTCGGGCGAAGAACTCACCGTGTGGGGCATGGTGATGCACGCCGACTGGGTCGGCCGCATCGTTCTGCTCATCCTGGTGCTCTGCTCGATCTACGCGCTTGCGCTGCTGTTCGAGAAGATCTTCGTGATGCGCTCCAACAAGAAGAAGATCACCGAATTCGTCGCCGCTTTCCGCAAGGCCAAGAGCCCGGAAGAAGCGGCCGATCTCGCCCGCAAGCAGCCCGACAGCTTCATCAAGAAGATGTTCGTGGCCGGCATGGACGAACTCAACAAGTCCAAGGAACTGGGCCTCTATTTTAACCGCGACGCGCGCGACCACACGCTGGATCGCGTGCGGGCGGCCATGACGATCGAGCAGAACAAGGGCGTGGAGCAGCTTGGCTCCAACATGACGTTCCTCGCCTCGATCGGTTCGAACGCGCCGTTTATCGGTCTGTTCGGCACGGTCTGGGGGATCATGCGCTCCTTTATCGGGATTGCGAACACGCAGACGACCTCTCTCGCGGTTGTGGCGCCCGGCATCGCCGAAGCGCTGCTGGCCACCGCGGTCGGTCTCGCCGCCGCTATCCCGGCTGTGTTGATCTACAACTTCTCCGCAAAGCAGATCGGCACGATGGGCGGCTACATGGATGACTTCCAGGCCGAATTCATGTCGCTCATCTCGCGCGACATGGACCGCAAGGTCGCCTGATCAGGCTAGCTCCAGAACTAGGAGGAGCCTGCCATGGGCGCCAAACTGGCCTCTCCCTCGGGTTCGGGTAAGCGCGGCCGCGCTGAAGTGAACGCGGAACCGAACGTCATTCCCTTCGTGGACGTGATGCTCGTGCTCCTGATCATCTTCATGGTGGCCGCGCCGATCGCCTCGGTGGATATCAATGTCGATCTGCCAGCCGCGAAGGTGATCCCTTCCAAGCGGCCCGCGAAACCGGTCTATGTCTCGCTCCAGGATTTTGGCGCGGCCGGCACCCGGGTCTTCGTGGGCAACGAGGAAGTCTCTCTCGACGACCTCGGCCGCAAGGCGCAGGAAGAAGTGGTTCGCAACAACCCGCGTCGTCAGATGGAGCTCGCTGATATCATTCAGGAGCGCATCTACATCCGGGCGCAGCGCGAGACCGCCTACCGCAACGTTGTTCTGGTGATGAACCGGCTCCAGGATCAGGGCTTCTTCAAAGTCGCTCTGGTTGCTGAAGACCGTCGCCGCTAGAGGGGGCTTACAATGATGGCTGACACCACAGCCCGCCGCCCCACTGGCGTGGCGGCGAACGGCGGGGAGTGCTGACATGGGCGCGAAACTCGCTGGCGGAAGCGGCCCCAAAAAGGGCTATTCCGCCAACTCCGAACCGAACGTCATCCCGTTCATCGACATCCTGCTGGTGCTGCTGATCATCTTCATGGTGGCCGCGCCGATCCCGACGACGGACGTGCGGGTGGACCTTCCGCCCCCCGTTCCGCCGCAGGACATTCCGCAGGACAACAAGCGCCCCACGATCGTCGACGTGCGCGACGATGCCGGCTTCCCGCAGATTTTCGTGGACGGGACCCTCGTCGACGAGGGCGAGCTGGCCGACAAGGTGCTTGAGCGGATCGCGGTGAACGTGCCTGGGTCGCCGAACCCCTTGCTGGAGACGATCCGGCTGCGGGCCGACCAGACGCTGTCCTACGCAACCGTCATGCGCGTCATGGCGGACCTGCAGGAAGCGCAATTCCAGAAGGTCTCATTGGTGGCCGAAACGGCGCTGACCGATGAGCAGATGGCTGCGGCCCCGTAATTAGGAACCCCTACGATGGCCAAGTATCGCCTTCTGTTCATTCTGGTTTCGGCGATCATCTGGGGCGGATTGCTGTATGGCGTCTCGACCATGCGCCCGACGCTGATCGAAGACATCATGGAGGAGCTGCCGATCCTGAAGGCGGAGCGGGAGAAGAAGCCTCCTCCCCCGCCGCCCCCGCCGCCGCCGCCGCCTGAAAAGCTGCCGCCGCCGCCGCCGCTGCAAGAGCGCAAGACGACTGTGGTGGTCGATGTTCCCGTGTTCCAGGAGGCCCCGCGTCCGGTAGTGGAGGACACCCCGCCGCCGCCGCGTCCGGTTCTGGATCTGCCGCCTGCGGCGATCCCTCCGGCCCCGCCGCCGCCGCCGCCGCCGCCGAGCTGCCCGCAGCCGAACCGCGCAGCGGAAGTCACACGGAACTTCAACGTCGAGCGGGCCTATCCGCCGGCCGCCCTGCGGCGCAACATCTCCGGTTCGGTGGTGGTGCGCTTCACGGTGAACTCTGACGGCACCACGTCGGGCGCCGAGATCGTCTCGGCTGACCCGCCGGGCTATTTCGAAAGCGCCGTGACACGCGAAGTCGGCCGCATGCGCTACCGTCCCGCGCTGCGCAACTGCGAGCCGACCAGCGATGTCGTCGAGCTCCCGGTTCAGTTCCAGCTTACCGAGTAGTCTGGAACCGAGAGCGGACATTCCTGAAGCCGTCGGAGCAATCCGGCGGCTTCTGCCTTTTCAGGGGCCTCGTCATGACCGGAACCCGCGCGCGCCGCACCAAAATTGTCGCCACGCTCGGCCCCGCCAGCCGGTCTGCAGAGATGATCCGCGCGCTTGCCGAGGCGGGCGCCGACGTGTTCCGGCTCAATTTCAGCCATGGCGCACACGCCGACCATGCCGAGGCGTTTCGCGCCATTCGCGCGCTGGAAGCTGACCTAGGCCGGCCGATCGGCGTGCTTCAGGATCTCCAGGGCCCGAAGATCCGGATCGGCGACCTTCCCGCAGGTCCGATGGCGATCCGCGAGGGCGATCGGGTGCGCTTTTCCTTTGCGGGCGGGCAGGGGGCGATCGCGCTGCCGCATCGGGATGTGTTCGCCGCCCTCATGCCGGGCCACCGGCTCCTGATCGATGATGGCCGCGCCCAGTTTCGCGTGCAGTCTCTGGGCCCCGACAGCGTGGAGGCGGAGGCCCTGAACGCCGCCACGCTCTCAGACCGCAAGGGTGTGAACCTGCCCGATACCGTGCTGGAGCTTTCGCCCCTCACCGAGAAGGATCGCGCGGACCTCGCCTTCGGACTGGAGCTTGGGGTGGACTGGGTCGCGCTATCCTTTGTCCAGCGGCCGGCCGATCTGATCGAGCTGAAAGCCCTTGTGGGCGATCGCGCAGGCCTTCTGGCCAAGATCGAGAAGCCCTCTGCGCTGGCCCAGCTCGATGACATCGTCCGGCTGGCTGACGCCGTGATGGTGGCGCGTGGCGATCTGGGGGTCGAGATCCCGCCCGAAGAGGTGCCGCAGCGTCAAAAGCAGATCGTGCGCGCCTGCCGCGCCGCCGCCAAGCCGGTCATCGTGGCCACCCAGATGCTGGAAAGCATGGTCCATGCGCCCACGCCGACACGCGCGGAAGCCTCCGATGTGGCGGCCGCGGTCTATGATGGCGCGGATGCCGTGATGCTTTCCGCCGAAAGCGCCTCCGGGGCCTACCCGCGCGAGGCGGTCGCCATGATGGCGCGCATCGTGGAGCGGGCCGAAGCCGACCGCCTGTATCGCCCCATCAGTCAGGCGCTAGCCCAGGATCTTGAGGTCACGCCCGCGCACGCCATCTCTGCGGCGGCGGCCGCCTTGGCCGATGATCTGCAAGCAGCCGCCATCGCGGCCTTCACCGCAAGGGGCGTGACCGCCCTTCGCATCGCGCGGGCGCGCCCCAATGCGCCGGTTCTCGCGCTGACGCCCGATGTCGCGATCGCGCGCCGGCTCTGCCTCGCCTGGGGTATCGCCAGTCAGCAGGCAGGATCGTGTGCGACTTATGACGAGATGGTCCATTCAGCGCGGTTGGCCGTGGACGCCGCCGGCCTTGCCAGACCACCGCAGCCGATTCTTGCTGTTGCGGGTTTTCCCTTTGGCGCTTCAGGCGGCACCAACACGATCCGCGTCATCACCTAAGGGGCTTGGCGCTCAACCCGCCGCGGCTTGCCGAGACTCCGCCGCCAGCCCGGCCGAGGCGCGCAGGCCTTCCATGATCGCCTTGTTAATGTCGATCAGCGGCTCTATTGGCGCGCCTTCGCGCATCACGTCGCTGGAATAGCGGCTGACAAACAGGCTGAGAGACACGATCTGCGCACGCAGCGTTTCGGGCAGTTTGTTGCCGGGCGTGGCGCAATCGGTTGCGAAGGCGCTCCACACGCGCCTGTTCCAGTCCAGCGCGTCGATCAGGCCAGGAAGGTCGTCGCGCCCGCGCGCTTCGGCGTCGATCAGCGCGCGCGTCACCTGGCCGAACAGACGATGCTCCAGGTCACGCGGCGTCTCCGCGCGCCGTTGAGCCGACTGATAGGCTTGGTAGGACATCCCGCAACCTTTCCGCTTCGTAGTCCATCAGTTTCCGGCACCGCACGAGCGCCTTGTAGAATTCCGACCGCATCACCTCGCGCGAGATCGAGACGCACTCGGTCAGCACGTCGGGATTGCGCACCGCGCCCATGAACTCGGTCATGCGCAGCACAAACTCATTGTACCATTCGGCGCTATGCGCGTTATCGAGGTACATCATCATGACCGGGAAGTAGATCCGGCGAGCCGGCGAGTTGGCGTCCTCCGGCTGCATGATATCTTTCTCACGCAGCACTGACGCCTTGTTTTCCAGCAGCAGGGTGGCGCGGCGATCTCCATTGGAGATGACCGCTCCGTTCAGCACCAGTTTTTCACCGGGCTTCAGAGAGAGCTTCAAGGGCATCGCATTCGCCTTCCTGTTGCAGCCCCCGCCTTGGCGCACAGTATGGGGCCGACCTGCTAGAGAGCGGTAAACAGGGCTGGTTAACGAACCTCTGAACCGCACGATATCGTCACATTCAAGCGAGGCTTCGTTAACCCTATCGCGCAACACAGAGCCTCATGACCGCTCAGCTCGCCCCCCGTCCCGATCTGCCCGATCTGCCCGCTCTGCCCGCCGGCGCCATGGGAGACGCCCTGGAAAGCCGGATCGTGCGCGATCTCGATGCCGCGCTGGGCAAGGCCAGCGTTTCCGGCAAGCTGCCCGCGCTCCTGAAGCGCGCGGTGCGCGCCCTCGGGGAACATGATTACAAGGCGGCGGCCGGCTTTGCGCTGCGCGCGGTCAATCTCGACGCCGAGCATCCCATCGCCTCCCACCTGCTGGCTATCGCGCTCGACAAGGGCGGCTACCTCTCCGAAGCGCTGGAAATGTATGAGCGCGCGCTCGCCCGCGCGCCGCGGGATCCGCAAGTCTATCTCAACCTTGGTTTGCTGGCCTGGCGGATGGGCATGCTCCCCTCTGCCGAGCGTCTGTTCTCCGCCGCCCAGAAGGTCCAGCCAGGTTGGCTGCCGGCGGTCATCAATCAGGCTAATTGCGTGCGCGATCAGGGTCGGCTCGACGATGCGATCGAGCTTCTGCGCGCGGCCGTGACGCTGCACCCGGAATCGCCTGACCTCTGGAACGCGCTCGCCGCGGTGGCGGTGGAGCTTGGCCTGCTGGAAGAGCCGATCGCGTTCCTGCACGAGACGCTGCGCCTCAATCCGGCCTATGCGCGCGCCCACCATAATCTGGGCCACGCCCTGGTGGAGGCCGATCGCCCCGGAGAGGCGCTGGATCACTATGCCGCCGCCATCGAAGGCCTCACTGCGCCCGGCGAGCTGGCCGAAAGCCGCCATTCCCGGGCGATGGCGCTTCTCGCCGCCGGCCGGCTCCGGGAGGGCTGGGCCGCTTATGCGAGCCGGCTTGATCCCCACTACGCCAACTCCACCCGATTCCTCACCGAAGCGCTGCCGATCTGGTCTGGCGAGCCTCTGGACGGCAAGCGGCTCCTGATGCTGGGCGAACAGGGGCTGGGCGATGAAGTGCTGTTCGGCAGCGTGATCCCGGAGCTTGTCGCCGCCACCGGACCGCGCGGGCGGCTGGCGGTGGCGTGTCAGCCGCGTCTGGTGCCTCTGTTCCGCCGCTCGTTCCCCGGTGCCGAGGTCGCCCAGCATGGCACCAAGAAGTCCGGCCACGCCGTGCTGCGCGGGGCGCTGGAGGCAGGCCCCCTCGATCAGTTCGACTACTACGCCCCCTTCGCCACGGCGGCGGGCCTCTTGCGCGATGACATCGCCGCCTTCCCCGACCCCAATCCGTTCCTGCGGCCGGATTTCGACCGTGTGGCCCATTGGCGCGCCTGGCTCTCCTCGCTGGGCGATGGCCTGAAAGTGGGGCTGACCTGGACCTCCATGCTCGCCACCGGCCGCCGCGCGCGCGCCTACAGCCCGTTCTCGTCGTGGGGCGAGCTGCTGAAGACCCCCGGGGCGGTGTTTGTCAGCCTGCAATACACCGATCCCTCCGAGGCGATCGCGCTGGCGCGGGACGCCTTCGGCGTTACCGTCCATGTGCCGCCCGGCATCAATCTGCGGAACGATCTCGACGATCTGTGCGCCCTTTGCACCGCGATGGATCTTGTGTTCGGCGCGATGAACGCCACTACGAACATCGCCGCCGGCGCCGGGGTGGAGACCTGGGTGCTCGCGCGCGCCCAGTCCGCCTGGTCGATGCTCGGCTCGGGCCGCCTGCCCTGGTATCCCAGCGTGCGGATGTTCGCCAAACCCTCGCTCGACACCTGGGATGGCGTGCTCGCCGAGATCGCTGCAGCGATGCGGCAGCGCGCCGGCAGCTGAAGCGACCGGGGGGCTATTGCTGCTGTTGCTGCTGTTGGTGGATCTGATGCAGCAGCGGTCCGCCCGGTTTGTCGGCGGGGCGCACGGGCTTCACCCGGGGCATGCGCAGGAAGTCCGTCGCGGCGCGCGCGGCGCGCGCTTCATGAACCAGCACCGCAACCGAAAGC
>JBIIUJ010000229.1:0-2767 GCA_044340025.1 Caulobacterales bacterium
TGAATTAAGGCGATTGTGCCTCGGGTCTCCCCAGCGACCCTGAGATGAAGGCGGGGGCCTTTTGATGTCGCTTTGTCTGGACCAGTTTTATCATTGTCTTCCTGTTTTGCTTGCTGCGGACAGCGAGCCGTCGTTTGAGCGGGCGTGGCGGTCTTGCTGTCTCGCCCTCGACCTGCATCGGCCCGTGGTGGAGCGTGGCCGAGATGCTGATTCCGCCGAGGAACAGGTGCGTCTTTCCCCGGCGCGGCTGCGGGTGAGCGCGCCCGCTCTGGCCGGCGGCGGCGTCGCGCTCAGCTTCGACTGGCCCGAAGAGCGCGCGCCCCCCTCGCCGGGGCTCGAGGCGGCGCTGGCGATGCTCGTCTTCGCGCGTGGCCGGACGGTGGATCGCGCGACGGGCGACAGGGGCATGGGCGTTTCTGCGCGCGGCGCCGGCCTCTCGCCACGCGAAGCGGACTGCCTCGCCTGGGTGGCGCGCGGCAAGACAAACTGGGAAATCGGCCGGATCCTCGATGTGGAGGCTAGAACCGTTCAGTTCCACATCTGCAACGCGGCCCGGAAGCTTGGGGTTGCCGGCCGTCACCAGGCCATGCTGCGCGCCACGATGCACGGCCTGCTGGTGGGCTACCCGCTGCGGTCCGCCGCCGCCGATCGAAGGCCGCGGCAGGGTGTTTCTCCACAGCGCCGCCGCCCTGCCCACGCGCCCGGTCTCTGAGGCGCGCCGGCGGGCGTGGGTGCTCAGTCTTCCTCGCCGCCGACGTCCGCCAGCCGCTCGACCGCCACGATCGTTTCGCCATCCTGCAGGTTCATCAGCGTGACGCCCTGGGTGGCGCGCCCGGCAAGACGGATCTGATCGACGCTGGTGCGGATCAGCTGGCCGCCATCGGTCACCATCATGATCTCGTCGCCCGTCTCCACCGGGAAGGAGGCGACCAGCTTGCCGCCTTTGCGCGTCAGATCGTGGGCGACGAGGCCCTTCCCGCCGCGGCCGGTGAGGCGATAGTCGAACGAGGAAGCCCGCTTTCCATAGCCCTCGGCCGCGACCGTCAGGATGAATTGCTCGGCGGCTGACATGTCGGCGTAGCGCTCGGGCGTCAGGGCAGCGTCAGAAACTGCGTCTTCCGCATCGTTGGGGGCCTCGTCGTCGCTGGCTTCAGCCCCCGCCATGGCGCGGCGCATCTTCTGATAGCCCGCGCGCTCTTCAGCGCTCGCCTCAAAGCCGCGCAGGATCGCCATCGAGATGAGGTGATCGCCGTCACCCAGCGCGATCCCGCGCACGCCAGTGGAGTCACGGCCCTTGAAGACGCGCACGTCCGTCATCGCAAAGCGGATGCACTGGCCGAGCGCGGTGGTCAGAAGCACGTCGTCCCGCTCGGAACAGATCTGCACATCGATGATCTGATCGCCCGCGTCATCGAACTTCATCGCGATCTTGCCGGCGCGGTTCACATTCACGAAGTCGGAGAGCTTGTTGCGACGCACCGTTCCGCGGCGGGTCGCAAACATCACGTCCAGGGCCTCCCAGCCTGCTTCGTCCTCGGGCAGCGGCATCACGGTCGTGATGCGCTCGCCTGCTTCGAGCGGCAGGATGTTGTTGAGGCTGCGGCCTTTGGTGCGCGGATCGCCCTGCGGCAGGCGCCAGACCTTTTCCTTGTAGACCTGGCCGGCCGAGGAGAAAAACAGCACCGGCGCGTGGGTGGAGGCGACGAACAGGCGCGTGACCGCATCGTCGTCCTTGGTCTCCATCCCCGTCCGCCCGCGCCCGCCGCGGCGCTGGGTGCGATAGGTCGCAAGCGGGGTGCGCTTCACATAGCCGCCGTGCGTGACGGTCACGACCATATCCTCGCGCTCGATGAACGCCTCGTCGTCCATGTCGAGGTCGGCTTCAATGAACGCCGAGCGGCGCGGGACGGCGAACTTGGCGCGCGCGTCCAGAAGCTCGCCCTTGATGATGGCCGCGATACGCCCGGGCGTGCGCAGAATGTCCAGGAGGTCGGCGATCCGGGCGGCGAGCTCTTCGGCCTCCTTGGCGATTTCTTCCCGGCCGAGCCCCGTGAGGCGCTGGAGCCGCAGATCGAGGATGGCGCGGGCCTGGTCCTCGGAGAGCCGCACCGTCCCATCGGCGCTCAGCACCGTGCGCGGGTCCGCGATCAGCGCGATCAGCGGGGCAAGGTCGCGCGCCGGCCAGTCGCGGCTGGTCAGCGCCTCGCGCGCGCTTGCCGGGTCTGGCGCGGCGCGGATGAGCGCCACCACTTCATCGATATTGGCGACCGCGATGGTGAGGCCGACCAGCACGTGGCCGCGCACACGGGCGACTGAGAGGCGCTTCTTGGTGCGCCGCACGATCACCTGCTCGCGGAAGCGCAGGAACACTTCCAGCATCTGGCGCAGGCCCATCTGCAGCGGCCGGCCGCCAGCAAGCGCGAGCATGTTGACGCCGAAAGAGGTCTGGAGCGGGGTGAAGCGATAAAGCTGGTTCAGCACCACGTCAGGCGAAGCGTCGCGCTTCAGCTCGATGACGAGGCGCATGCCGCGCCGATCGCTCTCGTCATTGATGGCCGAGATACCCTCGACCCGCTTTTCGCGGACCAGATCGGCGATGCGCTCCTGGAGCGTCGCCTTGTTCACCTGGTAAGGCAGCTCGGTGACGACGATCGCCTCGCGCCCGCCACGCAGGGTTTCAACCTCGCTCTTGGCCCGGATCACCACGCTGCCGCGCCCGGTCAGAAGCCCGGAGCGTGAGCCGCTGCGGCCGATGATCTGCGCCCCG
>JBIIUJ010000230.1:0-2758 GCA_044340025.1 Caulobacterales bacterium
TCAGATCTTAATGACCATTTACTTGGTCTCCCAATGAAACTGCCTCATCCACGCCTCCACTTACTTCTGGCACACCTTCCTGCCTGGCGTGCGTTCTGACTTCGGCTGCCCTTTCCTCGACCTCCTTTGCGAAGACCTCCAGCATCGAGGAACCTGCTGGCATTGCCGCCACCTCCTCGACCGCTGCGGGCAGTTCGCGCAGCAACCGCGTCGTCACCTGTTCCACCCGCTGCACCGCTCCCCGCGCTGCCAGTCCTGCGGCTTCTGCCATGCGACGCCAGTGGCGGCCGTAGATGTGCCGACCACGGCGCTGCCCCCCGATCGCCTGAGCGTGGTTCTGGGTGATGTTCGTCCATGCAAGGCCGGACATCAGGTCATAGAGCGGGGCAAGCTGCGGCGCGCTCGGGCCGAGCAAGATCGAATAGTTCTTGGCGTGGGAGTCCACGTTGCCGATGGCGATATTGAAGATCACAGCATCCAGCAGCCGGGTGATGTCGCGCGCCGTCATGTGCTGGCGTACAACCGCGAACATGTCGGCGATGGAGGGGCCGCGCGTGCCGGTGCCGTTGAATTCATACTTGGCGGCGGGCGGACGGCCGAGGGCCTGACAGAAATCCTCCTGATGCAGGCGGCGGACATCGTTGCCAGTACCGATCCGGTCATAACGCTCGACCAACAGATAGCTGCGCTTCCCCGCAACGCCGGTCGTAACCGGCGCGGCATTGAGGCCGCTTCGGCGGGCGAGAACCATGCACAGCGCTTCATTCTGGACGCTGCCGGGCAGCCGTGGATTGTCGGGTTTAAGGATGTGCGTCGACGGCGCGCCGTTGATCGGCACCGCAATCTGGCCTTCCATGACGGCCACCGGTAGCTTTTCCTGCGCGCCGGCAAGGCTCATCGATACGCCGTCCTCGCCAACCAGAAACGGCCGGGAAGGCAATTCCTCGACGATCCGTTCCAGTGCACCGGCATCCGGGATCGGGCGATAGCCGGCCTCGCCGCGCGGCTGCTGCGGAGCAATGCTGAGCGCACCTGCCAGATCGTTGCCGGTCTGGGCGATCAGGCCGAGCGCGTCCTCCGGTGCTGCACCAAGCGCGCGCGTCATGGCGCGCAGCGGTTCGCCCTCGGGCAGGAGGTTCATCAGCCAGGGAAGCACCCGATCCCCGCCATACGGCTCCGGCCGGATCGGCATTGCCAGCGAGACCGGGAAGTTGCCGGGCGATGACAGCCAAGTTTCGTGATAAGTGAGACGGGTTGCCTGTGTGTCAGCGCTGATCGTGGCAACCAGACGGTCCTCATAGTGAACCGGAAGTTCCATCGTCAGGCCTGCGGACTGCCGGTGGCAGTGAGCCGCAGGCCGACCGCCTTGGCGGCGGCGAGAGCCTTGCCGAGTTGCGCGGTCGGCTTTCCTGCTTCCAGATCGACGATGAAGCGTTCGCCACTGTTGATGGCGAGCGCCAACTCCCGCTGGGTAAGACCAAGGGCCTTGCGGGCAGAAGCGACGGCTGCGCCGAATTGGGTTGCGTTGTCGACCATGTCAGCCTTACCGAGCGGGAAGATTGCATATGCAATCTGGGGTTTCAAGCCAATTTCTTCCCGATCGGGAATGATGCGCCCCAATGTGGCCGCCCATCCAAAAAATCTTACCGATCGGTAAGCGCCTCAGCAGCTTGCGCGGACGTTCTGTGCTATCGGGTATCGTCGAAGTCAGGGATCTATCCATGTCGATCGGCAGCACTCAATACGCCAATGACGAAAAGCCAGCGATGGCGCGGAGGGCGCGCTGCATGGGCCGCGCGCTGGGGCGTTCCAGATGAAATGGTCGGGCGGCTTCTGGACGGCGAGGGGCGGGCAGCGTCGCTGCTCGGCATTCATCGCGCATTGCGATGCATATTCGCTGACAGCGATAGGGCCGCGCGGTGGATTGCTGCACCTAACGAGGCCTTTGGTTGGGCCTGCGCGCTCGATCTCATGCTGGCAGATGGCCTCGCAGCTACGCAGCGCGTCGAGGCCTACCTTGATGCGGAAATCGCCAGCTGATCAGAGCGGTCATAATGGTGCAGTCGAAACCCATTCGCCGCAGTGAAAGATTGATCGTGTTTTCGCACATTGGCCGGTCGCGCTTGCCTTGGGCGGGGAAGAGATAGCGGCCTTTGCCGGTGATCTCGCGCATCTCTTCCAGGATGGCGAGCACTTGACGGCTGAGCGGCACGCGGTGCGCGGTGCGCGGTGCGCGACGCGCTTCTTGGTTTTGTCGGCGGCGATGGTCCAGATGTTGCGGGTAAAGTCGAACTCGCTCCATTCGGCCTGCTGCAGTTCACCGGGGCGAACGAAGACATAGGGAGCAAGCCTCAAGGCCGCGTGGGTGACCGGATAGCGTGAATAGCCGTCGATCGCTTGCAGCAGAGCGCCCGCTTGCTTCGACGTGGTGATGGCCGCGCGGTGCGTCACCTTGGGCACGATCAGCGCGCCGCGCAGGTCTGCCGAGACGTCGCGCTCGGCGCGGCCGGTGGCAATGGCATGGCGGAACACCTGCCCGGAGGTGCTGCGCAGCCGTCGTGCGGTTTCGTAATGGCCGCGCTTTTCGACAGTGCGCAGGGCGGCGAGCAGTTCGGGCGCCTTGATCTCGCCGACCTTGCGGGGACTGTCAGGATTTCCGTGTGTGGGCGGGCATAATGGGTAAGAAGGAGTCCCACTATGTCTCGACGCAAAGAACCTGTGATCCCGTCTGATTTGCTGGATCAACTTTTGGCTGGCG
>JBIIUJ010000231.1:0-2753 GCA_044340025.1 Caulobacterales bacterium
CGTCGGCGTGGCCGAAGGCTGGATCGCGGGCGCTAAGCGCGCGCCATTCGGCAAGGCTCAGCCGCCAGAACTCGTGCGGCTTCAGCCCGATCAACACAGCCGCGCGCAGCGCAGCCGGCCAGTCGAACGCGCTCATGATCCGCCGGCGGCGTGAAACGCCTCGGCGACGGCGCGCGCGGCGTCGGCGGGATCCAGGGCGGCGGCGCGCAGATCGATCGCCGGCTCTCCGGCGCCGGCCAGCAGCGCCTGGAGGATCACCAGAAGATCGGCCGCCGAAGGCCGGGCGAGCCGCGCCTCCAGCGCCTCCAGACTATGGGCCTGAAACGCTGTTTCCAGTTCCGCCAGCGCCCCCAGCGTGAGGCGCAGCCGGCGCGGCGCGCCCTCCACATGCAGGATCGCATCCCCGCGCGCCCGGTTGGCAAGCCCGCTCATGACGCGGAGAACCCGATTTCGCCGGCCGACGCGAGCGTCAGCGCAAACGTCGCCTCGCCATCGTGATCGCCGGCATACTCCAGCGCCGCGATCTGGAACGCGCCCTCCAGCGTGCCGAAGTCGGGGATGACCAGCCGCCAGGGACGCACGTCCTGGGCAAAGAAGCTCTCGCGCGCCAGCGCATCGGAGGCGGCGTCCTTGAACACGCCGGTGCCGGAAACGGTGGCGCTCTTCACGCCAGCGCCGGCCAGAAGCTCGCGCCAGCGTCCGGCGCTGTCAGCGCTTGTGGCGTCGACGCCTTGCGCATTGAGCGAGATGGTGCGTGCGCGAAGGCCCGCGATTGTGGTGAAAGCTGGCGTTGATCCGCCATCGGAGATTTTCAAAAGCATGTCCTTGCCGCGCTGACCGGCCATGGAACCCTCCTTGTGGTGATGCTCTAGAGCGGCTCGCTGACCGCCTTCAGGCGCAGGACGCCGAAATGGGTGCGCTGATCGAGGGTGCGGAAAACGTCGGTGTAGACCGCATAGAGCAGCACCAGCCGATGGCCCGCGAGGCTCAGAGGCGCGCCATGCAGGCTCAGACGCATCGCCTCCAGCGTCGCTTGCGCTTCGCGCGCGCCGCCATGGCGCGACCAGACATGCATCGTGACGACATGCTCGCTGGCCGGCGCCTCGCTGGCGTCGGCGATCCGGCTCTCGATCCGGGCATGAACCGCATACGGAAAGACCGCGTCGTCCAGTGCACGATCATGAAGCCTTGCCGGGTTCCCCAGCACGGCCTGCACGGCCGGATCGGCGCTGAGGCGGGCGTGGATGGCGGCCTGCAACGCACTGGACGGGCTCATCGCGGCGCCTCCGTGCAGAGGAGCCGCGCCAGGCGCGAGGGCGGCGCAAAGCCGCCCCGGGCCACAACCTCGAACGTCCGGCCTGCGCCCACCAGGCGCCATCCTTGCGTGATCTCGGGCCTTGCCTCGATCACGATTCCGACGCGCCGGGTCTGTTCGATGGCGTCATGGCCGCCTTCCGCCGACATGGACGCCGTCTGGATCGCGCCCCAGACCCCGCCATCGGCGGCAAAGGCGCGGATCGCGCCGCCCTGCCCGTCCGGGGACGGAGCAGGCTTCAGAACGGCGAATCGGGTTCTGCGCGCGCCGATGACAGCCGCGCCTCCCGAAACGGCGCGATCAGCGCGGCGACATCGGCGCGAACGCCGGAAAGGGATGCGTCATCGCTGCGATCCCGGCGTGCATAGGCATCCGCCGTCAGGATGAGCACGGCAAGCCGCAAGGCGGGCGGCAAAGCGGCGCTCGTTGCTCCGTATCCGGCAGTATACTCGATCTCAACGCCGGATGCGGCGCGGAGCAAGGCGGGGAAGCCCAGGCCCGACCGCGCCAGAAGCCGCCCGGCCTCGGCATCGGGGTCGGGGAAGACGTCGGTCAACGCTATGGATTGCATCGCGCCGTCCGGACCGATCGTCTTCACGCCATGCAGCGCCCGCAGCGGGCGCAGCGCCAGCCGCACGGCCCCCGCTGGGCTGGCGGCCCAGCTGTCGCGGCGCTCGCGCACCCGCCGTTCGATGAGGGCGCGGCCGCTGGCGGCTTCCACCTGCTCGCGCGCGGCGCGCACGAGATCCTGGATAAGGGCGTCTTCATCCTCGTGGTCGATCCGGCAGAAGGCGCGGGCCTCGGCCAGCGTCACGGGTTCGCCCGCAGGCGGCGTGACGATTTCAAGCGTCATGGGATGCTCCCGAAAAAGATGCGGGACCGCCCATGGCTGGACGGCCCCGCATCAGGTCGGCTGGGGGAGGGATCAGATCGAGAATTTCAGCAGCTTGATCGCATCGAAGTTCTGCACCCCGCCGCCGACGCGCTTGGTCACGTAAAACAGCACGTAAGGCTTGGCCGAGAAGGGATCGCGCAGCACCCGCACACCGATGCGATCCACGATCAGATAGCCCTTCTGGAAGTCGCCGAACGCGATGGAGTAGGAATTCGCCGCGATATCGGGCATGTCATCCAGCTCAACGACCGGAAAGCCGAGCAGCGTGGCGGGCTGCCCCACGATCATCGAGGGCTGCCAGATGTAGTTTCCGGTCGAGTCCTTGAACTTGCGCACGACGGAGACCGTCTTGCGGTTCATCAGCCATTTCGCATTGCCTCGAAACGGCGCCTTCGGCGTATAGGTGAGATCGATCAGCTTGTCTGCGGGATTGGCGGCGGGGAAAGCGCCCGAGACCCCGGTGGTGATGAAGCCAAGCTTGCCCCAGGTCTGGGTCGCTTCAGGCTCCAGCGTGTGGGCGAGCAGGCCCTTGGGCTTGGCGAT
>JBIIUJ010000085.1:0-11156 GCA_044340025.1 Caulobacterales bacterium
AGACCGGCACCTTGACCCGCAACGAAATGGTGGTGGCGGCGGCGGAGACAGCGGAGGGCGTCTTTGCCGTCGATGGCGAGGGTCATGCGCCGACAGGTGCCATCACCCCGGCGGGTGATCTTTCAGCCCTCGCCCGGGCGGCGGCGCTTTGCAATGACGCCGCCCTGACCTGCAAGGACGGGGCCTGGACGATCGAGGGCGACCCGATGGAAGGCGCGCTTCTGTCTTTTGCGGGCAAGGTCGGCGGTGTCCCCGCCTCGCGCCGTTTGGACGCCATCCCCTTCGACAGCCGCCACCGTTTCATGGCCGTACTGACCGATGGGCCATTGGGCCGGGTAACCCACGTGAAGGGTGCACCAGAACGCGTGCTGCGGATGTGCGACGGTATTGACCTGCATAACTGGCACGACCGGGCCGAGGCATTGGCGCGGCGGGGCTTGCGGGTGCTGGCGCTGGCCGAACGGCCCGAGGCGGGCGAGCGGATCGACGCGGCCACACTGGAGGGTGGCCTGACTTTCCTCGGCCTCGTCGGCCTGATCGACCCGCCCCGCCCCGAGGCGATTGCCGCCGTGGCCGAATGCCGGGCGGCAGGCATCCGGGTCAAGATGATCACCGGCGATCATGCCGGAACCGCCGCCGCCATCGGCGCGCAGATCGGGCTGGCGAACCCCCACCGCGTGCTGACCGGGGCCGATCTTGACAAGCTGGACGATGCGCAACTGGCACTGGAGGTGGCGGATGTCGACATTTTCGCCCGCACGAGCCCCGAACACAAACTGCGCCTTGTGACCGCTCTGCAGGCGCATGGCCTGTCAGTCGCGATGACCGGCGACGGGGTGAACGACGCGCCCGCGCTGAAGCGCGCCGATGCGGGCATCGCCATGGGGCTGAAAGGCTCGGAAGCCGCCAAGGAGGCCGCCGATCTGGTACTGGCCGACGACAACTTCGCAAGTATCGCGGCGGCGGTGCGCGAAGGGCGGACGGTCTATGACAACCTCAAGAAGGTGATCAGCTGGACCCTGCCGACCAATGCGGGCGAATCCATGGTTGTGGTGCTGGCGCTGCTGGTCGGAATGGCCCTGCCGGTCACGGCGGTCCAGATCCTGTGGATCAACCTGATCACTGGGATCACGCTGGGCCTCGCGCTGGCCTTTGAGCCGACTGAAGCAGGCACCATGGCCCGCCCGCCGCGCGCCCGCAACGCGCCGATCCTGTCGGGCGGGTTGGTCTGGCATGTCGTTCTGGTGGCAACGCTGTTTCTCGCTGCGGTCTTCGGCGTCTTCACCTATGCCATCGACAAGGGTTATCCGCTTGCCCTTGCCCAGACCATGGCGATGAACACGCTGGTGGTGTTGGAAATCTTCCACTTGTTCTTCATCCGCAATATCCACAGCACGTCGCTGACATGGGCTGCAGTGCGCGGGACACGCGTGGTCTGGACCGTGGTTCTCATCATCACCGCCGCACAATTCGCCGTCACCTACCTGCCGCCCCTGCAGGCAGTTCTGGGCACAAGCCCTGTTCCGCTGATGGACGGACTGTTGATCGTGGCCATCGGCGCTGCCTTTTTCGCGCTGATCGAAATCGAAAAGCAGATCCGGCTCGGGCTGAAAGGATGACCTGTGACAAGGCCACGATGATCAGATTGCAGTAGACTTCCACTCTCCAGAGCAGCGTCCAGAAGGAACGAGGCCAAGATGACCGGAACCAGGAAAAAGCCGAAACCTTCTCCCCTTTCTCCGCCGGTGGTCACCGGACTACCGGCAGTGATCGATGCGCCCCAACAAACCGAGCATCCGCATCAGAACTTCGATCGCGCGGCCCGGGCCGCCGTCGCACGGCTTTCGGGCGGTGTCTCCACCCATGCCTTCATCGAGGCCTGGAGCGACTGGGCCCAGCACCTCGCCCGCGCACCTGGCCGTCAGATGGAACTGGCCGAACACGCGCAGCGCAGTCTGTTGAAGCTGATGGCTCTGGCCACCAGCCCCGGCAACGCTCCGCCCTTTTCCCCAAAACCCTATGACCACCGCTTTGACCATGAGGGCTGGCAAAAGCCGCCCTTCCAGATGTGGCAGCAGGGATTTCTGGCGATGCAGGACTGGTGGGACCATGCCACTGAGCCGATGCGCGGCCTGCGTCCCGAGGACGCCGAGCGCACCCGATTTCTGGCCCGGCAGACGCTGGATGTCCTCTCGCCTTCGAGCCAGCCGCTTCTGAACCCCGAGATCATCGCCGAAACGACCAAGTCGATGGGCCGCAACCTGACAGAAGGTGCCGCGCATTTCGCCCACGACGCCCTGAAAACCCTGACCGGTCAGCGCGACCCAGCCCCCGAGGGTTACCAGATCGGCAAGGATCTGGCCTGCACGCCCGGCCAGGTCGTCTATCGCAACGAACTTATGGAGTTGATCCAGTATGCGCCGCAGACGCCGCAAGTCCACGCCCGCCCGATCCTGATCGTTCCGGCCTGGATCATGAAATACTACATCCTCGATCTGTCGCCCGAAAACTCGATGGTGCGCTATCTGGTCGGGCAAGGCTTTACCGTTTTCATGATCTCGTGGATCAACCCGACCTCCGATCAGCGTGACCTGTCGCTGGAGGATTACCGCAAGCGCGGTGTGATGGCCGCGCTGGATGCGGTGACCTCAATCGTGCCGGACACCCCGGTTCAGGCCGTCGGCTACTGCCTTGGCGGCACCATTCTGGCGATTGCGGCAGCGACGATGGCGCGCGACGGCGATAACCGGCTTGCCTCGGTCACGCTGATGGCCGCGCAGGTGGACTTCGTCGAAGCGGGCGAGCTCTTGTTGTTCCTCGACGAAAGTCAGGTCGCCTTTCTGGAAGACCTGATGTGGGAGCAGGGCTATCTCGATCGCCCGCAGATGGCCCGCGCCTTTGCCGCCATCCGCGCCGAAGACCTGATCTGGACCCGCGCCGTCCAGCGCTATTTCCTGGGGCGCGAGGATGTGCCGACCGATATCGGCGTCTGGCTTTCCGACACCACCAGAATGCCTGCACAGATGCACTCGCAATATCTGCGCGGCCTCTTTCTCGAAAACCGGCTGACGGCCGGGCGCTTTGCGGTTGAGGGCCGGGTGATCGCGCTGAAAGACCTGTCGGTGCCGCTGTTCGTCATCGGCACCGAGACGGATCACATCGCGCCGTGGCGGTCGGTCTACAAGACCAAACTGTTCACCGACAGCGACCTGACTTTCGTGCTGACCAAGGGCGGCCACAACAGCGGTATTCTCAGCGAACCGGGCCATAAGGGGCGTCACTTCCGTATCTCGCACCGCGCGGCAGGGGCGCACTATGTCGGACCCGACGCCTGGCTGGCAGAGACTGCGTCAAAAACCGGATCGTGGTGGCCGGATTGGGTGGAATGGCTGGCTGCTCAGGACGGAGGTCTGGTGAATGCCCCTGCAATTGGGGCACCGGACAAGGGCCTTGCCCCGCTCTGTCCCGCGCCGGGCAGCTATGTGATGCAGCCCTGAAACTGGAACCAACGACAGGATGACACCATGCCCCACCCTCGCCTGACGTTTCACGGTGCCGCCCGTTCGGTCACAGGCTCCTGTTTCCGACTTGAAACCGATCATGGAGATATCCTCATCGATTGCGGGTTGTTTCAGGGCTCAAAGACCGAAAAGGAACTGAACTATCGTCCCTTCCCCTTTGCGCCGGGCAAGATCGCAGCTGTTATTCTCAGCCATGCGCATATCGACCATTCGGGTTTACTACCCAAACTGGTGAAACACGGGTTCTCCGGGCCGATCCACGCGACACATGCCACGACCGATCTGGCCGGAGTGATGCTGCCCGACAGTGCGCATATTCAGGAGATCGAGGTTGAACAGTTCAACCGCCGCGCCGCCCGACGCGACCGCGGTTCGGTCAACCCGATCTATACAGGCGCAGATGCGGCGGCCTGCCTCGATCTGTTCCAGTCGCATCCCTATGACAGCTGGTTTGCCGTCCTGCCCGGCCTGCGGGCGCGGTTCTGGAACGCGGGGCACCTTCTGGGGTCCGCCTCGGTCGAGGTCGAACTGGCACAGGCCGAAGGTGACCCGCTGCACATCCTGTTCTCGGCGGACATCGGACCGGATTACAAGCTGATGCACCCCGATCCCGAAGGCCCAAGCGGGGTGGACTATCTGATCTGCGAGGCGACCTACGGGGATCGCGACCGCATCGATGCCACCGCCGACCGCCGCCGCCAAATGCTTTGCGACGAGGTGCGCGCGGCCATGCATCCCCAAGGCGCGCTTCTGATTCCGTCTTTCGCCGTTGAACGCGCGCAGGAACTGATCAGCGATCTCGGCCGCTTGATTGCCGAGGGTGCCTTGCCGCAGACGCCGATCTATGTGGACAGCCCGCTTGCCACAAAGGCAACGCGAGTGTTCGCCAAACACCACAAAGAGTTGGAGGAAGGCGCGGTGTTGATGCGTGGCTTGAAGTCACGGCATCTGCATTTCACCGAGACGCGCGAACAAAGCATCGCACTTGACCGGGTACAGGGATTTCATATCGTCATCGCCGCCTCGGGAATGTGCGACGCGGGGCGCATCCGGCATCGGCTGAAGAACTGGCTTTGGCGTGACGAGGCCACCGTTCTGTTCACCGGCTTTCAGGCGGTGGGCACACTGGGGCGCATCTTGCAGGAAGGCGCGAAATCGGTGCGCATCCAAGGCGAGGAATTCGCGGTGCGCGCCCGGATCCGGTCGCTTGACCTTTACTCCGGTCACGCTGACGGCACCGAACTGCGCGACTGGATCAAGGCAAGGCTGCCGATCCGGCACCAGGTGTTCCTGGTCCATGGCGAAGAGCCCGCGATGGCAGGACTTGCGGCCAGGTTGGATGGAATAGTCTTGCCGGGCGATGTTCTGCTACCGGCACTGGACGAAGAATTTGTCCTCGCCCCGACGGGTGCACGCAGTTCTGCCGGGGCCACGCCTCCGCGCCTGTCGCGGGACAAGGTGGCGCGGCTGGATTGGCACAACGATGTGTCCAAGCTGATGCTCGACATCAATCATGCTCTGCAGGCCAGCGCCGATGAAAAATCGCGGGGCGTTCTGATCCGCCGCCTTCAGCAATCGCTCGAAACGGTGAAGCGTTGAAACGTGAAATCTGACCGGTAAAGTTTGGGGCCGAGGATGTTCCTTAGCTTGCCATGATGAAGGTCAAGATTTCAGTCAAGGCGACCAGAATCCTCGACATGTTCACACTTCTTTCTCACACTCAGTAATCGGTCTCCACGTAGACCCCCGAGCAGTCGTAGGCTACCGCTGCCGCCGTCGCCCCGTTATTCATGAACAGCCTCGGCGACAGGAACTGCGTGTTGGCTGGCAGGTCCGTTGTGATCTCTTGCTCGAACACTGCGCCCGAAACCTCGTCGACCACCCGCACCCAGACGGAACTGCCGTTCGGTGGTGCCGCGATGAACAGGGTCAGCACCCCACCCGTCGCGATGGCGAAACTCGCCCCCATGTCGGTCAGCGTCGGTGCACCGGTGCCATCGTTCGTGACAAGCTGCCAGCGTGTGTGCGTGCCGCGCTGGAAACCGATGCCCCAACGCCAAAACAATGCTAACACAGTTTCTTCGGTTGCACGGATGCGCTTCGTCGGCCTGGGGTGCCAACAGCCTGCGGCCATTCGCGTCTTTGAGAATTCATTTTGGCTCTGTTAGTTTTGGACTGGATGCATCCCGATGCTGACTAGGACTGTAAAGGATAAATTATTGAAATGGATGCGTTAATCATCGTTCTTGTTCTTGCCGTAATTGCCAACTTACTTGATTGGATTACACGCGATTGGCCCGGGGGGGAGACGTTACTTGTCGACCATAGACAAAAGGCGCAAGTTTAAGTTCGATAGTGGCGATGAATCGGAAGTCTTGAAAAAAGGCCAGAGCCAAGACAAAACATGAAAAACCTACATGGGAAATAAAAATAGAATTTTTGATACCGATCGCATTATTTTATAATTAAATCACATCTAAGGGAAAGCTGACTCTATACATTGTTGGCTTTCCTTTCATTATGGCTGTGAAGCAGTACGCCCGCGCGTGCGCCAGAGACACTTGCCATAAACGGAGCGCGCGCACGCCAAAAGGAGTGCTGCTGGCTTCGGGGTGAGCGCGCTAGCTTGCTGGCGACCCAACAGCGCGCTTTGCGCTCATCTAGGCTGTACCGCACAAATCCGCCCTTGGTTATCAGCGATGCTTCCGAGGCACTACCATTGCAGGTCGAGTTCACGATTGCCTCCCCCTCCCTGTTCGAACCCAATCCCAACACAGCAACCGCTCAAGCGGCAGACGTTTATGGGGTACTTTGTGGGGCAGGCCGAAAGCGATCAAAAAAAACATAATAAAAACAAATGTAATTTGGTGGACAGGGTGGGATTCGAACCCACGGTGGAGTTCCCCCCACGGCGGTTTTCAAGACCGCTGCCTTAAACCGCTCGGCCACCTGTCCGGCGTTATGCGGCGGGGCGGGGCCTACAGGGTGTGGTCGGGTTTCGCAAGGCGGGTTGATCGGTTCGGCCGCTCGTGGTTCAGCGGCCGGCATGAGCGAGGCGCTGAGGATCGGGATCGTTGGCGCTGGCCGGTTCGGCGCCCGCATTGGCGCGGCGCTGGCCGAGCGGGCCGATGCGCGTCTGATGCTCGTCCATGACGAAACGCCCGCGCGCGCCGAGATGCTGGCGGCCCGCCATGGCGCGACGAGCGCGGCTGATTTCGCGTCCATGCTGGAGGCGGTGGACGCCGTCGTCATCGCCACAAGCCCCACGAGTCATGCAAGCCTGGCGCTTGGCGCAATCCAGGCGGGCGTGCCGGTGCTGATCAAGCCGCCTCTGGCGGTGCTGCGTCAGGAAGGCATGGAGCTGATGCAGGCGGCGGCGGCCGCCGGCGTGCTGTGTCTCACCGCCCGTCCGACGGAAGACGCACTCCTCTCGGCGGGTCTGGCCAAGGCGCGCGAGCGGCCGCTGGTGTTTGAGGCCAGCCGCACCGAGCCCAGCTCCGGGGAGGCGGCCTCGGTCTCGGTCACGCTGGAAATGATGCTGGAGGATATCGAGCACGCGCTGGCGCTGTTTGCGGCTCCAGCCGTGGCGCTTCGCGCCAGCGCGAGCGCCGGCCGGCCGGAGCGGCCCGATGCGGTGTCCGCCGTGATCCGCTTTTCGGGCGGCGGGGAAGCGCGCCTGAAAGCCAGCAGGGCAGGCCCCGGCCGGACCCGCACCATGCGGTGCCTCTATCCCTCTGGCGCGGTGGACGCCGATCTCCTGGAAGCCACGGCCACCGCTTCCTGCCCCTGGCGGCTGGATGTGGCCCGCTTTCAGGCTCTGGAGCAGGATGCCGGGCTCGACCGGTTTCTGGCTGCGGTGCGCTCGGGCGCCTCACCCCCGATCAACGTCCGCGCGCGCGACGCGCTGGACGTCGCCTTCCATATCGACGCCATCTGCCGCGCCGGGAACTACTAGGCGTCAGACGCGGCCAAACCGGGCATGGCCGAGCACGCCGGCTTCCGCAGCCTTCCAGCCAGCCAGCCTGCGCGCGCGGGTGGCGGGGTCCAGACGCGGCTGAACCTGCACGCCGGCGCGCCAATGCGCGGCCGCTTCCTCCAGCGATTCAATCCAGCCTATGGCGAGCGCGGCGGCTGTGGCTGCGCCTGCAGCGGTCATTTCTGCATGATCCGGGGTCTCAACGGGACGAAACAGCATGTCGGCGAGGTCCTGACGGAACCAGGCGTTCGCGGTCATGCCGCCGTCGATCCGCAAGGGGCCGTCCAGGGCTGCGCCATCGGCGGCGAGCGCGTCTGTAAGGTCCGCCGTCTGGTAGGCGGCGGCCTCCAGCGCGGCGCGCGCCAGATGGGCGCGCGTGCTGTCGCGGGTAAGGCCCACGATGGCGCCGCGCGCAGCCGCTTCCCATTGCGGCGCGCCCAGACCGGCGAAAGCCGGCACCAGATAGACCCCGCCATTGTCCTGAAGGCTGGCCGCCATCGCTTCGCTGTCCGCGGTATTGGCAAACAGGCCCAACCCGTCGCGCAGCCATTGCAGCGTCGCCCCGGCAGAGAAGATCGCGCCCTCCACCGCATAGGTCAGCGCCCCGTTCAGCCGCCAGGCGACCGTGGTGAGCAGCTTGTGGGCCGAGCGCGCGGGCGCCGCGCCAGTGTTCACCATCAGGAAGGCGCCCGTGCCATAGGTGCATTTGGCCGCCCCCGGTTGCACGCAGCCCTGACCAAGCAGCGCGGCCTGCTGATCGCCCAGCACCGCCCGGATCGGCAGGCGGAAGCCCGTGACGGCCGGATCGGTGGCGCCGAAGTCGCCTGCGCTGTCGCGCACGTCGGGCAAAAGCGCGGTCGGCACGCCGAAAAGATCGCACAGCGCTTGGCTCCAGCCGCCGGTGGTCAGATCAAACAGCAGCGTGCGCGCGGCATTGCTGGCGTCGGTCGCGTGCACGGCGCCGCCGGTCAGGCGCGCGATCAGCCAGCTGTCGATCGTGCCGGCCGCCAGCGCGCCGGCCTCCGCCGCTGCCCGCGCGCCGGGCACGTGGTCGAGCAGCCATCCGATCTTGGTCGCGGAGAAATAAGGATCGAGCAGCAGGCCCGTGGCCGCCTGCACGCCGGGCTCGTGGCCGGCCTGGCGCAAGGCGTCGCAGCGCTCAGCGGTGCGCCGGTCCTGCCAGACGATGGCGCGGTGCAGCGGGCGCAGCGTCGCGCGATCCCAGAGACAGGTGGTCTCGCGCTGGTTGGTGATGGCGATGGCGGCGATCGCCTCCGGTCCCCCGGCCTTGTCCACCGCCGCTGTCAGGACGGCCAGCGCGGCCTGCCAGATCTCATCGAGGTCGTGCTCCACCCAGCCGGGCTGGGGGAAATGCTGGGCGAGCGGGATTTGCGCGGCCAGGGTGGGCCTCATCGCGCGGTCGAACAGCAGCGCGCGCGTGGAGGTGGTGCCCTGATCGAGGGCGATGATGTAACGGCTCATGCCCCCATCAAGACTGGTGCGCCGCCGCCCTGCAAGGGGGGCCACGCGGTCAACCGCGCAGGCCCATCCGGGCGCGCAGCGCGCGGGTAAGCGCCGCGATCTGGCTGGCGGTCAGGGCAGTCTCGGCAACGCCCAGCCCATAGATCCGGCCTGCGAAGGCGCCGTTTCCGGGCGTGTTGTTGCCCAGCGTGTGCGCGCCAAAATCCGTCGGCGTCTGGCCCGCAGTCGAGACGGCGGTCGCCTGCGCGTTCTGGACGCCGTTGATGAACAGGGTGCGGGTGCGCGCAGCCAGATCGGCGGTGGCGATGATGGCTGCATCCGCGCCCGAGGTCACGCTGCCAGTCTGGCTCAAGGTGTGGGCGGCCTCCGCATTGGTGCGGCGCGAGCTGACCCGCAGGGGAACGACGCCTGCGCCGCTCGCATACCAGAGCGCTGCGCGCGCGGCGCTGGCGGAGGCTGAAACCTCCTGGATCGCCAGATTGGCGCCGGCCAAAGGCTGGACGGCGGCCAGCATCGACCAGCCCGGGACGCCGCGAAGCAAGGCGGCGTCCGTGCGCGCGAGGCGCGCCGCCGGGTGCCAATCCAGCCACCATCGCCCCCCGTCGGTGCGCAGGGTCGGGCGCGCGGCGTCGCTCGGCGCTGCATACCAGCCGCCTTGCGCGCCGAGGTTCAGCACAGAGCCGACGGGTTGATCGGCCGCCGCCGGGATGGTCGCCGCCGCCCCGCCCGTATCCTGCCGCATGGCCGCCCGGATCGAGGGATCGATCCAGACCTTCAGCACGCCAGCAGGGACCGCGCGCATGCCGTTGAAGCCGTGAAGATGGGAAACGGCGGGCATGATCAGTCGTCCGTCGCGGTGTTGGTGGTGAAGAACAGGCGCACGCCGATCAGGTCTGCATCCACGCTCAGCGTATCTGCGGCATCGCTCGCTGCGCGGCTGATCTGGAAGACCGCCAGGTCGCCCTCGCTTGGCGCCCCGGCGATGGTCAGCGGCCCACTGGTCGGGCTCTGATAGAGCGTATCGGCCGCACCGCCGGTGTCGGTCACGCTCGCCGCCGTCCCGAAGGCGGCGTCCAGCCCATCGCCATCCGATAGCGCGACCGCCGCCATCTGCCAGACGACGCCGAAGGTCGTGCTGGCCGCGCCATGGCTCCAGAGCGCCTGAAAGCTCACCGCCCCCTCATCCCAGCTCTTCGGCATCGCGATCTGGAACTGGGCGAACTCGGTGGTCGCGGCGTCGAAATCGAGCGAGCGGACCTGGACCTTGTTGACCCCTGTCTCCGCCCAGCCATCCGCCGGCCCGGCGGTGACGCGCGGTATCATCGCGGTTGCGGGAACCCAGACCGTCTGCTTGCCGATCGCGCCGCCGCCGCTTCCGCCGGCCGCAGCGATGGTCAGGGTGTTGGCCGTGTCATTGTAGGTGAGGGTGATGTTGCCCCCCGCCGTGAGCAGCGCCGCCACGCGATCATCGACCGCCTCGGCGAAGTCCGTGATCTGGGCCGCTGTGACGCCTGAAAGGCCCGCCGGGAAGCTTGCAACCCCGGTGGCGCGGTTCACGCTCAGCGCGGTCGTCCAGCTTGCGCCGGTGGCGGAGACCCGCAAGGTGAAGTCGTCTGCTCCCACAAAGCCCAGCTCCGCCCTGCCGGACCAACCGCTCTGGAACAACAGCGAGAGAACGTCCGCGCTCGTCTCCTTGTTGAGGGTGTAGCGCAGGTCGCCATCGCCGCCCTCGGCGGCAGGCTTGGCGGTCCAGAGCGCCTTGTTCAGTTTTGCCGAGAAGGGGTTTGCAGCGTCTGCGCTCGCGCCCACGCCCAGGCGGGTTAGATTGTGAAGCTCGGTGATCGCACCGCCTCCGCCGCCGCCCCCGCCCGAAAGCGCCAGCCAGTCCGATGCGCCGCGCACGATGGCGGCGCCTTCATCTTCGATGAAGGCGATCCAGCCTGGCCGCGCGACGAGAAACGCCCAGGCGCCGTCCTGGAACGCGGCGATCGCGCCGGCCTTGCCCGCCCACGCGCCTGTTGGGCTGGCGGCGACAAGGTATCGATCGCCGTCCGACGGACTTGCCGGCGGAGCGGCGAGGTCGCGGTCCTTCAGGCTCAGCATGACGATCGCGTCGAGCCGGCGCAGGCTCTCGTTCACCGTCACATGCTTTTGCGCCTGGCTCGCGGCCAGATAGG
>JBIIUJ010000233.1:0-2720 GCA_044340025.1 Caulobacterales bacterium
ATAGACATAGTGCAGCCGCACCCAGATCCCGAGTTCGCCCAGCGCCTCGCAGAGATCATAGAAGCGCGCCGCGCGCGGCTGGCCGCGCCAGTCGCTGGCGGCATAGCCGATATCCAGCCCGTAGGCGGAGGTGTCCTGGCTGATGACCAGCAGTTCCTTCACGCCGGCGGCGGCCAGCTTTTCGGCTTCCAGCAGCACATGGCGCGCAGGCCGCGAGACGAGATCGCCGCGCAGCTTCGGGATGATGCAGAACGAGCAGCGGTTGTTGCAGCCCTCCGAAATCTTCAGGTAGGCGTAATGGCGCGGCGTGAGCTTCACCCCCTGCGCCGGCACGAGATCGAGATAGGGGTCGTGGGCGGGCGGTAGCGCCTGATGCACCGCGCTCATCACGGTCTCATATTGCTGCGGGCCGGTGATGGCGAGCACATTGGGGTGCTTCTCGCGGATCACCTCCGGCTCTGCGCCGAGGCAGCCGGTGACGATCACGCGGCCGTTTTCGGCCATCGCTTCGCCGATCGCCGACAGGCTTTCCTCGCGCGCGCTATCGAGGAAGCCGCAGGTGTTGACCAGCACGAGGTCCGCACCCTGATAGTCGGGCGCGATCTGATAGCCCTCGGCGCGCAGGCGGGTGATGATGCGTTCGGAATCAACCAGCGCCTTGGGGCAGCCGAGCGAGACGATGCCGACCTTCGGGGCGGCCTTGGAAGCGGAGGGGAGCATGGCGCGCGCCATAGCGCAGGCGCGCGCGCCCGTCACGCGCCGGCGCTGGCCTGTCGCCTTGCCGGCGCCCGCGGCGGGCGGCATAAGCCCGTGCCCAGACCAGTTTCCAAGAGCCCCATGGACCGCATAGCCATCACCGGCGGCAAGCCGCTTCACGGCGAGATCAGGATTTCAGGCGCGAAGAATTCCGCGCTGAAGCTGATGGCGGCCGCGCTCCTCACCGACAAGCCCTTGCTGCTCTCAAACTGTCCGGAGCTGGCCGATACGCGCTTCATGGCCGATCTGCTGGAGAGCCTTGGGGTGGACGTGTTCTGGCCCAAGGGGTCGGACCGCTGCTCGCTGCATGCCGAGACCATCGCCTCCACGATCGCGCCCTATGATCTGGTGCGGAAGATGCGCGCCACATTCAACGTGCTGGGCCCGCTTCTGGCGCGGGTGGGTCACGCCACCGTCTCGCTGCCGGGCGGCTGCGCCATTGGCGCGCGCCCGGTGGATCTGCACCTCAAGGCGTTCGAGGCGATGGGCGCGGACATCGTGATCGAGCAGGGCTATGTGAAGGCCGCAGCGCTGCGCGGCCTGAAGGGCGCCTCTATCGTCTTCCCCTTCGTTTCGGTCGGCGCGACCGAGCATGCGATGATGGCCGCCACGCTGGCCAGGGGCGTCACCACGCTGGAGAACGCCGCACGCGAGCCCGAGATCGGCGATCTCGCCGACTGCCTGAACGCCATGGGCGCAAAAGTGGCGGGCGCAGGCACGAGCACGATCACCATCGAGGGGGTGGAGGCGCTGCGCGGCGCCGAACATCGCGTGATGGCCGACCGGATCGAGGCCGGCACCTACGCCATCGCAGCGGCCGCCGCCGGCGGCGACGTGACGCTGACCCATATGGTTCCCGCCCATGTGGCGGCGCTTTCCACCCTGCTCGAGCGGGCAGGCGTGACGGTGGAGCGCGGCGAGACCACCCTGCGCATCCAGCGCGAGGGCGGCGCCCTTCGCGCCGTGGATGTGGACACCCAGCCCTATCCGGGCTTCCCCACCGACCTTCAGGCCCAGTTCATGGCGCTGATGACGGTGGCGGAGGGCGCCTCCATCTTCCGCGAAAACATTTTCGAAAACCGCTTCATGCATGCCCCCGAGCTTGCTCGCCTTGGGGCCGACATCACAGTGCGCGGCTCGGAGGCCGTGGTGCGTGGCGTGGCTCAGCTCACCGGCGCGCCGGTGATGGCGACGGATCTGCGCGCCTCGGTCTCGCTTGTGGTGGCGGGGCTGGCGGCGGCGGGCGAGACGGTGGTGAGCCGGGTCTATCACCTCGACCGCGGTTTCGAGCGGCTGGAAGAAAAGCTCACGGGCGTCGGCGCGGCAGTGCGCCGTCTGACGGACTGATGGCCCCCGCCACGCTGCGCCTGCTTGCCCAGGAGCCGGCCGATCTGGAGGTGGTCTCGGCGGCCCTTCAGGACGGGATCGTGCGGATGCGCGACATCGTCTGGGATCGCGCCCGCCGGCGGCTCACGCTTCAGCTAAACCGCTATCGGTGGGAAGCCGGCGAGGCGGCGGGGCAGGGCGAGCGCGTGCGCGCCGCGCTGGCGATAGAGGGCGTGCTGGCCGTGCGCTCCAGGGCGCTGCGGCGCGAGGCGGGCGAGGCTGTCGCAAGCCTGCTCGCGCTCCAGTTTGCGCCCGATGCAGAGCCGCCGGGCGGGGTGCTGACGCTTGCCTTCGCGGGCGGCGGGGCGCTGGCGTTGAGCGTGGAATGCGTGGATGCGGTTCTGGCCGATCTGTCTGCGCCCTGGCCCGCCCGCGCGCGGCCCGATCACGAGGGGGAAGGCTGATGGCGCGGCGGCTGCACGCGCGCGATCCGGGCTTTGCTCAGGCCTATGAGGCGCTGCTTGCCGAGCGCGGCGCGGCGGTGGACGGGGCCGAAGAGGCCGCCGGCCGCATCCTGAAGGATGTGCGCGCGCGCGGGCTCGACGCCGTGATCGACTGGACCGGGCGGCTCGACCGGC
>JBIIUJ010000086.1:0-11035 GCA_044340025.1 Caulobacterales bacterium
CGTGGTCAGGCGCAGGGCGCCATCGCGACCGCCATTCATCGGGATAACGGTCTGGACCGACCCCTTGCCGAAGGAATCCATGCCCACCACGATGGCGCGCCCGCGATCCTGCAGCGCGCCGGCGACGATCTCGGACGCGGACGCCGAGCCGCCATTGATCAGCACCACCACCGGCACGCCAGGCAGAAGCTCGCCACGCTGGGCGTTATAGCGCTCGATGTCTTCCGGCCTGCGCCCCCGCGTGGACACCACCTCGCCGCCATCCAGGAAGTGATCGGCGATGATCACCGCCTGATCCACCAGACCGCCGGGATTGTTGCGCAGATCGAGCACCACGCCTTTCAGCCGGCCGCCCAGATCGCGCTTCACCGACCGCACGGCGTCGGCCACCGCCTCGCCCGCGTTCTCGTTGAACGTGGTCACGCGGATATAGCCGAAATCACCCTCGATCCGGTGGCGGACCGGCCGCATCGTTATGGTCTGACGCGTGATGGTGACCGGAAAGGGATCGGCCTCGCCGCGCGCGACCGTGATCGTGATGGCCGAGCCCACAGGCCCGCGCATGCGCCGGGCGGCTTCCGAAACCGGTACGCCCACGATGCTCTCGCCATTGATCGCGATCAGTTTGTCGCCAGTCTGAAGTCCGGCGCGGCTGGCGGGCGTATCGTCCATCGGCGCCACCACGGTCACAACGCCATCCTCGGCGGTAACCTCCAGCCCAAGACCGCCATATTCCCCGCGGGTCTGGACCTGCATGTCGCGGAAGCCTTCCGGCGGCAGGTAGCTCGAATGCGGGTCAAGGCTCTGGAGCATGCCGTTGATCGCGCCTTCGATAAGCGCCTCGTCCTTCGGCTCGATCACATAATCGGTCTGCACGCGGGCCAGCACGTCAGCGAACAATTCCAGCCGGCGAAACGTGTCGTCGGTGGTGTTGGCGGTCTCGATCTGGGCGCCGTTCTGGGCCTGCGAAAACGCGACTGCGCCCGCGCCGATCGCTGCGCCCAGGCCAAGCGCGCCTGCCACCGTCGGTCCGATCCACCACGCCCGCATCGCCGCGTCCGTTCTTTCTCTCTAAGGCGTCAGCCCCGCGCACGCGCCGGCTGAAGCCATGGCCCGGGATCGACCGGCCGGCCTTCCCGTCTGACCTCCATATACAATTCCGGCGCCGCTTGACCGCCCGCCGACATCACGCCGATGGGTTCGCCCGCCAGAACTTCCTGGCCCACTGCGCCGAAGACCGTATCAAGGCCCGCAAGAACAATATGGTAGCCACCGCCAACGTTAAGAATCAACACACGACCGTAGGAACGGAACTCGCCCGCAAACTCGATCCGCCCATCGAACGGCGCTACCACGGCTGCGCCGCGGCGCGCCGCAAAGGTGACGCCGCGATTTCGGCCGCCTTCAGGGCCCTGCGCGTTGAAGCGCCGCAGGATGACGCCGGCCGTGGGCTGGGCGATCGCGCCCTGAGCCTGGGCGAAGCGGCCGGGCAGGCCCGGCGGCGCGGGCAGACGGGGGCCGGCTTCATTCGGCCGCGTCAGACGGGCGATAAGGTCGCGCAGGGTCGCGGCCTGATCGGCAAGCCTGCGCACGCGGACCTGTTCGTCGGCCGCATCCGCACGCAGCCGCCGCTCCAGCTCGGCCCGGTCGCGCGCCAGGGCCTCGATCGCGCGGCTCTGGGTGAGGAGGGCGGCTTCGGCCTGCCGAAAGGCGATGTTCTGGTCCAGAAGCTGGGCCCGCAGCGCCCGCACGCGATTGAGCTCGCCGGCCACGCGCTGGGCGCGCGCCTGCAGCGGCGGGGTGATCGCGCTCAGAAGGCTTGCCGCGCGCACCGCCTCGACCGCATCGGCAGGCCGCACCGCCAGCGGCGGCGGCCGCTGCCGCTCCAGCCGCGCCAGCGCGGCCAGCACGTCCTCGAGGGCGTCGCGGTCTTCCAGAAGCGCAGCGCGCGCGGCCTGTTCACGCCGCCGCAAATCGATGAGCCGGGTCTCCTCGCGCTCGGCGTCTCGCTCCAGCGCCTGCAGTTTGCGCGTGGCTTCCAGAAGCTGGCCCTGAAGCCGACGCACCTCCTGCCGGGCGCCCTCCGCGTTGCGCAGCAGGTTCTGGATCCGGTCTTCGCGCTCGGCCTTTTCGGTCTCGATCCGGCGCAGATCGGCTGCGGTTGGGGCCGTCTCCTGGCCCGGCGCGGGAAGCGGCGCAGCCATGGCAAGCAGACCGGCGCCAAGGGCGGCCCAAAGGTCTCTCGCGCGGGTGGGCGGGCGGCTCATCGTTCCGGCGCAAGCCTAGTGTGCGCCGGGCGATGCGTCATCCGCCGCGGTGATAGGGCGCGCCCGCCAGAATGCTGACGGCGCGATAGAGCTGCTCGGCCATCATGGCGCGCGCGAGCTTGTGCGGCCAGGTCTGCGGCCCAAGGGCCAGCGCGTGCCGGGCGGCGGCGCGCGCGCCGGCGCCGTGGCCATCCGCGCCCCCGATGAGAAAAGCCGCCTCGCGCACGCCTTTGTCGCGCCAGGCGCCCAGCCGATCGGCCAGCGCGACGGAAGGCCAGGCCTCGCCATGCTCGTCGAGCAGGATCACCAGCGCGCCCGGGCTCAGCGCGGCCAACAGAAGCCGGCTTTCTTCCTCCGGTTGAGCCCCGCGGGCTTTCGCCTCCACTTCGATGAGGCGCGCACCGGAAAAGCCAAGCGCCCGGCCGGCGGCGTCGGCGCGGGCGAGATAGTCCTCCACCAGGTCTGCCTCAGGGCAGCGCTTCAGCCGCCCCACCGCGCACAGCGTCAGGCGCATCGGGCCTCAGGCGACGCTGCGGCTCTCCGGACCGGCCCATATCCGCTCCAGATTGTAGAAAGTGCGCACTTCAGGCCGGAACAGATGGGCGATCACGTCGCCGCAATCGATCAGCACCCAATCGGCATTGGGCAGCCCTTCCACGCGCATCTTGCCGTGGCCGGCTTCCTTCATGCGGCGCAACAGCCGGTCGGCCAGGGCGGCAACATGGCGTTGGGACCGGCCAGAGGCGATGATCATGAAATCGGCGATCGCCGATTTCCCCTTCAGATCGATGAGGAGCACCTCCTCCGCCTTGTCTTCGTCGAGCGCGGCGAGGATGAGACGTTCCAGAGGCTCGGCGCCAGAAGCGCTGGGCGCGGAAGGCGCGTCGACCGGGACGGTCGTGTCTGCGGCGGGGATCAGCGGGCGAACCTTTCGACTAGTGAACTGGCTGATAGCCTAGCACAATCTCCGCGTGCTCGCCATCGCGTTCGCCATGCCGGCTCGGCCGCCTTCAGACGAGGGTGGCGGCCAGCGCGCGGTGCAGAAGGCTGTGGCGATAGGCCAGCGCCTCCAGATCGTCCTGATAGCCGCCGCCGATCACGCCCGCGACAGGCGCGCCAGCCTGCCGGCAGCACTGCGCCACCATGGCGTCCCTCGCGGCGATCCCCGCGTCCGTGAGGGCGAGTTTGCCCAGCCGATCGTCTCCATGCACGTCCACCCCGGCGTTGTAGAAAACCAGATCGGGGCGCGCCTGCGCCAGCGCGCGGGGCAAATGCGCCGCCAGCAGGCCCAGATAGACCGCATCGTCTGCGCCGGCGGGAACCTCCACGTCCAGATCCGACGCGGGCTTCTCCAGCGGCCAGTTGGCGTCGCAATGCATGGAGAAGGTGAAGACGCGCGGATCGGCCTGAAACAGAAGGGCGGTACCGTCGCCATGGTGCACGTCGAGGTCCACCACCAGCACGCGCCGGACAGCGCCCTCGGCCAGCAGCGCCAAAGCCGCTACCGCGACATCGTTGAAGACGCAAAAGCCGGCGCCGGCGTCGCGTGAGGCGTGATGGCTTCCGCCAGCGGTGTTGGCGGCGGCGCCATGGAGCAGCGCCAGCCGCGCGGTCAGCAGCGTCCCGGCGGTGGCGAGCCGGGCGCGCCGCGCGACCGAAGCGGTGATCGGCAGCCCGATGCGCCGCTCGACCGCGCGCTCCACACGCTGGAGCAGAACCGCATCCACATAGTCTTGGCCATGCGCTTGAAGCAGCAGGTCTCGCGGGGCCGGTTCGGGCGCATGAAAGCCGCAGGGCGCAAGGCCGTCGGCCGCCAGCCGCGCCGCCAGGCGGCCGAACTTCGCCATGGGAAAGCGATGCCCCTCCGGCGTCTGGGCCACATAGTCCGGGTGGTGCACGATCGGCAGCGTCATGAGCCGGATCTAGGCGCCGGCGCCGATCGCCGCCATCACATTGGGGAAGCCATCAGCCCGCAAAAGCGCCACCAGCTCGCGCTTCATCCGCACGATCAGGCCCGGCCCGCCATAGACAAGGCCGGTGTAGAGCTGCACTGCGGCCGCACCAGCCTGGATCTTGGCATAGGCGTCTGCCCCGCTCATCACCCCGCCCACCCCGATCAGCGGCATGGCCGGCCCCAGCGCTTGCCGGAACTCCGCCAGAAGGCGTGTGGAAGGGTCCATCAGCGGCCTGCCGGAGAGCCCGCCCTCCCGATTGGCCAACGGGCTCAGAAGGCCGGCGGGGCGTGTCACGGTCGTGTTGGAGATCACCAGCCCATCAACGCCGCCGGCCTGAACGGTCTCGGCGATCTCGCCGATCGAGCGGGAATCCAGATCGGGCGCCACCTTGAGAAACACAGGCCGCGCCCCGTATTGCGTGGTCAGACCCGGGCGCACCGCATTGACCCGGCCCAGCAGATCCTGAAGCGCGCCGCGGCCCTGAAGGTCGCGCAGCTTGGGCGTATTGGGCGAAGAGACGTTGATCGTCACATAGCGCGCGACCGGCCAGACCCACGGCAGGGCGGTGACATAGTCGGCGATCTTGTCCTCGCTGTCTCGATTGGCCCCGATGTTTGCGCCCACCACGCCCTTGTCCTTCGGCCGTTTGGCCAGGCGCAGCACGAACTTTTCCAGCCCCTGATTGTTGAAACCCAGCCGGTTGATCAGGGCGCGATCCTCGTTCAGGCGAAAGACGCGCCTGCCAGGGTTTCCCTTCTGCGGCCTGGGCGTCACCGTTCCGCACTCGACGTGGCCGAAGCCCATCGCGAGCAAGCCGTCCACGGCTTCGGCGTTCTTGTCGAAGCCTGCTGCAACGCCAAACGGGTTGGACAGGCGCAAATCCCCGATCTGCGTCGCCAGCCGCAGATCATGGTCGCGCTCACGCCACGGCCCGAGGCCGAGCGACAGGGCGGCCACGCTGAGGCCATGCGCCGTCTCGGGCGGCAGCGCCTTGCGCAGCGCGAGGGCCGCCATGTCATGCAGAATAGTCATGGGATCTCGTCAGGCAGCAGGACCGCGCCCTCCGCGGACAATCCCAGCGCTTGCACGTCGCGGGCCGCCGCGACCGGAATGGCGCCATAGACATGCGGGAACAGCGCGCCGCCGCGCGAGGGCTCCCAGCGGACGGCCGCGCCCAAGACGTCAAGGTCGACGGTCACCAGCACGAGCCCGGCCTGGCCGGCGAACCATTTGCGCGCCGTCTCGCGTGTCTGGTCGGGTGCGGAGAGATGAATGAAGCCATCGGCGAGATCGACCGCCGAACCGCTGTAGCGCCCTGCCTCCACCGCAGCGGCCCACTCTGCAGCGGCGCAGATCTTGTAGGCGATCGAAGGATGCAGGCGCGCGCTCATCGGTTTCTTGGTGATGCCCGGCCTGCGGGCGCAAGTCCAGCAGACGCGCCGGCGCAGGCACGAAAGGTTGATATTCCTATGGTTAGGCGTATCGTCCGCGTCTGGGTCGCACGAGCGACGCCCCAGGCCGCGTGGCCGGAGGCGCGATGATATCCCATGGGTCGATCTGGACAGCGATTGACGCGCTCGCGCTGAGCCATGGGCTCACGCCGTCCGGCCTTGCGCGCAAGGCGGGGCTGGATCCCACGACCTTCAACAAGTCCAAGCGCGTGGGGCCGGATGGCGTGAAGCCGCGCTGGCCCTCCACCGAGAGCCTCGTGAAGGCGCTCGATGCGGTGGGCGCAGACCTCACCGCCTTTGCGGGCCTTGTTCAGGCGGCGCCGGATTCAGGCCAGCCAGCCCCGCTGCTCCGCCTCGGCCTGCGCGAGGAAGAGCGCGCTTTCGACCCCACAGGCCGGCCGACCGGGGATGCCTGGGAGGAGATGCGCGTGCCCGCTCTCGGTCTTGGCGATGTGTTCGGCCTCGAAGTGAGCGGCGACGGGCTGGAGCCGGTCTATCGCGACGGGGATCGGCTGATCGTCGCGCCGGGCCTGCCGGTGCGGCGCGGCGATCGCGTCGCGCTCCAGACCCGGGACGGCGCGCTTCTGGTGCGCGAGATCGCCCGGCTTTCGGAATCGCGCGTGGAGTTTCGCTTTGTCACGGGCGCGGGCGCCGAAACTCTGTCCCGCGACAGCGTGCGCTGGATCGCCCGCATCGCCTGGGCGAGCCAGTGAGACGCTGATCTAGACGCGCGCCGCCGTGCATGGCATCGGGTCGGCGCACTGCGGGTGTGGTGAAATCGGTAGACGCGCCGGACTCAAAATCCGGTTCTGGAGACAGAGTGTCGGTTCGAGTCCGACCACCCGCACCATTTCTGTTGTCTCACGCGCCGAAGGCGCTCCGACGGGGCGGCGCATCCGCGCCGACGGCCAGTCGGCCTCGCGAGCCGCTGAGCGGCTCGGGTCCAGACTGCATTCGGGCGCCATATCTTTGGTCTCATGCGCCGTGGGCGCTCCGACGGGGCGGCGCATCCGCGCCGACGACCGGTCGGCCTTGCGGTGCTTTGCACCGGATCGGGTCTGGGCTGGCTCTGGGGCCGACTGGGCGACGCCGCCAGCGCTGACACGAGCCGCGCCAGGGGCTATGACGGCGCGGGGCCGCTTGCCGAAACCGGTAGACGGAAGGCACTTAAAATGCCTCGGGCCATGCCCGTGTGGGTTCGAGTCCCACAGCGGCCACCAAGACGCTGCCCTGTGTTGAGCCGATGAGCGCCCGCCTGCGTATGAGGCGGTCATGGATCATGATCTCTTCGGCGCGCCGGCAGCTTCCGCCCTTGACGGCCCCCTGTGCTGGACCCCGACCCGCGATGCGGGTCTTGCCCGCTTGCAGGCGTTCCTGCCGCGCGCCGGGCGGGCTTATGCGCGCGACCGCAATGTCGATCGCGGCCCGTCCGACCGGGGCAATATCTCCGCCCTTTCGCCGTGGATCCGCCGCCGGCTGATCACCGAAGAAGAGGTGATCGCCGCCGTGCTGCGCCGGCATGAATTCGCCGCCGCCGAGAAGTTCATTCAGGAGGTGGTCTGGCGCACCTACTGGAAGGGCTGGCTGGAGATGCGGCCCGGCGTGCTTGCCGCTTTCGACCAGGACCGGCGCCATCTTGCGCGGGCTTGGGCTGACGACGCCGGCCTGGCCCGCGCCCAGGCAGGCCGCACAGGGATTGTCTGCTTCGACGCCTGGGTGAGCGAGCTGGAAGAGACCGGCTTCCTGCACAATCACGCGCGGATGTGGTTTGCCTCGATCTGGATCTTCACCCTGCGCCTGCCTTGGCAACTGGGCGCGGATTTCTTCTACAAGCGCCTGCTCGACGCCGATCCGGCCTCCAACACGCTTTCTTGGCGCTGGGTGGCGGGGCTGCATACGCGCGGCAAGCATTATCTCGCGCGCGCCGCAAACATCCGGGAGAATACGCTCGGGCGGTTCGATCCCGCGGGCGCGCTGGACGAGCGCGCCGCGCCGCTGGAGGAGGATGCGCCGGTCCCGTCCCCCATGCCCCTGCCCGCCGGGGGCGCGCCCAGCGGCGCGCGCGCCGGCCTCTTGCTGACCGAAGACGATCTCCATCCCGAAAGCTGGCGCTGCCCGCTGCAGACGGTCTCGGCCGCCGCCCTCCACCTTCCCGCCGTCGGCCGACCGAACGGCCCCGCCGCCCGGTTTGCTCGCGCGGCGCTGGAAGACGGCCTCTCGCGTCAGGAACGAGCCGAAGGCCTGTTGCACGCCGAGGGCGTCGTGGCGTGGGCGAAAGGGCTCGGCCTTGCCGAGGTGATCACCGGCTATGCGCCTGTCGGCCTCCTCGCCTGGGCGCTGCGCGATCTGAAGGCGCAGCTGGGGCGGGAAGGGATCAGGCTGGTGCAGATCCAGCGCCCCTACGACGCGCGCCTCTGGCCGCTGGCGACCGCGGGCTTCTTCAAGCTGAAGGCGAAGCTGCCCGAGCTTGTTCGTTCGCTGCGATGATCGAACTTGTCTGGTTCAAGCGTGATCTGCGTGTTCACGATCATGCGCCGCTCGCCGCCGCCACCGCGACCGGGCGGCCTGTGCTGGCGCTGTATGTGCTGGAGCCCGAGCTGTGGCGCCAGCCCGAGATGTCGGGCCGGCACTTCGCCTTTCTGGCCGAAAGCCTTGCCGATCTCGATGCCGCGCTGCGCGCGCGCGGCGGCGGCCTGACAGTTCGGGTCGGCGAGGCTGTGGCGGTTTTCGCCGATCTGCATCGCGCCCACGGCCTCGCCGCTATCCACGCCCATGAGGAGACCGGCCTTGGCTGGACCTATGCGCGCGATCGGGCCGTGCGCGCCTGGGCCCGCCGCGCGGGCGTGCCGGCTTGGGAGCATCGCCAGCATGGAGTCTGGCGGCCCCATCGCACCCGAGACGGCTGGGCCGCCCGCTGGGAGGCGATGATGCGGGCCGCCCCGATCCCCGCGCCGGCGGCGATCCGGCCCGCCGGACTGGCCAGCGACCCAATGCCCGACGCCCCCGCGCTTGGCCTCGCGGCCGATCCCTGCCCGCAGCGCCAGACCGGCGGCCGCGCGGAAGGCGCGCGCCTGCTCAGGAGCTTTCTGGCCGAACGTGGCCGGCCCTATCGCGCCGCAATGGCGAGCCCGCTTACGGGGGCGGACGCCTGCTCGCGGGTGTCGGCGCATCTGGCGCTTGGCTGCCTCTCGATGCGCGAGACCTTTCAGGCGGCGCTGAAGGCCAAAGCGCGCTGGCAGGCGGCGGGCGATATGGCGTTTGTCCAGTCGCTGTCCTCGTTCGCCTCGCGGCTGCACTGGCACTGCCATTTCATCCAGAAGCTGGAGGATGAGCCCGCGCTGCAGCGCCAGACAATGCATCCCGCCTATGACGGCCTGCGGCCGATCGGGCCTGAGCATGAGGCGATGAGGCAAGCCTGGATCGAGGGCCGAACCGGATTCCCCTTCGTGGACGCCTGCATGCGCGCGCTCGCCGCCACCGGCTGGCTCAATTTCCGGATGCGTTCCATGGCGATGGCGTTTTCCAGCTATCATCTCTGGCAGGACTGGCGCGCGCCAGCGATCGCCCTTGCCCGGCGCTTCACCGACTTCGAACCGGGGATCCACTTTCCCCAGGCTCAGATGCAATCCGGCGTCACCGGGGTGAATGTCGCGCGCATCTACAATCCGGTGAAGCAATCGCGCGATCAGGACCCGCAGGGCCGTTTCATCCGGCGGTGGGTCCCCGAGCTCGCTGCTTTGCCGGACGCCTTCCTGCATGAACCCTGGCGCGCGCCCGAAGACCTGCGCGCGGCCGCCGGCGTGATCCTTGGCGAGACCTATCCCGACCGTCTGGTCGATCATGAGGTCGCTGCGCGCCATGCGCGCGAGGCCATCTATGGCGTGCGCGCAGGGGAGGGATTTCGCGTGGAAGCCCGCGCCATCCAGCGCCGCCATGGCAGCCGCCGGGCGGGCCTTCCCCCGGCCGAGCGGCGCCCGCGCCCCAGACCCGCCCCAGCGCAGGGCGAGATCGAGTTCTGACCGTCACATTTCGGTCAGAAAAACTTGTCTTCCGCGTCATCGAAAATTCGCCGGTCTGTCACCGCCCCCGACTACCGAAACCGCCAGTGCGCCCCGAACGGGGTGCGTGCACTTCCTGTTGTCGCTCCTCAGGCGGCTTCAGTGTCAAGGCGTGGGGGATATTCCATGGCGTCGCCAAATTTCGGCCGGGCGTTTGTTGCGCTGGCAGCATTGGGCTTGATAGGCTGTTCCCAGGGGGGCAGCATCGCTTCGCCCGGCGCGACGAGCGCTGGCACGGCGCCAGGCGGCGGCGCAACGGGCGGCGGCGGCACTGGCGGCGGCGGGGCGACCTGCCCAGCCGGAACCACGGCGGCCGCGACCGGGCTTGGCGGCAATACGGTCTGCAACGTCAGCGGCGAGATCGTGAACAACCTCACCCTCCCGCGCGTCAACAACGTCGTCTACCGGATCAACGGCCGGGTGGATGTGGGCCGCGATCTGGGCGCGGACGGCGCGGCCTCCGGCGGTGCGGCGGCGACCCTCACCATCGAACCGGGCGTGCGCCTGTTCGGCGACGTCGCGGGCGACATCCTGATCGTGAACCGCGGCAGCCGCATCATCGCCAATGGATCGCCAGCCCAGCCGATCATCTTCACCTCGCGCGAAGATGTAGAGGGCACGGTGGACGCCGCGCGCTCCACCCGGCAGTGGGGCGGGGTGATCCTGCTCGGCCGGGCGCCGATCCGGGGCTGTTCCACTGCGGTGGCGCAAGGCTCGGTCCAGTGCCAGAACGCCATCGAGGGCGTGGCCGCCGCGACCGGCCGGCAGGCGCTCTATGGCGGCGCGACGCCGACCGACACCTCGGGCAGCATGCGCTATGTGCGCATCGCCTATTCATCCGACTTCCTGACCTCGGCGGCGTTGGCTCGGGCACCGACCTGTCCTTCATTCAGGTTCACAATGGCGGCGACGACGCGTTCGAGATGTTCGGCGGCACGGTGAACATGCGCAACATCGTGGTCACCGGCGCGCTCGACGATTCGATCGACTACGATGAGGGCTGGACGGGCAATGTGCAGTTCGCGGTGGTGCGTCAGGCCGTCACCGGCACGGGCGGCCCCGATCGCCTGGTCGAAGGCAGCAACCGGACGGTCGCGTCGCTTACCGGCACGCTCAACACCAATCCCACCATCGCCAACTTCACCTTCGTGGGTCTGCGCACCAATGATGCGGGCGGCAACACTCAGGGGCTGACGATCAACAACAACGGCGGCACGCCCGGCTCCTCCGGCCGGTTCGCCAATGGCGTCGTGACGGGCTCCAACGTCTGCCTCGCAGCCGATGCGGCCAACACGAGCCCGGCG
>JBIIUJ010000087.1:0-10934 GCA_044340025.1 Caulobacterales bacterium
GGCGGCGGGGGGGGCGGCGGAGGCGGAGGGGGCGGCGGCGGGGGCGGCGGCGGGGGCGGGGGCGGCGGGGCCGCCGGAGCCGCAAACGCGTAGCGCAGACCCAGCATCACAGCGTGGCTGTCGTAATCCGCCTCGTAATTGCGCGCCGCCGTGCCGACGCGGCCGGCGAACGTGAGGTTGGGAATGTTGGTGTAGCGATAGCCGAGGTCGCCGGTCAGGCGCTCGGTCAGCTTGAAGCCGAGGCCGGCCAGCAGGTTCCAGGCGAAGCCCGTATCGCTGTCGTCAAAGATCCCGGCGGTCGCGGCGCTGTTGCAGTCCGGGCTGGGAGCGGCGCCGCCCGAACGCGGAGAGCACGACGCGTAAGCGTCAACCCGGCCGATGCCGACGCCGGCGCCGATATAGGGGTTCACTCGGCCTTCGCTGTTGAGGTCGTAGAGCGCGTTGATCATCGCGGTCCAGGCGTGGGCCGAGCCGGAAGGCCCGATCCGCCGGGAGGGATCGATGTCGTTGTAGGTGTGGCCCAGCGCGCCTTCGATGCGCACGCCGTTGCCGAAAGCATAGCCAAGGCCCAGACCCTGCGCCCAATCGGCGGAGAGTTTGCCTTCGCCCGTCGGGCCGGCGACCGGAGCAGCGATGTCAAGAGCGCCCGACGGCGCATATCCGACATCGGCGCGGCCGTACCAGCCCTCTTGCGCCGAGGCCATCGCCGGAAGCGCGAGCGCGGCGGCCAGGGCGGTCGCAGCAAGGAATTTGGTCTTCATTCGTTATCCCCTCGTCAGATTTCAGCCAGAGGCGAGGCACGCCATGGCCTGACCGAGCACGTACGTCGCCGCGAAAGGTTCCGCGCCGTGTTTTCCTTATAAGCGTGATCGCGGCTCGCCTACAACCGGTCGCACCAAACATGACCGGCTGAATGTCGCGCAAAACACACATGCCCCGGAAAGGTTCAGCGCTGATGCAGCAGGGGCAAACCTGGCCGCGGCCAGCGCACGCGCGCCACCCGGCCTGTCGCCGACAGCGTGACATAGGCATCGCACATGTCCGGGCCGCCAAAGGCGATGTTGGTGGTCAGGGGATCGGGAAAGGGCATGAGCGCATGGGCGCCGTCGGGCTGGAAGACGGTGACGCCCGGGTTGATCAGGGTGGCCACGCAGACAGCGCCGCCGGCCTCCACCGCCAGACTGTCCAGGAGCGTCCAGCCTGGCAGGGTTGCAACCACCCGCCCGACCTTGAACGGGCTCGCCGGGATCGCCGCCCCCGGACCGGCCAGATCGAACGCCCACAGCCGGCCGGTCATGGTGTCGGCCATCCAGAGGGTCTTTTCGTCCGGGGAAAGGCCGACCCCGTTGGGCGACACCTCGCCGAACATGACCTCCACGATCGAGGAGCCGTCAGGGCGCGCGTAATAGAGCCCGCCCAGATCGCGATGGCGCGGATAGGACTTGCCGTGGTCGGTGAAATAAAATCCGCCGCCGGCGTCGAAAACCAGGTCGTTCGGGCCTTTCAGCGGGCGATCGCCGCAGGCCTCGTAGAGGCGCTCCACCGCGCCGGTGGCAAGGTTCACGCGCTCGATCCGGCCGCCGGAATAGTCATGCGGGGCATGGCCGGGCAACAGCAGACCATCGGCCCTGGTCCATTCAAAGCCGCCATTGTTGCAGACATAGAGCGCGCCATCGGGGCCGAGCGCTGCGCCGTTCGGGCCGCCGCCAGGCGTGGCCACCACTTCGCTGCGTCCGTTCCAGAGGCGCGTGACGGTCCCGCGCGCAATCTCCACGATGATCAGCGAGCCATCCGGCATGACCACCGGGCCTTCGGGGAATTGCAGGCCTTCGGCGATGATCTCGATGTCCATGGCTGCCTTCCTCCCCGCCCGTTCCGATAGCGCTGCAGCCTAAGCGGCGGGGCGAAGACGGTCGAACGTGCGCACGGTGAAGGCGTGGTCGTCCTTGGGACCCGGCGCAAACGATTGCCGGCCGACTTCTACAAAGTCGCGCTCCTCGAAGGCGGGAAACCAGGCGTCGCCGGCGGGAGCGGCATCCACCTCGGTCAGGATCAGCCGGTCGGCGCGCGCGATGGTTTCGCCATACAGCTGCCCGCCGCCGATCACGCAAACGTGACCCTCCGCTTTCAACGCCATCGCACGGCCGGCCGCCAACGCAGCCTCCAGATCGCTGAAACGCCAGATCCCTTCGGCCGGCGCGTCGTCGTGGGCGCGAGAGACCACCAGATTGGGCCGCCCCGGCAGCGCCTTTCCCAGCGAGTCCCACGTCTTGCGCCCCATCACGACGGGATTGCCAAGGGTCGCGGCGCGAAACTGGCGCAAATCGCTGCCGAGACGCCAGGGCAAGGCGCCGGCCGCGCCGATCACGCCGTTGCGTCCGCGCGCGGCGATCAGGATCAAAAGAGGGCTGTTCATGAAAATGACTTGATCCTGCGGCTTTTTGTGATTCACGTTCGATCGACGTCGGCTGACCGCATTTGCCTGATTGAAGCAAGACAGGCTTCCAGGGCAGGCGCCAGCGGACGATGCTCTCTAGAACGGGGCGCGCGTGCGGAGTGGATTGCGCATGATGGGGCTGGGGAAGTTTGCGCCGGCGCAGAGCGCGCGCTGGCGACTGGGGGTCGCTGGCGTGGTCGCGGCGGCCACCCTTGCGGCGTGCGGGGGCGGCGGCGGCGGCGGCGGCGGCTCTGGCGGCGCCACGGTGCAGGCGGCAGGCCCGCCCGCAATTCTTGTCAGCGAAGCAGAGGCCACCCGCCTGGCCGATCAGGCCAGCTTCGGCCCGACGCCCGCCCTGATCGAGGAGATCCGCCGCCGCGGCGTGGCGGGATGGATCACCGACCAGATGGCCCTGCGGGGCTCAGGCTATCGCGACATCATCGAGGCCCGGCGGGGGCCGGACATGCCCGAGTGCGCCGGCCTGTCGTTTGTCGGAAACGCCCTGGGGCTTTGTCGGGCAAATTATAACGCCGTTCTGCCTGTGGCGTCGCGCTTCTATCGCAACGCCGCGGTCGAGCCCGATCAGCTGCGCCAGCGCGTGGCGCTCGCTCTCTCGCAAATCCTTGTCGTGTCCGAAGTGGAGGTTGATTCCACAGCCGGCCTTGCGGCTTATCAGCAGATCCTGCTCGACAATGCGTTCGGCAATTATCGCGATATCCTCACCCAGATCACGCTCAACCCCTACATGGGCCAGTATCTGGACATGTGGGGCAGCAGCCGCGCCGGCCCCAACACCAATTATGCGCGCGAGCTGCTCCAGCTGTTCTCGGTCTATGTGGTGGAGCTCAATATCGACGGCACGCGGCGGCTCGATGCGGCGGGCAATCCGATCCCGACCTATAGCGAGGCCGACGTCGCGGCGATCTCGCGGGCGCTGACGGGCTGGACGGGGGCCCAGAACGCGGGCGCCACAACGGCCAGCTTGATCCGGTTCGACTATGCCACGTCGATGATCCCGGGCGCGGCGACCACCTACGACAGTGCGGAAAAGCGGTTCCTCGGCCGGGTCGTGCCCGCAGGCGCCACCCCGCGCGAGAGCGTCGATGCTGTGATTGATGCGGTGTTCAATCACCCCAACGTCGGCCCCTATATCGGCAAGCAGCTGATCCAGCAGCTGGTCACGTCCAACCCGTCGCCCGCCTATGTCACGCGGGTGGCCCAGACCTTCAACAACAATGGCGCAGGCGTGCGCGGCGATCTTTCGGCGGTCGTGCGCGCGATCATGACCGATCCGGAAGCGCGCGGGGATCCGTCGGGCTCGCGCACCACAGGCAAGCTGAAGGAACCCATCCTGCAACTGACGGCGGCGATGCGGATGATCCCCGTGGCCAGCACCGACGGCTATGCCGCCTATGTGCGGGGCACCACGGTGGGCCAGCCGGTCTTTGAAAGCCCGTCGGTGTTCAATTTCTATCCGCCCGATCATGGACTGTCGTTCACGCCCGACCTCCTCAGCCCGCCGAGCAAGCTGCTGAACGACTTCACCGCGCATCAGCGCCACAATGTGCTCTACGATTGGACGATCCTCGGCGACCAGACCCGCGCCGAATACAATCCCAACACGGCCGCGCTGCTGGGGGCCACGGGCACGACGGTGGACTGGTCTGGGTGGGAAGCCCTCGCAGGCGACCCGGACCGGATCATCGACCGGATCGATCTGCTGGCGTTCAACCGCGCCATGACAGGCCCGCAGCGCGACGCGATGCGCACCGCCATCGCCGCCGTCACGAACGCTGACCCGACGATCCAGGCGCGCCGGCGCGCCCAGACCGCGCTCTATATCGCCACCACGTCGCCGCATTTCCTCGTCGATCGCTGAGAGACCGCCTGATGCCTCTGTCCAGACGCGACGCACTCCGCCTCACCGCCAGCGCCGGCGCGGCCGCAGCCTTCGGCCATTTCGCCACCACCCATGCCGTCGCGCAGGCGACGTCGGGCTATCGGGCGCTGGTGTGCCTGTTCCTGTATGGCGGGGTCGACAGCTTCAACATGTTCGTGCCGACGGGCGCAAACCACGCCGGCTATGCGCAGCTGCGCGGGGCCTCGATCGCCCTGCCGCAAGCTGGTCTGGCGCCGATGACGGGCGCAGCTTACGGCATGCACCCCGCCATGGCCCCCTTGAGCGAGATCTGGGCGGAGGGCGCAATGTCGGTGGCGCTGGGCGTGGGCCCGCTCATCGAGCCGATGGACCGCGCACGCTTTCTGGCCCGGCCGGATCTGCGCCCGCCGTCGCTGCTCTCGCATTCTCACCAGCAATTGTTGTGGGAAGGCGATCCCGTGCGCGGCAACTTCAACGATGGGTTCCTCGGCCGGATCTATGATCGCGATGCGGCCGCCGCCTCCCCGTCGCTGTTTTCGCTGTCGGGAACGCGCGTGGCCGTCACAGGCCGCCAGCGCTCAGCCCTCGTGCTGCCCGCAACCGGAGGCCTCAGCCGCACCGGCTTTCAGGCCAACCCCACCGCAGCAGACGTGCGCGCGCGCCAGGATGCGATTGCGGTGTTTGCCGACGCGTCGAGCGCTAGTTCTGCGGTTCTGGCGCGCACTGGAGCCGATCTGAGCGCCGCGTTCCGCAATGGCGCCGCCGCCAACACGATCATCGGCGCAGCGAGCGCGCCTGTGGATCAGTTCTTCCGCGATCCGGCGTCGGGCGCCTCGCTGGAGACAAACACAGCGCGTCAGCTGCGGCGCGTGGCGCGGCTGATCGCATCGGCCGGATCGCTGGGTCACCAGCGGCAGATCTTTTTCACCGCCCAGGGCGGCTACGACACCCATGGCAATCAGGTTGCGGCAAACGATCCGGCCGGCGGCAGCCACCGCGTCCTCCTGACCGAGATGGCGATGGCGGTGCGCAGCTTCCATCGCGCCATGCAGTCGCTGGGGCTTGGCCGCCAAGTGGCGCTGGCCGTGGTCTCGGACTTCGGCCGCACCTATCCCGGCAACGCGTCGCTTGGCACCGACCACGCCTGGAGCGGCAATTACTTCGTGGTGAGCGAGGCGCTGCGCCCCCGCCAGATTCACGGCCGTTATCCCTCGCTCACCTTCGGCGGGCCTGATGACAGCGGTACGCGTGGAAACTGGATCCCCGGGGTGTCGGTCGAGGAATATCTGGGGTCGCTCGCCCAATGGTATGGGGTGTCGAGCGCCGACATGGGCTATGTCTTCCCCAATTGGTCGACGTGGAACGGCGGCGGGCGCGGGCCGCTGCCCCTGTTCGCCTGACGCCCCAAATTCGCCTGCCCCCCCAAATGCGCCTGAGGGGTCAGAACCGCTCCGAGCGCATCACCTGCACCTGGGAGCGATAGACTGCGCCGGGATAGCGGGCGAACACCTCGGCCAGCCTGTCCATCACCGTATCGGCCACCGCCTCGGCGCAGACGCAGACCAGAAGGCGGCGCTCGAACGCGTCTGTCACGCCGATCTCGGCCCAGTCGCCGCTGGCGTCGGTGCCGGCCACGACGGGCAGGATGGTGATGTTGCGCACCCCCTGCCCGGTCAACAGATCGCTGATCCGGCGCACGATCGGCGCTTCCACGAGGATTTCGAGCTTGGCGCGGGCGTGGGTCTGCATGGCTCTCACCCCAGAAGCGCTTGGGCGGCGGCCGCGTAAAGCGGAACCCCGACCGCGAGATTGAACGGAAACGTCACGCCAAGCGACAGGGGCAGATAGACCCCGGCGTCGGCCTCCGGCAAGGCGATCCGCATCGCCGCCGGCGCGGCGATATAGGAGGCCGAGGCCGCCAGCGTCATCAGGATCGCCCCGTCCGCCGGGCTCATGCCCGTGGCCATGGCGAGCCCGAGGCCCAGCGCCGCCCCGATCGGCGGCATCACAAGGCCAAAGCCCACCAGCGCCGGGGTCAAGGCGCGGCCCGCCTGCAGCCGGCGCGCAGCCAGAAGGCCGAGATCGAGCAGGAACAGGCACAGCACGCCCTGAAACAGGCCGTTCACGAACAGATCCACCCGCTGCACGCCCGCCGGATCAGCCACAATTCCGATCAGGAAGGCGCCCAGCAACACCACGACCGAGCCGTTGAGGAACACCTCCCGGAACAATTCGCCCGGAACGGCGGCTTCGCCGGAACCCTTCGGGCGCGCCCCGGCAAGCGCGAGGCCCAGCAGGATGGCGGGCGTCTCCATCAGCGCCGCCACCGCTGTCATGTAACCGGAAGGCTTGAGCCCGATCGCGCCCAGCGCTGTGGTGGCGGCCACGAACGTGACGATGGAGATGGAGCCATAGTGGGCCGCCACCGCCGCCCGCGTGGCGCGATCCACCCGCGACATCACGCCCAGCAACTGAAACGCGATCAGCGGCATGACAACCGCCAGGATCATGCCGGCGAGCGCGCCAAGCCCGAAATCGAGCGTCAGGCCGCCGGCGCGGGCGGCCACCCCGCCCTTCAATCCGATCGCCATCAGGAGATAGAGCGACAGCCCCTTGGCGATCTGCTCGGGGATCACAAGGTCGGATCGTGCGAGCGCCGCAGCAAAGCCCAGCGCGAAGAACAGAACCGGCGGGCTGGTGAGGTTGGCGAGCGCCAGGGCGAGAATGTCGGCCATCACGTCGCCGTGAGGGGTTCAGCGCAGCGCGTCAATCTCTTGCGCCAGCTTTTCCTTCGGATCGGAGGCGATGCGCTCCAGCGTCGCGACCCGACCCGACAGCGAGGCCACCTGTGCCCGCAAATCGCGCAGGGCGGTTTCATCGTCGGGGCGCCGGCCGCGTTTTTCGATCCAGAGCTTGGCGATCTGGGCGATGGCGGCGAAAGCCACGATCAGCACCACCATGGTGTAGACGTTCATGCGCCCCCCTTCCCACACGGTAGAGGACAGTCTAGCGGCGGGCCGCGCAGCGTCCAGCGGGATCGCTGCGCGGCGATCGCGGCGTCAGCCGACGATTTCGTTGCCGGCGAAGAATTGCGCGATCTCGATGGCGGCGTTGTCCGGGCTGTCCGAGCCATGGACGGAGTTTTCCCCGATCGACAGCGCATAGAGCTTGCGGATCGTGCCGTCGGCGGCCTGGGCGGGGTTGGTGGCGCCCATCACATCGCGATACTTCAGCACCGCGCCTTCGCCTTCCAGCACCTGCACCACCACGGGGGCGGAAATCATGAAGTCGACGAGTTCGCCGAAAAAGGGCCGGGCTGCGTGGACCGCATAGAAGGCCTCGGCCTGGGCGCGGGTCATGTGGATGCGCTTTTGCGCCACGATCCGCAGGCCGGCCGCTTCGATCACGGCGTTGATCGCGCCGGTGAGATTGCGGTTGGTCGCGTCGGGCTTGATGATCGAGAATGTGCGTTCGAGGGCCAAAACGGCCTCCTGTTTCTGGGGTTTGCGGGGAAAATCGAGAGTGGCGGCGCGTGTAGCAGGGCGCCGCCGCCGCCTCAAGGCCCCGCTATGGGCCGGTCCATGCAGCCGGGCGTCATCCCGGACGGGGCGCAGCCCTGATCCGGGACCGCGATGTGAACAGATATACTTGAGGTCCCGGCTCTTCGCTGCGCTTCGGCCGGGATGAGGATGTGGGCGTCAGCCGCAGACGATCCGCGCCACCCGCCCCTCGGCGTCGAGCGCCACATTCAGCCGATCGGGCCAATAGTCCTTGGTCACAGCCTGTCCGGGCCGGATCACGCGCACCCGTTCGGCCGGCAGGCGCGCCCGCACCGCGGGGCCGTAGACCTGCCCGACCAGAGCCGCAAACCGCTCCGGCCGGCAGGCCTGCGGGTCGATCCGGGGCGCGGCCTGGTCGCGCCCGGCTGTCGCCTCCGGAACCGCGCGCGCGCCGTCAGTCGCGGGCGGCGCGAGGGCTGGCGTGCAGGCGGCCAGGCAAAGAAGGCTCAGCCAGGCCGCCTTCACGCCGCCTTCTCCCAGCGCCCGTCTGGCGATTGTTTCCAGTAGGCGATCGTGCGCCCGGCCTCCCTGGCCGCTTTCCAGCGCGCCCGCGCGGCCAGAAGCTCGGCCTCCACCCGGCCGTCAAACAGCAGCATCACGCGCTCCACACCCTCGGCCGCGGGCTCCTCCGCGCCGTCGAGCAGCAGCACCGCCTGGGCGGCGTTGGCGTTGGCGGGCTCGAGCGTGATCAGGATCGGCTGGCGGCTGGCGCGTGCGCCGTCGCGGCCATGCGGCAGGAAACTGTCCTCGCGATAGGTCCACAGATGCTGATCCAGCGCTTCGGCCCGCTCGGGCAGCGTGGTGCGCACCAGCGCGCGCCAGCCCCGCTGAAGGCAGCGCTCCAGCAGCGGCGGCAGCGCTTCTTCCACGCCCATGCTGTCGAGGTGATAGAACCAGAGCTCCGGCATGGCGCAACCCTACGCCCGGGCTCAGGGCGGCTTCAAGCCGGCGAAGCGATCCGCGATGCGCCGGTCGAGCGCGTCGCGCACCTGGCGATAGGCCTCCAGGCGCTGATCGCGGGTTCCTTCGGTGTCTGTGGGGTCCATGGTCGGCCAGTATTCGACGTCGATGGCGAGGGTGCGCACCGCCTCCAGCGCGCGATGGTGGGCCTGGGGCGTGAGCGTGACGATCAGGTCCCAGCTGGCGTCATGCACCGTCTCGAAGTTCTTCGGGCGATGGCGCGACAGATCGATCCCCAGCTCCTCCATGACCGAGACCATCAGCGGATCGGTTTCGCCCGCCCGCACGCCGCAGGAATCGACAAACACCCGGCCCGCGAAGCGGCGCTTGAACAGGTTTTCCGCCATGGGCGAGCGCACGGCGTTGAGGTTGCACGCAAACAGAACCGCTTGCGGCGCGCGGATCATGGCTCGGCCATGCGTTGACGTGCTCCCCCGTTCACGGGGGAGGCAGCGGCGCAGCCGACGCAGGGGGGAGACGCAGCCGCCGCACCCGCGACCACACCCCCTCCGGCCCTCCGGGCCGCCTCCCCCGCTTGCGGGGGAGGAAACGGCTGGCGCTGGGACTGCCCGCCGCTACAGCCGCACATGCAGCGCGCAGATGAGGGTGAAGAGGCGGCGCGCGGTGTCGAAGTCGAGCGTCACCTTGCCGGCGAGGCGTTCGGCGAGAAGCTCGGAGCCTTCGTTGTGCAGCCCGCGCCTGCCCATGTCGATGGCTTCGATCTGCGTTGGCGTGGCGTTTCGGATCGCCTCGTAATAGCTCTCGCAGATCATGAAATAGTCCTTGATCACCCGCCGGAACGGCGACAGCGACAGGATGAAGGCCTTGATCGGCGCGCCGGAGAGATCCTCGATCTCGAGCGCCAGCTTCTGCTCCAGCATCGACAGCTTCAGCCGATAGGGCCCGTCGGGCGCGTCGGCGGGGTCAAAGCTGTTGGCTTCCAGAAGATCGAAGATCGCCACGCGGCGCTCGTGCTCGGCGTCCGCCGTGGCCGCCGACAGCGAGGCCTCGTCCAGCACAATATCGGCGATGCGGCGTGCGTCGCTCATGGGCTCCCCTTGAGCCGCAGTTCGACAGAGCCGGCGTGCGCAGGCAAGCCCTCTGCATGCGCCAGCGCGGCCGCCGCGGGCCCGATCCGGGCGAGCGCTTCCGGCCCGACGCCAAGCAGCGTGGTGCGCTTCATGAAGTGCATCGTGCCAAGGCCGGAGGAAAAGCGCGCGCGCTGGCCGGTCGGCAGCACATGGTTGGGCCCGCCGACATAATCCCCCAGCGCTTCAGGCGTGTGCCGGCCGATGAAGATCGCGCCGGCGTGGCGCACGCGGGCGGCCAGAGCTTCGGCGTCTTCGGCCGCGATCTGGAGGTGTTCGGGCGCGCCGGCGTCGCTGAGCGCCAGCGCGTCCTCCAGCCGCTCCACCAGAATGATGGCGCCATGCGCCGCCCAGGACGCGCGCGCCGGGGCGCCAGCCCGGCCCTGCACGATCAGCCGGTCCACCGCTGCGGCCACCGCATCGGCGAAGGCCGCATCATCGGTGAACAGGATGGACTGGGCGTCCTCGTCATGTTCGGCCTGGGCGAGCAGGTCGATGGCGATCCAGTCGGGATCATTGGCGGCGTCGGCGATGATGAACACCTCCGACGGGCCAGCAATGGAATCGATGCCGACATCGCCGAACACCAGCTTCTTGGCCGCCGCCACATAGGCGTTGCCCGGCCCCACGATCACGTCGACCTTTGCGATGGGGCCGGCGCCATAGGCGAGCGCGCCGATGGCCTGCGCCCCGCCGATGGTCCAGATCTCCGACACGCCGGCCACGCTGGCGGCCGCCAGGATCGCCGGGTTTTCGCCCACGCGGCCGGGCGGCGTCACCATCATGCGCCGCTCCACGCCGGCGGCCTGGGCCGGCAAGGCGTTCATCAGCACGCTGGAGGGATAGGCCGCCTTGCCGCCGGGCGCGTAAAGGCCGCAGGCGTCCACGGGCGTCCAGCGCCAGCCGAGCGATGCGCCGGCGGCGTCGGTAAAGCGGGCGTCTTCGGGCCTCTGGCGCACATGGAAGTCGAGGATGCGCTCGGCCGCCTCCTCCAGCGCGCGCAGCACCAC
>JBIIUJ010000234.1:0-2681 GCA_044340025.1 Caulobacterales bacterium
TCGGCAAGGGCGCGCTCGCCGACATTCATCCCCAGCAGCTGGGCGCGACGGTTCTGAAGGCCATCGCGCAGCGCAACGCGCTGAACACCGCCGATGTGGACGATATCATCTGGGGCACCTCCTCCCAACGCGGCAAGCAGGGCGGCGATCTGGGCCGCATGGCCGCGCTTGATGCGGGCTATGACATCCGCTCCTCCGGCGTGACGCTCGACCGGTTTTGCGGCTCCGGCATCACCACGGTGAACATGGCGGCGGCCTCCATCATGTCTGGCATGGAGGACGTGGTTATCGCGGGCGGCACGGAGATGATGAGCTACACCGCCGCCACCGCCGACCCCAAAGCGCCGCCAATGATGGACAGCGGCAATCTGCGCCTGCGCGCGCGCCATCCTCAGAGCCATCAGGGCGTGTGCGGCGATGCGATCGCAACGCTGGAAGGCATCACGCGCGACGCCGTCGATGCGCTGGCTTATGAAAGCCAGCAGCGGGCCGCCAAAGCCATCGCAGCCGGGCATTTCGATCGCGCCCTCGTGCCAGTCTTCAAGGAAGACGGGACGCTCGCGCTCGACAAGGAGGAATTCCCGCGCCCGCAAACCACGCTGGAAGGCCTCGCCTCGCTCAAGGCCTCGTTCGAGGCGATGGCCGATTTCCCGCTGGACGAGGCCGGCACGACCTATGGCGGCCTGATCCGCCAGAAGTATGAGGGCCTGAAGATCAACCACGTCCACCATGCCGGCAATTCGTCGGGCGTCGTGGATGGCGCGGCCGCCGTGCTGCTGGCCTCGAAAGCCTATGCGGAGAAGAACGGGCTGAAGCCCCGCGCCCGCGTGGTGGCGATGGCGAACGTCGGCGATTGCCCGACGCTGATGCTGAACGCGCCCGTGCCGGCGGCCAGGAAGGTTCTGGCGAAGGCCGGCCTGACCGTCGACGACATCGACCTGTTCGAGATCAACGAGGCCTTCGCCGTGGTGGCGGAAAAGTTCATCCGCGACCTGAAGCTCGACCGCGACAAGGTGAACGTGAACGGCGGCGCCATGGCGCTGGGCCATCCCATCGGCGCGACCGGCTCCATCCTGATCGGCACGATCCTCGACGAGCTGGAACGCCGCGACCTGAAGCGCGGGCTCGTGACGATGTGCGCGGCCGGCGGCATGGCGCCTGCGATCATCATCGAGCGGGTGTGATCGCCGCCCGGCGGTCACGCGTCAGGCCATTGTTTGCGCGAAAGCGGCAAGGGCGCGGAATGGAGCGATGAGCCTCCTTCCGCGCCTTTTTCTGTTCGCCGCCCTCCTGCTTGCCGCCCCGCTCGCCAGGGCCGAGGGCGACCCCGCCGCCCAGCGCGCTGCGATGCAGGCGATCTCGGGCCTTGTGGGAACCTGGACTGGCACAGGCTGGCGTATCCCGCCCGGCGGCGGCGCACGCTACGAATTCATCGCCACCTACAAGGTGGAGAGCAAGGTCGGCGGCCTCGCCTATACGATGGAGAGCGCCGGTTCCCGCCGGATCATGGAAAACCCCCCGACGCCGGGGCCCGGCTCCTTCGCCGTCATCACCTATGACGCGGACGCCAAGCGCTACAATTTCCGCTCGTTTTCGCGCGGGGACTATGTGTTGAGCTATGGCGAGCTTGTCCGGCCGGGCGTCTTTCGCTGGGAGGTGGCGTTCGAGGGCGCGCGCCTGCGCTTCACGGTGGATGTGTCCGGCGGCGCCTGGGTGGAGACGGGCGAGCGCTCGACCGACGGCGGCAAGAGCTGGGCGCCAAACTATGCGGTCAGCCTGGCGCCGGTGCGGCCCTGAAGCGGCGCGCCCCTGCGGGGCTTTGTCTGCGCGGGACGGATTTGCTTGTCTGCTTCAAGTCGCTAGATAGCCTCGTGTCCGCACCGTGGTGTGGCGCAGGGGAAAAGCATGGTTCAGCTGTCGCTTCCGAAAAATTCCAAGGTGTCCAAGGGCAAGCACTGGCCCGCGCCCGCCGGCGCGCAGAAAGTGCGCACCTTCAAGGTCTATCGCTGGGATCCGGAAAGCGGCCAGAGCCCGCGCTGGGACACCTATGACGTGGATGTCTCGGCCTGCGGACCGATGGTGCTGGATGCGCTGATCCACATCAAGAACACGATGGACCCGACGCTCACGTTCCGCCGCTCGTGCCGGGAAGGGGTGTGCGGCTCGTGCGCGATGAATGTCGGCGGCCGCAACACGCTTGCCTGCACCAAGGGCCACGAGGAGATCGAGGGCGCTCAAGTGGCGGTCAGCCCCCTGCCGCACATGCCGGTGATCAAGGACCTCGTGCCCGACCTCACCAATTTCTACGCCCAGTATGCGTCGATCGAGCCGTTCATGCAGACGACGACGCCGGAGCCGGAAAAGGAGTGGAAGCAGTCCGCCGAGGACCGCGAAAAGCTCGACGGCCTCTATGAGTGTATCCTGTGCGCCTGCTGCTCCACGTCCTGCCCGTCCTATTGGTGGAACGGGGACCGCTATCTCGGTCCGGCGGTGCTGCTGCAGGCCTATCGCTGGCTGATCGACAGCCGCGACGAAGCCACCGGCGCGCGTCTGGACACTCTGGAAGACCCTTTCCGGCTGTATCGCTGCCACACGATCATGAATTGCGCGCAGGTCTGTCCCAAGGGCCTGAACCCCGCCAGAGCGATCGCCGAGATCAAGACCATGATGGTCGAGCGGGT
>JBIIUJ010000088.1:0-10906 GCA_044340025.1 Caulobacterales bacterium
GAGGAAGAGGGCAAGCACTATTTCTTTCGCGAGAAGCGGGAGTTCTACGCCTTGCGCGCCGAGGAAGGCTTCCTCGAATGGGCCGAGGTCCATGGCAATTTCTACGGCAGCCCGCGGGCCGAAGTGATGGCCGCGCTCGAAGCCGGCAAGGATGTTCTCTTCGACATCGACTGGCAGGGCGCCCAGCAGCTGACCGACCGGGCCGAAGCCGATGTCGTGAAGGTGTTCATCCTGCCGCCCTCCATGGCCGAGCTGCGCCGGCGCCTCCACACTCGGGCGCAGGATTCCGAAGAGGTCGTGAGAGCCCGCATGGGCGCCGCTTATGGCGAGATCAGCCGCTGGGACGGCTATGATTACGTGCTCCTCAACGAGGACCTTGAGGCGAGCTACGCCCAACTGCGCGCGATCGTGTCGGCCGAGCGGCTGCGCCGCCAGCGCCAGCCGTGGCTGGCGGGCTTCGTGCGCGGCCTGTTGCAGGAAAACTCGTGAGCGCGCCGCCTGTCCTTGCCCGAATCGAAGGCTGCGCCGGGCGCCTGACGCTCAACCGGCCGCAAGCGCTCCACGCGCTCAACACCGAGATGTGCCTGCTCATGACGCAGGCGCTGCTGGCGTGGCGCGAGGATCCCGCCGTTGCGCTCGTGGTGATCGACCATGCCGGCGAGCGCGGCTTCTGTGCGGGCGGCGACATCCGGATGCTCGCCGAAAGCGGCGCCGCCGACGGGGCGCAGGCGCGCGCCTTCTTCCATGCCGAGTATCGGCTCAATCACCTGATCCATGCCTATCCCAAGCCCTATGTGGCGATCATGGACGGGGTGACGATGGGCGGCGGCGTGGGGGTCAGCGTCCATGGCAGCGCCCGCATCGCCACCGAGCGCACCGTGTTTGCGATGCCCGAGACCGGCATCGGTCTGTTTCCGGATGTGGGCGGCGGCTGGTTCCTGCCGCGGCTTGGCGGCGAGACCGGCGTCTGGCTCGCCATCACCGGCGCCCGCATCAAGGGGGAGGCGGCGCTCTCCATCGGAGTGGCGACCCATTTCTCCCCTTCAGGCCAGATCGACGCGCTCAAGGCGCGCCTTTGCAGCGAGGGGCTTGCCGCGCTGGAGGCGCTGGCGACGCAAGGCCCGCCCTTGCCCCATCCAGAGGCCGCCATCGCCGCGCTGTTTGGCCATGACAGCGTGGAGGCGATCATGGCGGCGCTTGGCGCGGATGGCGGGGACTGGGCGCAGGCCCAGCTTGCCACCCTCGCCTCGAAGTCGCCCCAGACGCTGAAGGTCGCGTTGCGCCAGCTGCGCGCGGGCCGCGCCATGGCCCGCTTTGAAGACGTGATGGCGATGGAATACCGCATCGGCGCGCGTGTGGTCGGCCTGCACGACTTCCAGGAGGGCGTGCGCGCGGTGATCCTGGACAAGGACAACGCGCCGCGCTGGTCGCCCGATACGCTGGCGGGCGTTTCCCACAGCCTGCTCGACGCTATCTTCGCGCCCTTGCCCGCAGGCGAGGAATGGACCCCGCTGCCTGGGGCATAGCGCTGCCTGTTTTGCGGTCTGCGGCGTCATGATCTGACAAACGCGAGCCCAGACGCGCGACAAGCTGGTCGCTTTGACCTAGATGCGTGCCGGTGCGCGTCTGGTCCTCCCCCGCTCCGTCGCTCGACGATATCGCCGCTCTGGCTGAGGCGGCCTTCGCCGATCTGCCGGCCCCGTTTCGCGCCGCCTGCGGGCGGGTGGTGTTTCGCGTCGCTGACTTCGCCGACGAAGACGTGCTCGACGAGCTGGGGATCGAGGATCCGTTCGATCTGACCGGCCTTTATTCCGGCGCCCCCGTCGCCAGCGATCTGGGGACCAACCCGGCGCTGATGCCTTCCGAGGTCTGGCTTTATCGTCGGCCGATCCTGGATGAATGGGCCGGCGATGGCTCCGTGACCCTCGAGGCGCTGGTGCGCCACGTGCTGATCCACGAGATCGGCCACCATCTCGGCCTGTCCGACGACGATATCGAGGCGATCGAACATGCGCCCTGAGGCGGCCGGCCTTCTTGGGCTTGCGCTGGCGGGTGTCGCGGCCGAGGCGCTGGCCGCCAACGCCGCGCGCGGGGTGGATGCTGTCTGGCTCGCCCGCCGGCTGGAGCTTGCGGGCGTGTCTGTGGCGCTCAAGGCCGGCGCCGCCGATCCGCTGGCGGCCACGACCGAGATCCATGGCCGGGACGGGCCGTTCGCCTGGCGCATCCTGTTTTATGAGTGCCGCGATCCGGTGAGCGCGCTCGCCTGTGGGGATTATGAGTATGTCGCCGCTGCCGTGCTCTCGCCCGGCGATCAGGCCCGCGCCGACGCCTGGAGCCGTCGCCAGCGCATCGCGCGCGCCGAGGTGGCCAATAGCGCGCTGTATCTGCGCTATACGGTCAGCGTCGCCGGCGGCGTCAGCGACGATTTTCCTGCCCATCAGCACGAACGCTGGCTCGACGCGGCCGATGATCTCGCCCGCGTGCTCGATACGCCTCTGGCCTCCGCGCGCGGGGCCGCGACCCCCTTCTTCGCCCCCGCGCAGGCCGCGCCGCGCGCGCCGGGCGCGGTGATCCTCAGCCCGCCCGCCCCGCCCGCCGGCCCCAGCCTCAGCGCCGCCGAGGTGCGCCCAGCCCCCGCTCCGGCGCCAGCGCAGGAGCCGCCCGCCCCCGAACCCGCGCCCGAACCGGCGCCAAGCCCGCCCTGATCGCGACGGATCGTCCGCTGCCCGGCGTTTAACCGCAGAGCCTTCCATGCGTCGCCTCCTTGTCTGCCTGATCACTGTTCTCGCTACTGCGGGGGCCGCCCGCGCCCAGATCGCTCCGCCTCCGGCGGCTGAGGCCGACGAGGACGAGGTCGTGCGCGCCGACGCGGTCGTGGTGACCGGCCAGCGCCTGCCGGGCTCGGTTCCCGGCGAGGCTGTCCCCGAACAGGTGCTGGACGTGCAGGCTGTGCGCTCGCTGGGCGTGGCCTCGCTTGCCGATGTGGTGAACGCGCTGGCGGCGCGATCGGGTTCAGCGCGCGGGGAGGGGCCGCCGCTCGTGCTGCTCAATGGCCGGCGCGTCGGCGGCTTTCAGGAGATCCGGGCCATCCCGTCGGAAGCCATCGCGCGGGTGGAGGTGCTGGGCGAGGATGTGGCGCTGCAGTTCGGGTTTCCGGCTGATCAGCGGGTGCTGAACTTCGTGCTCCGCCGCCGTTTCCGGGCTGTGACCGCCGAGGTTGCGGGCGCAGACGTCGCTTCCGGCGCGCGCCGGGAAGGCCGCGGCGAGGCGAGCCTTTTCCGGGTGGGCGAAGAAGGCCGCCTGCTGATCGCGGGGCGGGTGGAGAGCGGCGATTCCATCCTGGAATCGGAGCGGCCGATCCGGCCCACCGGCTCGGCCCCGCGCGCGCTGGCCCCAGAGACGTTGCGCAGCCGGGCAAGCCTGTCGGCGGCCCGCGCCGCCGGCGCCCAGACCCAGCTGACCGTCAATCTCGCCGTGGAGCGCGACGAGACCGAGCGCCCGCTCGGCGCCGATCCGGCGGCCGGCGGGATCAGTCTGCGCGATGGCGAGACCGATACTGTGCGCATCGGCGCCGGCGCGGATCACTTTCGCGGCCGCTGGCAGACCGCCCTCACCGCCAGCCTCGAGAGCCAGCGCGTCCGCACCCTCACGCGCGGGGGCCTGCGCGCGGGCCTTGCCGTCAGCGAGACCGAGACTGCTCAGGCCGCGCTCACCGCCAGCGGCCCGATCACCGACGCGCCGGCCGGCCCGGTTCGGCTCAGCCTCCGGCTTGGGCTGGAAGATCGCGCGATCGAGGCCGAAACCGCCCGCCCTCTCCGCCCGACCGAGCGCTCCGCCCAGGACCGCACCCAGGCCGATGGCCGCCTGACCCTCACCGTGCCGCTCGCCAGCCGCCGGCGCGAGGTTCTGCCCGGGCTGGGCGATCTCTTTGTGTCCGCCACGCTGTCGGGGGCGACGCTCAGCGACGCCGGCGAGCAAAGCGGGGGCGGGGCCACGCTAAACTGGGCGCCCACTCCTTCGCTGCGCGTCCGTCTGGCCCATGACGTCGACGAGATCGCGCCCAACCTGTCGCAACTGGGCGCCCCGCGGCTGGAGACGCCAGGCTCGTCGGTGTTTGATCCGCGCGCCGGCGCCAGCGTCGATGTGATCGCCATCAGCGGCGGCCAGCCGGGTCTGCGCAGCGAACGGCGCGACCGCACAAGCCTCGACCTCACATGGTCCCCGCCCCGTCAGGAAGGCGTGACTGTCACGCTCGGCTATGTGGAGGAGGCGCGCGCGGACGCGATTGCAGCCTTGCCGGCGCTTTCGGCTGCCGTGGAAGCGGCGTTTGCCGATCGCATCCAGCGCGACGCGACAGGCCGGCTGATCGCGCTCGACCGGCGGGCGGTGAACCTTGCCAGTCTCGATAGCCGGCGGCTGCGTCTCGCCTTCAGCGCCGACAAGGGCTTCGGCCCCCGCATCACCTTGCCGCCGGGCGCCCGCCCGCCCGGCGCAGGCCCGCCCGGCGCCGGCCGGCCTGGCGGCGGCGGCGGCGGTCGTGGCGGCGTTGGCGGCGCAGGCTTTGGCGGCGGCGGCCCGCCGCAGGATCTGCGCGCCGGACGCTGGAGCGTTTCGATCGCGCACACGCTGCGCCTGGAGGAGACCGCGCGTCTGGCCGCCGGCGCGCCCGCGCTCGATCTTCTCGCCGGCCAGAGCCTGAACGAGCAGGCCCCCGTGCGCCGCCATGGGCTGGAGCTGGAAGCCGGCGTGACCTGGCGTGGCCTGGGCGCCCGGATCGAGGGCAATTGGCGCGGGGAGGGAGCGGTGGAAGGCGCCCGCTCCGGCCTTGTCTCCTACGACGATCTCGCCACCCTGAACGCTCGCCTGTTTGTGGACTTCAACGCCCGGCGCGATCTCATCGCACGCTATCCGATCCTGGCGCGCACGCGCCTGACGCTGCGGGTGGAAAACATCGCCGACGCCGCCCAACGCGTCGCCGACGCCACAGGCGAGACCCCGCTCGCTCTCCAGGGCCCGGTTCTGGCTCCGCGCGGCCGGGTGGTGGAACTGAGCCTGCGCAAGCAGCTCTGAGGCTCGCCCCGGGCGCGGGCCGGGATGGGGGTGCTTGGCGCCCGTTTTCTGAACGGGGCGGGCGATGGCGCCTTCAGCCAGGGTTCAGCCGGGCGCCGGCAGCATCGGGAGGTCTGATGATCACAACGAAAGGACCTACAGGATGCGTGCTCTGCTTCTCGCCGCTGTCGCCGCCGCCGCCATCGCCGGCCCCGCTCTCGCTCAGCGCGGACCGACCCTGACACTCTATGATCAAGCCGATCTCCAGGGCGACAGCCGCACCTTCATCTCCGCCGACAGCAATCTGTCGTCTGTCCGGTTCAATGATCGCGCCCGCTCGCTGCGCGCTGAAGGGCGCTGGGAAGTCTGCATGGATGCGGATTACCGCTCGGCCTGCCGCGTGTTCGAGGGCGACGTGCGCGATCTTGGCGGCTTTGCCGGGCTTATCTCCTCGGTGCGGCCGCTGGACGGCTGGCGCGGCGGCTTTGGCGGCGGCCCTGGCGGCGGCTGGAGCGGCCGCGCCGACGGCCTTGTTGTCTTTGCCGAGCCCGGCTTCCGTGGCGACGCCCGCGAGATTCGCGGCGGCGAGAGCGATTTCCGCTCGCTCGGGTTCAATGACCGCGCCCAGTCGCTTTCGGTTCGTCGCGGCACAAGCTGGCAGGTCTGCGAGGACATCAATTTCGGCGGCCGCTGCGTGACGATCGATCGTGACGTGCCTGATCTGGCCCAGATCGGTCTGTCTGGCCGGATCTCGTCGGTGCGTTCGGCAGGCTGGGGCGGCGGCCATGATGGCGGCTGGTCCGGCGGCGGCTGGGATGACGATTGGGGCGGCGGCCGGCTCGATGGGCCGAGCGCGACGGGCCGACGGGCTGGCTTCTTCGCCCGGCCCACGATCAACGGCCGCTCCATCTCGCTTGGCGGTCGCAACCCCGACCGGATCGCCGATGAGGTGTGCCGCCGTTCAGGCTGGCGCGACGCCGAATTCTACACCACCGACCGGGGCGTGCTGGAAGACCTGCTCTGCGTGCGGTAAGCCTCAGGCTTGGGGCGCGGGGGCTCGTGCCTCCGCGCTGGCCTTCGGGAGGCGCGCATGACCGTCACGATCGGGTTTCTGCTGTTTCCGATGGTGACACAGCTCGACATGACGGGACCCGCCCAGGTGCTTGCGCGCGTGCCGGGGGCAAGCCTGCATTACATCTGGAAGAGCCCGGAGCCCGTCGCCACGGACGCGGGCTTTTCGATCCTGCCGACAACCACTTTCCCGGACTGCCCACCGTTGGACGTGCTGATCGTGCCGGGCGGAACGGGAACGCTTGCCCTGTGCGAGGATGACGAGACGCTTGCGTTTCTCGCCCGCGTGGGGGCGGGGGCGCGTTATGTCTGCTCGGTCTGCAATGGCTCGCTTGTGCTCGGCGCGGCGGGTTTGCTGCAGGGCTATCGCTCGGCCTGCCATTGGGCGTGGCGGGAGTTCTTGCCCGCGTTTGACGCCATCCCCGATCCCGCCCGCGTGGTGCGCGACCGCAACCGGCTCTCCGGCGGCGGGGTGACCGCGGGGATCGATTTCGGCCTGACGCTGGCGGCCGAACTCGCCGGAGAGGAGGTCGCTCAACGCATCCAGCTTGTGCTGGAATATGATCCCGCCCCTCCGTTCGACAGCGGTTCACCGGAAAAGGCGGGGCCTGAGCGCGTCGCGGCGATCACGCCGGCCTTTACGGCCCGCAAACAGGCGTTTGGAGAGCTTCTCGTGCGCCGGGGCTGGGCCGGCCAGGCGCGCCTCAGCCCCCGGGGCGGGTGAGCAGCAGCAGGTCCGGGCCCGCCCGGCCGGAGATGAACAGGTCGGCCCGACCGTCGCCGTCGAAGTCGCCCGCCGTGGCGTCAAAGCCCACCGTGCCGGCGAGATCGGGCGGCGTCAGCCCGGGGGCTGGCTCCAGCCGGTCGGCCCGGTTCATCAGCACCACGATGCGTCCATGGAAGCCGGGGCCGGCGAGGCGGGTCGGCTGTGTGGTGAGCACAAGATCGATCCGGCCGTCGCGGTCGAGATCGACCGGCTCTATGGCCAGCGTGGCTGTCATTCCCGCAGGAACCCAGGCGGCGCTGGCGTCTGTGAACCGGCCCTTGCCATCATTCAGCAACACCCGCAGCCCGCCCGCCGCGCGCGGGTTCCACAAAACCACATTGGCGAGCACCAGATCGAGGTCGCCGTCGCGGTCGAGGTCGATGAGTTCCACATCGCGGGTTTCTTCCGGCTGGGCAGGGCGGGGATAGGCGGCGGCCGGGGCGAGCGCGAAGACGCCCTTGCCGTCGTTGAGCCAGATCTGGTTGCGGTCTTCGGCGCCGAACACGAGATCGAGGTCGCGATCGCCGTCGATGTCGCCGGCGGCTGCGTCCTGCACCCCGGCGTAGGTGTCGGGCAGGCGGGTGAGGCTCTCGTCCACAAAGACGCCCCGGCCGCGATTCATGAACAGGGTGGAGACCTTGTCGCCGCCGAACAGAAGGTCGGGCAGGCCGTCGGCGTCGGCATCGAAGGCCACCACGCCATTGGCTTTCACCCGCGCCGCCACCCGCGCGCTTGCGTCCACAAAACGCGTGCCGCGCCCTTCGCTCAGATAGAGTTCGGGGCGCAGATCATCCTCGTTGGCGATCACGACGTCGCGGTCGCCGTCGCGATCCACATCGACGAGGGCGACTTCCTCGCTGTCGCGCGCGGCGCGCGGCAGGCGGGCCGAAGCATCGGTGAAGCGGCCGCGCCCGTCGTTCATCAAAAGCCGATTGGGTTCGCGCTCCATGGCGATGACGAGATCGAGGTCGCCGTCTGAGTCCATGTCTGCGGCCCGCGCGCCCATGGAATGGCCCGGCGCAGGCTTGGCCGGCAGGGTGGCTGAGGCGTCGCGCCAGGCTGGCGGGGCCGCGGGCTGAGCGGGCGTCGCCGCGCCGGCGGCGAGCATGGCGGCGCCGCCAAGGGAAAGCGCTAGGAGGTGAGGCATGGCGAACTTTTCGGTTTGAGGAGATGGCGTTGCCGAGCGCGCAAGCTTCCTCATGCGGCGCACCCCACGTCAAGCGGCGCGCCAGGGCTGGCGGGAGCGGGCGTCCTGCGCTAGCCCGCGCCTGCGGGAGGATGCGTGATGGCAGGCGTGGTGATCGTTGGCGGCGGCCAGGCCGGGGCGCAGGCCGCCCAGAGCCTGCGCCAGGGCGGTTATGCCGGCCCGATCACGATGCTTTGCGCCGAGCCTGTCGCGCCCTACCAGCGCCCGCCGCTTTCCAAGAAGTATCTCTCCGGCGAAATGGGGCTCGACCGGGTGACGTTTCGTCCGGTGGAGGCCTGGGCGGCCGAAGCCGTCGACGTCCGCCTCGGCGAGCCGGCCCTGGCGTTTGGTCGCACCGCCCGCACCGTCACGACAGCGCGCGGCGTCTACCCCTACGCCAGCCTGATCCTGGCCACAGGCTCGCGCGTGCGCACCTTGCCGATCCCGGGGGCGGATCTTGCCGGCGTGCACTATCTGCGCACCACAGCAGACGTGGACGGGCTGCGCGCCGGTTTTGCGCCGGGCAGGCAGCTGGTCATCATCGGCGGCGGCTATATCGGGCTGGAGGTGGCCGCCGTGGCTGCCCGCGCGGGCCTGTCTGTCACGCTGCTGGAAGCGCAGGAACGCGTGCTCGCCCGCGTGACGGCGCCGGTGGTGTCGGCCTTCTATGAGCGCGTGCACCGCGCCGAGGGCGTGGATATCCGCACCCGCACGGGAGCATCCGCCATCGAGGGCGCAGGCGGCGCGGTGACGGCGGTCCGGCTGTCAGGCGGGGAGACGGTCGGTGCTGACCTTGTGCTGATCGGGGTCGGCATCGTGCCGGAACAGGAGATCGCGGCGGCGGCGGGCCTCGCCTGCGGCAACGGGATCATCGTGGACGAGGCCGCGCGCACCTCCGACCCGCAGGTGTTCGCCATCGGCGACTGCGCGGAGCGGCCGCTCTTTCCCTATGGCGGGCGCGGGCGGCTCGAAAGTGTCCACAACGCGATCGAACAGGGCAAGATCGCCGCCGCCGCCATCCTGGGCGCGCCGGCGCCGGTGCTGGAGGCGCCGTGGTTCTGGTCCGATCAGTATGAGCTGAAGCTCCAGACTGCGGGTCTCTTCAACGGTCACGACGAGACGGTGCTGCGTGGCGATCCCGAAAGCCGGCGCTTTGCGGTCTTTTATCTGCGCGAGGGCCGCCTGATCGCGGTGGACGCCATCAACAGCCCGGCCGAGTTCCTGGCCTCAAAGCCGCTGATCGCGAAGGGCGCCCGGCTTGCGCGCGCGCTTTTGGCTGATACATCGACGCCCATGAAACAGATCGCCGCGATGGCGACGGCTTAAGAGCGCTGGGAGCCCATGCCGAAAGTCACCTATATCGAGCACTCTGGCAAAGAGCATGTGATCGACGTCGCGGCCGGCGCCACCGTCATGGAAGGCGCGGTCAAGAACAACGTCCCTGGCATCGACGCTGATTGCGGCGGCGCCTGCGCCTGCGCCACCTGCCATGTCTATGTCGACGACGCCTGGATCGCCAGGACCGGCAAGGCGGCGAGCATGGAAGAGAGCATGCTGGATTTCGCCGAAGGCGTGACGGCCAATTCGCGCCTGTCCTGCCAGATCACGGTCTCGGCCGATCTGGACGGGCTGGTCGTGCGGCTGCCTGAAAGCCAGCACTGAGGCTACACCTGCCGGGCAAAAGTGACGCCCCCGTCACGCAGGTGACAGGGCCGCGCTTTCGTGGTCTGCTTCCCCAACGACGGCCCTCAGAGCCGCAGTTCGGGAGGACATGTCATGGCCGACGGCGCCCCATCAATTCTGGACTTTCACCGCGCGCGCGCGGCCGCGCTGCCGCTCGACCAGATAGATGTCAGCGCCGAAGAGCTCTGGGTCAACGATGCGCACTGGCCCTATTTCGAGCGGCTGCGGCGTGAAGACCCCGTGCATTGGGTGGTGTCGGACAATCCCGACATCGGCGGCTACTGGTCGGTCACGCGCTTCAACGACATCATGGCGGTGGACACGAACCATCGCCAGTTTTCGTCCGACGCCTTTCTGGGCGGGATCACGCTGCGCAACTTCGACGAGGATTTCACCCTCCCGATGTTCATCGCGATGGATCCGCCCAGGCACGACGCCCAGCGCAAGGTGGTCCAGCCGATCGTGGCGCCGGAAAACCTCGCGCGGCTCGAAGGGGTGATCCGTACACGGATCGGTGAAATCTTCGACGGTCTGCCCCGCGATCAGGAGTTCGACTGGGTGGATCGTGTCTCGATCGAGCTCACCACCCAGATGCTGGCCACCCTGTTTGATTTTCCGTGGGAGGACCGGCGCAAGCTGACGCGCTGGTCGGATGTGGCGACCGCCTCGCCCGGCGGCGGGATCATCGAGACCGAAGACCAGCGCCGTGCAGAACTGTTTGAATGCGCAGATTATTTCTTCCGTCTCTGGAACGAGCGGGTGAATGCGCCGCCCACAGGCGACCTCATCTCCATGCTCGCCCATGGCGAAAGCACCCGGAACATGGACCGGATGGAGTTTCTCGGAAACCTCGTGCTCCTGATCGTGGGCGGCAATGACACCACCCGCAATTCCATCACCGGAGGGCTCTACGCCCTGTCGAAGAACCCGGGCGAGATGGCCAAGCTGCGCGCCAACCCGGGTGTGATCCCCAACATGGTGAGCGAGATCATCCGCTGGCAGACCCCGCTCGCCCATATGCGCCGCACCGCGCTGGAAGATGTGGCGCTGGCCGGCAAGACCATCCGCAAGGGCGACAAGGTGGCGATGTGGTATGTGTCGGGCAATCGCGACGAGACCGTGATCCCGGACGCCGACAGCTTCCGGATCGA
>JBIIUJ010000235.1:0-2648 GCA_044340025.1 Caulobacterales bacterium
GATGCGAAGATCCGCCCGGCGGTCTGGCGCGCCCGGCGGGCGCAGGAAGACCGTCTCGGACAGATTGAACTCCCGCGCGATTGCCTGCATCTGCGCGGTGGTCAGGTCATCGGCGTCCTGCACCACGGCCAGCGGATTGCCGGTCAGCGGGGTCCCGGTGAAGACGTCCAGAATGGCGTAGCGTCGGGGGGTCATGGCTTGCTCCAGTGCGTGGTGAGGGCGGCCACATCGGGGCGTAGACGCTCCTGGGCGGGCGTGGTTGGCGTGCCGAGCGGCACGAAGCCGGCGATCTGCTCACCCGCCGCGAGGCCCAGGATGGTTTTGGCTTCGGCATCATAGGCCGCCCAGCCGGTCAGCCAGCAGCCGCCAAACCCCGCCGCATGGGCCGCCAGCAGCAACTGATGGCAGACCGCGCCCGCGCTCAGCACCTGCTCCCACTCCGGGATCTTGGGGTGCGGCGCCGCCCGGCTGACCACAACCACTGTCAGGGGCGAGCGCAGGAAGCGCTGGGCCTCGGCCTGCACGGCGGGGGGCTGGGCGTCTGGAAAGCGGCGCTGAAATACGCCGGCCAGCGCCTCGCCCAGCGCCGCTCTGGCGTCGCCCTCGACCACGATGAACCGCCAGGGTGCAAGTTTGCCGTGATCGGGCACACGCGCGGCGATGGTGAGCAGTCGGGCAAGCGTCGTCCCGGCAGGCCCCGGCTCGGCCAGATGGATCACTTTGGTGGACCGCCGCGACGCCAGAAACGCCAGCGCCTCGGGCGCAAGGCGGATCGCAGGCAGGGGATCATTCTCGGCGGGCGGGGCGGGCAAAGCGTCGATCAGGCTCATGGCCCGGGTGTGTAGCGTGGGCGCGGCCAGGTTTCACCTGCGATCCGCCGGGGAAGGCGGCCAACATGCCGCAGTCGCCGGCAGGCATGGTTCCGCCGGCGCTCTCTGCGCGCTTGCGCCATTTGCGCGCGCTGCAGACGCGCGGCGCTTGGCGCCGCGTGGCTTGCAGGTCTAGGCTCGCGCATAGCGCGCGTCGGCCCGGTGCGGCGCGCCCACCAATGAGGAAACGTCTGCATGCGTTCAGTGTATCTTGCCGGGGCCGCCGCTCTGGCGCTCGGTTTCGCCACGCCCGCCTTTGCTGATGAAGGCATGTGGACCTTCGATAACTTCCCCTCGGCGCAGGTGCAGGCGAAGTATGGCTTCGGGCCGGATCAGGCCTGGCTCGATCATGTTCGCCTGTCAGCGGTGCGGCTGTCGAGCGGCTGTTCGGCGTCCACCGTTTCGCCCGATGGGCTGGTGCTGACCAATTGGCACTGCGTCTCGGACTGCATCGCCAATCTCTCGACCGCCGAGCAGGACTACGCCGCCAAGGGGTTTCTCGCCGCCAAGAGCGAGGAGGAAAAGACCTGCCCCGCCGTTTCCGGCGAAGTGTTGCTCTCCATCGCGGATGTGACCGACACCGTGCAGGGGGCCATGCGCGGCCTCTCCGGAGAGGCGCTGGTGAAGGCGCGCGACGCGGCGATCGCCAAGCTGGAAGACGAAGGCTGCAAGGCCGACCCCAAGACGCGTTGCGAAGTCGTCACGCTGTATCGCGGGGGCCAGTACAAGCTCTACACCTATCGGGAATACAAGGACCTTCGGCTTGTGTTCGCGCCGGAGACCAATGTGGGCTTCTTCGGCGGCGACCCGGACAACTTCAACTTCCCCCGCTACAATCTCGATGGGGCTTTCCTGCGCCTGTATGAGGATGGCAAGCCCGTCGCCACGCCGCACCATCTGACCTGGGCGACGGATGCGCCGAAAGAGAACGACCTCGTCTTTGTCGCCGGCAATCCCGGCTCGACCTCCCGGCTCCAGACCAACGCCCAGCTCGGCTTCCTGCGCGACTGGCAATTGCCGACACGCCAGCTCGTCCGCTCCGAACTGCGCGGCCGCCTGATCGCCTATTCCGCGACCAGCGAGGAGGCGCGTCGTTCCAGCGCCGATCAGATCTTCGGGGTGGAGAACAGCTTCAAGGCGCAATACGGCCAGATGCGCGCGCTGCTCGACCCGGCCTTTTTCGGCATGAAAGTGGAGGAAGAGCGCTCTCTGCGGGAGCGGGTGCGCGCCAACGCCGCCCTCGCTGCAGAGATCGGCGATCCCTGGGCGGATGTGGAAAAGGCTGTGGCCGCCCAGACCGATCTGTTCCTGGCGCATGACTTCCTGGAAGCGCGCGCCGGCTCGATCTCGCAGCTCTACGCCATGGCGCGGCTGATCGTGCGCGGCGCGGCCGAGCGCGCCAAGCCCAGCGCCGAGCGCCTGCCCGGCTTCAACGATGCGGCGCTGCCGCAGGCCGAGCGCCAGCTCGGCGCCGCTTTCCCGATCTTTCCCGATCAGGAGCGGATGGGGCTGGAGCTCTGGCTTTCCAAGGCGCGTGAGTATCTCACGGTCGACGATCCGCGCATCCAGCGCCTCCTGGGCAGGGACAGCCCGGAAAGTCTGGCTGCGGCCGCCATTTCCGGCACAAAGCTCGCCGATCCGGCCGAGCGGCTTAGGCTGTGGAAGGCCGATCTCGCCACGATCCAGGCGTCCACCGATCCGCTGATCCAGCTGGCGCTTCGCGCCGATCCCGATGCCCGCGCGGTGCGTCAGGAATGGCAGGCCCGCGTTTCCGGCCCG
>JBIIUJ010000236.1:0-2646 GCA_044340025.1 Caulobacterales bacterium
ACTTGGGTTGGTGGTCACCCCGTCCACGAGGCCGGTTTCGGCCAGCGCTGTCAGTTCGGCGATATCGGCGGTGTCGATGAAGATGCGCATGGTTCGGGCTCCAGCCGGTCGGGGCAGGCTGGCGCGGTCTTAGCCCGATTGTGTGACGACGGAAACGCCGCCGCGCACCGCGATCAGATGGCTGGCTCCGGCTCCAGCGCCAGGGCGCGCGCCGCGAGCGCCGCCTGGGTGCGGTTCAGCACGTTGAGCTTGCGCAGGACGGCCGTCATGTGCGCCTTCACCGTCGCTTCGGCGATATTGAGATCATAGGCGATCTGCTTGTTCAGGCGGCCGGCGAGCACGCCAATCAGCACGCGCAATTGCGTGGGGGTGAGGCTCGCGATGCGATCGGCGACATCGGAGAGCTCCCGCTCGCCGGGGTCCGGCTCAAGGGCAAGAGGCCGGACCTCGCCACGCAGCGCCGCAGCGATGGCGCCGGCCATCGCGTCAAGATCGGAAGCCTTCGGCACAAACCCGACCGCGCCGAACCGACGGGCGCGCGCTTCCGCGTCGGGCTGGTCCACGCCGCTCACCACCAGAATCGGCACGCCCGGCCGCTCGGCATGCAGCTGGGCGAGGCCTGCGAACCCCTGGCAATCCGACATGCGCAGGTCCAGCAGGACCAGATCGAGGTGAGGGGCGAGGCGCGCGGCGTCGAGCGCATCGGCCAGCGTCGTGGTCTCGATCACCGCCGTGCCCGGTCGGGCGCGCCCGACGGCAAGATGGAGCGCCTGCCGAAACAGGGGATGATCGTCTGCAATCAGCACAGTCGATCCAGTCATGAGGCTCCTCCCGACATTGTCTTGTAAACCCAACAGTATCCTTTCGTAGGGTAAGGACAATTCGTCGCCTGCGCGACGCGCCGTCGCGGCCAGACCTCCGCCAAGACCAATGTCTAGCTTCAGGAAACCGCTGCGACGCCCGCATCTAGGGTGAACGGCGGGCCATGGCCGGGCGGCGGCGACACGCCTTCCCCTGCCCCGCTCGATCTAAACGACAGGGGGAAATGCATGCGTCTGTATCCGTCACTCCGGCCGGCTCTGCTTGCAGCGGCAGCCGCCATCGCGCTTCTCGGGCCGGCCCAGGCGCGCGCCCAGACCGCGCCGGACACCGAAAGCCGCATCCGCCAGCTTGAAAGCGCGCTCGCCTCCATGCAGGCCGAGCTTGCCGAGATGCGCGCCCGCGAAGCCGCCCGAGCGCCCGAGCGGATCCCTGCGCCTGCCCCTGCGGCCGCGCCCGCCGCCGCAGCGGAAGGCATGCGCGTGGGCCCCACGACCTTCAGGCTCGGCGGCTTCATCAAGACCGAGGCGCTTTTGAGCGATTACGCCGACGGCGATGTCGGTGCGTCGGGCGCGGGCCGCGACTTCTATGTTCCCGGCGCGACGCCCGTCGGCGGCCGCTCAGAGGACCCGGAGCTTGATCTGCACGCCAAACAGACCCGGCTGACGCTCACCGGCTCGCGGACCGTGGATGGCAAGACCATGACCGGCTATGTGGAGGCGGACTTTCAGTCCTCCCCCGGTACGGGCACGGAGCTTGTCACCAACGCCTATAATCTGGCGGTCCGGCGCATCACGCTATCCTATGGGCGCTGGTTGTTCGGCCAGGATTGGACCACGTTCCAGAACGTCGCGGTCCTGCCCGAGACCACGGACTTTATCGGCGCGACCGACGGCACTGTGTTCGTTCGCCAGGCGTTGATCCGCTATACGGCGCCGCTGGGACCAAACACCCAGCTTGTGCTGGCCGCGGAAAATCCAGAGACAACCGCCGCCTCGCGCACGGCGCCGGCGATCGTGGGCTACGACGACGATCAGGTTCCCGACATCGTGGCCCGCATCAACCACACGTTAGGCAAGCACTCGGTCTCGGTCGCTGGCATTGCGCGCCGGCTGAGCCTGGAAGAGGCCGGGGTCTCGCGCGATGGGTCGGGCTTTGGCGTGTCGATCGCGGGCAAGTTCATGGTGACGGAAAAGGATGACCTGCGTCTCATGCTCACCGCTGGGGAAGGCATCAGCCGCTACATCGGGCTTGGGTTCCGGCCCGACGCCGCGCTGAAGGGGGCAAGCGATCTGGAAGCCATCGGGGTGGTCGCCGGCTTTGCCGCTTACCGCCATGTCTGGGGGCCGAAGACGCGCTCGAGCGTGATCTACGCCTTCCAGTCCTACGACCAGGAAGCAGCCCTCACCGCCCCGACCGCAAGCGACGCAAGCCAGAGCCTTGCGGTCAATGTCTTCCATTCGCCGATGCCAGGCCTCGATCTCGGATTTGAGTTCCGCCACGCCGTGCGCGAGCTCTTCAATGGCGCGGATGGCTCGCTCAACCGGTTTCACTTCGTGGCCAAACAGACGTTCTGACGCCTGATCGTTCGGGGGTTCCTGTGAGGGGCGTCGCCGCGAGGCGACGCCTTTTCTTTTGCGGCGCCGCAGCGTCCGGTTGCCTCGCTGCATGATAGGCCCACGCGTCAGTTGAGCCGCGACCAAGGTCGCTCTGACCCGAAGCCTTGACCTCTCCTACCGTCAAGACTGGACGCGAAGCTTTTCGCGTCTGGTCTGGGCGCCGGGCGACCGGCGCATAGGGAGGCGACAATGACCGACATAACAACCT
>JBIIUJ010000237.1:0-2627 GCA_044340025.1 Caulobacterales bacterium
CGTCAGTTGAGCCGCGACCAAGGTCGCTCTGACCCGAAGCCTTGACCTCTCCTACCGTCAAGACTGGACGCGAAGCTTTTCGCGTCTGGTCTGGGCGCCGGGCGACCGGCGCATAGGGAGGCGACACTGACCGACATAACAACCTCGGTTGACGCCCTGCCAAAGCATCACAAGGCGACCTCCAAGGAAAAATTGGTGATCGGCGCCTCTTCGCTCGGCACGGTATTCGAATGGTATGATTTCTACCTGTATGGATCGCTCGCGACCTATATCGCCTCGCATTTCTTCGCCGGGGTGAACTCCACTCTCGGCTTCATCTTCGCGTTGGCGGCCTTTGCGGCGGGCTTTGCGGTGCGGCCGTTCGGCGCGCTCTTCTTCGGCCGCATCGGCGACATGGTGGGCCGGAAGAACACCTTCCTCGTCACCATGGCGATCATGGGCCTGTCGACCTTCGTGGTCGGCCTTTTGCCCGGCTATGATACGATCGGCATCGCGGCGCCCATCATTCTGGTGGCGATGCGCCTTCTTCAGGGCCTTGCGCTTGGCGGGGAATATGGCGGGGCGGCGACCTATGTCGCCGAGCACGCGCCCAACAACAAGCGCGGCCTCTACACCGCCTGGATCCAGACCACAGCCACGATGGGCCTGTTCATGTCGCTGCTCGTGATCATGGTCACGCGCGGGATGATGGACAAGGAGACCTTCGCCGACTGGGGCTGGCGGGTGCCGTTCGTGGCCTCGATCATCCTCCTGGCCGTCTCGATCTGGATCCGCCTGCAGCTCAACGAGAGCCCGGTGTTCCAGAAGATGAAGGACGAGGGCACCACCTCCAAGGCGCCGCTCGCGGAAGCCTTTGGCAAGTGGGGCAACATGAAGGTCGTGATCATCGCCCTTCTCGGCGCGGTCGCGGGCCAGGCGGTGGTCTGGTACACGGGGCAGTTCTACGCGCTCTTCTTCCTCGAGAAGATGCTGAAGGTGGACGGGCTTGAGGCCAACGGCCTCGTGGCGCTGGGCCTTCTCATCGGCACGCCCTTCTTCATCGTGTTCGGCTGGCTGTCCGACAAGATCGGCCGCAAGCCCATCATCATGGCCGGCTGCGCGCTCGCCGCCCTCACCTACTTCCCGCTGTTCAACGCCCTGACTGTCGCGGCCAATCCGCAGCTCGCCCAGGCGATGAAGGCAAGCCCGGTGCAGATCGTGGCCGACCCGGCAGACTGCAACTTCCAGTTCGCCCCCGGGGAGCTGAAGGAGCACATCACCTACCGCTCCTCGTGCGACCTCGCGCGCTCCGCGCTGGCCGGCCGCTCTGTCAGCTACTCGACAGTAGACGCCCAGCCCGGCCAGCTCGCCCAGATCAAGGTGGGCGAGACCGTGATCGCCAGCTTCGACGGCAATGCCCTGGATCAGGCCGCCTTCAAGGCGACGTCGAAGAAGTTCTCCGACGACGTCGGCGCGGCGATCACGGCGGCGGGCTATCCCAAGGAAGCCAACCCCGATCAGATCAACAAGCCGATGATCGTGGCGATCCTGGCCGTGCTCGTGATCTATGTGACGATGGTCTATGGCCCGATCGCGGCGATGCTGGTGGAACTCTTCCCCACCCGTATCCGCTACACCGCGATGAGCCTGCCCTATCACATCGGCAACGGCTGGTTCGGCGGCTTTCTGCCCACCACCGCCTTCGCGATCGTGGCAGGGACCGGCAACATCTACGCCGGTCTCTGGTATCCGATCTCGATCGCCGCCATGACACTGGTGCTTGGCATCCTGTTCCTGCCCGAGACCCACAAGCGCAACATCGACGCGTAGCGTTCCTCCGTCACCAAAGCGTCGGCGCCGCGAGCTTGGACTTGCGGCGCCGTTTGCTGTCTGGCGTGGCCGGCCTTGCAAAGCGCCGTCATCCCGGCCGAGCGCAGCGAGAGCCGGGACCTCCCAGGAGTAAGCCCTGCCCAAGGTCCCGGATCGTCGCTTTGCGCCGTCCGGGATGACGGCGGGTGTAGTCACCCCAGGCCCAGCGCCAGCGCCTTGCGAAACAGCGTCGGCAACGCAGCCTGCGGCAGAGCCGCATGCGGGGTCATGCCCTGCGCCGCGCCAGACGCGCGATAAACCGTCAGCTCGAGCGCGAAATGGGTGAAAACATGGCGCACGACGCCCGCCCGCTCCCAGACGCCGGCGGCGACAGGGGCCTGGGCCAGCGCCTCGTCTGCGCCAAACGGATGTTCACGCCAGTCTGTGCCCGGCGGCTCCAGCATGGCGGCCAGCAGCCCCTTCTCCGGCCGCCGGCGCAACAGGACGCCCTGGTCATCGCTCAGCACAAAGCAGGCGCCAAACCGTTGCGGCTTGGGCGGTCTGGCCGCCTTGCGGGGATAGGTCTCGGGCGCCCCGGTTGCAAACGCGGCGCATTGGGCCCCCAAGGGGCAGACCGGGCAGGCGGGGCTGCGCGGCGTGCAGACGGTCGCTCCCAGATCCATCAGCGCCTGCGCCCAGTCGCCGGGCCGATCGGCGGTCACGAAGCCGGCTGCGTGGCGGGCAAGTTCCGCCTTGGCCGACGGCAGCGGCGCCTCGACAGCAAAGAGCCGGCTCATCACCCGCTCGACATTGCCGTCGACCACGTTGGCGGGCTGATC
>JBIIUJ010000238.1:0-2605 GCA_044340025.1 Caulobacterales bacterium
GTTGTTCTGGTGGGAAATCATCGCCTGCATCGGAAAGGGCTGGATGTCCTGCGGGCGGCTTTCCCAGTCGAGCACATAGGAATTGGTCTTCACCCGCATCGGCTTGCCCGAATAACACCGGGTGCGCACGGTGGCGTCGTCGGCTGCGGCGAGAACCGCGTCCTTGTACATCTGACCGGCATGGGCTTCTTCCGACGCAATGAAGCGGGTGCCCATCCAGACGGCCTGGGCGCCCAGCGCGAGGGCGGCTGCCAGCCCCCGTCCGTCATAAAGACCGCCTGCGGCGGCGACCGGAATGCGGACAGCCTGCACCCCCTGCGCCACCAGCGGCAGCGTCCCCACGAGACCAGTATGGCCGCCGCCTTCGGAGCCTTGCAGGATCACGCCGTCACAGCCGGCCTCCTCGGCCTTCACCGCATGCTTCACCGCGCCGCCGACCACAAACACCTTCAGCCCGGCGTCATGCAGCTTCTCGATGATCTTGGCCGGCACGCCGAGCCCCGCGACGAACGCTGTCGCCCCTTCCGCAATGATGATGTCGACCGCCTGCTCCAGACTTTGCGGCACGGCCGCCAGGAGATCGACGCCGAAAGGGCGATCGGTCAGCTGGCGAACCCGGCGCATGTTGTCGCGAATCTCATCGGGGCTGCGGCCCGCCATGCCGAGGCAGCCATAGCCGCCGGCATTGGAGACTGCGGCCGTCACCTCTGCATAGGAAACACCGCCCATGCCCGCCAGCATGATCGGATGCTCGATCTCGAGGAGATCGCATAGCGGGGTTCTGAGGCTCATGGCGTCAGGCTCCCGTGAATTGCGCGGGCCGCTTGGTGAGGAAGGCGGACACGCCTTCGCGGAAATCGGCGGTGCGCCCGGCGTCACGCTGGCTGACGCGTTCCAGATGCAGCTGGTCATCCCAGGAATTGTCCAGACCCGACCATGCGATCTTGCGGATCATGGCGAGCGTCCGGGTGGGGCCGTTGGCGAGGTGGGCGGCGAGCTTCAGCGCCGTCGGCATCAGGTCCGCGGCTGACGTCATCCGGTTGATCATCCCCCACTGGAGCGCCTGCGGCGCGAAGATCTTTTCGCCCAGCAGCATCATCTCCATCGCCCGGGCCCGGCCGACGGCGCGCGCCAGCATGTAGGTGGAGCCGCCATCGGGCACGAGACCGATGCGCCGAAACGCCTGGAGGAAATAGGCGTCCTCCTGGGCGATGATCATGTCGCCCAGAAGCGCGAAAGAACAGCCGATGCCGGCGGCGGCGCCATTCACGGCGGTGATGAACGGGATCGGCAGATCGCGCATCGCGGTGACGAGGGGATTGTAATGGGTGTCGAGCGCGGCGCCCGCGTCAAACTCGCCCGCTGTGCCGCCGCCCGCCACCTTGTTGGTCGAGACAAGATTGGCGCCGGAGCAAAAGCCCCTGCCCTCGCCGGTCAGCACGACTGCGCGGGCCTGCGTCGCCGCCCTGGCGAAGGCGTCGGTCAGCTCCTCGGCGGTGTCGATCCCGGCGGCGTTCATCGTCGCGGGATCCGCCATGGTGATGACGGCGACCGGGCCGTCGAGGCTGTAGCGGATCTTGTGATAGGACATTAAGCGCTCCCTGATTTTTGAGGGGAGCGTACGGCGCCGCGCCTGAAGAGGGAATGGGCGCCCCTGGGTCAGCCCGTCAGGCGATGGCGCGCGTTTCGAACCCGATTGTGTCGACCGTGACGCGATTGCGGCCCTTGTTCTTGCTCTCATAGAGCTTGCGGTCGGCGCGATCGATCAGGTCGTCGGCGGTTTCGCCTTGGGCGCGTTGGGCGACGCCAAACGACATGGTGACCGCCCCGAGGTCTTCGTTGGTCGAGCGTCGGACGAGCTTTTTCTGTTCGATGGCCCGCCGCGCCGTCTCGGCGATGGATTGCGCTTCGGCCGCGTTAGCGAGGGCCAGAAGGATGGCGAATTCCTCCCCGCCATATCGGGCGATCAGATCGCCCTCGCGCGCGGCCCGCTGAAGCACTGTGGCGACAAACCGGATGATCTGGTCGCCGGTCTGATGCCCCCATGTGTCGTTGACGCGCTTGAAGTGATCGATGTCGGCCATGATCAGGCACATCGGCCGGCGGGTCCGGTCGGCCTCTGCGGCGAGGCGTGCGAGTTCCAGCTCGAACCGCTTGCGGTTGGCGACGCCGGTCAGATTGTCTGTCATGGCGTCGGATCGCACCTGCTCCAGCGTCTCGCGCAGCGCATTGAGTTCGGCTGCGGATTCCTGAAGCTGTTGCTCGAGAGCGCGCGCGTGCGCCTCCATCTGGCGGGTGGAGGCCAGAACCGTCTCGATCAGCGCGCGCGAATCTCCATCGTCGGCCAGACGATCAGAGGCGTCATTCAAGCTATTGCTGTAAGACCGCGTACGCGCCTCGGCGGCCTTCAGGCTTTCGGTGACGCCGCGCAGCTCCTGAGCCATGGCGTCGCTGGCATCCATCACCTGGCGGGAAATGGACGCTTCCGGGAAAAACTGCTGGTGTAGCGTCAGCCAGTCTTCCGGCCTGGGCGCGCCGCTGCTCAAGAGCTTTTCCACCGCCGCAGCCCGCGCAGGATCGGCCTTCTGAACAAAGCCCAAAGCAA
>JBIIUJ010000009.1:0-35650 GCA_044340025.1 Caulobacterales bacterium
CGCTGCGCGAGCCGCCACAGAAAGGCCAACACATCAGGGAGAAAACGTCATGAGCCTTGCAGGCAAAACGCTGTTCATCACCGGGGCCAGCCGTGGCATCGGGCTCGCGATCGCGCTGCGCGCCGCACGCGACGGGGCCAATATCGCGGTCGCGGCAAAGACGGCGGAGGCTCATCCCAAGCTCGAAGGCACGATCTACACCGCCGCCGCCGAAATCGAAGCGGCAGGCGGCAAGGCGCTCCCGCTCGTGGTCGACGTGCGCGACGAAGCCAACGTGCAGGACGCGGTGGACAGGACGGTGGCCGCCTTTGGCGGGATCGACATCTGCATCAACAACGCGTCGGCGATCCAGCTGACCGGCACGCTCGCCACCGACATGAAGCGCTATGATCTGATGCATCAGATCAACACGCGCGGGACCTATCTCGTCTCCAAGACCTGCATCCCGCATCTCAAGCGCGCGTCGAACCCGCATGTGCTCAACCTCTCGCCGCCGCTCGACATGGCGCCGAAGTGGTTTGGCAATCACGTCGCCTACACGATGGCGAAGTATGGGATGAGCATGTGCGTCCTGGGCATGGCGGAGGAGTTCAGGGAGGATGGCGTCGCCTTCAACGCGCTCTGGCCGCGCACCGGGGTCGCGACAGCCGCCATCAAGAATGCGCTTGCGGGGGAAGCGGGCATGCTGATGTGCCGCACCCCGGAGATCATGGCGGACGCGGCCTACGAGATCCTCAACCGCCCGGCGCGCGCCTTCACCGGCAATTTCGTGATCGACGATGTGATCCTGTACGAGGCCGGCGTGCGTGATTTCGACCGCTACCGGGTGGACCCGACAAAGCCGCTGATTCCGGACTTCTTCGTGCCCGACGACGTGCCCCTGCCGCCGGGCGTCAGCCTGGCGCCGGCCGCATGAGGCGGGGTGGCGCGCTGGCCCTCGCCGCGCTGCTGGCGTGCGCTCCCGCGCTCGGCCAGGCGCCGGCGGGGCTTGAAGACGGGCTGTATCAGGCGCTGCGCGCCGCGCCCGATGCAGAAGCCGCAGCGGCGGTGGAGAACCGCCTCTGGGCGGTGTGGTCGGCGTCTGGCAGCGCCACGATCGACGCTCTCCTCGCGCGCGCCGATGCGCTGGGCGCCAGCGAGGAGCCCGAGCGCGCAGGCGTGCTCCACGACGATATCGTCAGCCTCGCCCCTGGCTTCGCCGAAGGCTGGAACCGGCGCGCGGCGTTCCGCTTCGCCGAAGGCGATCTCTCCGGCGCTTTCGCCGATCTCAGCATGTGTCTGCGCCTGAACCCACGCCATTTCGGCGCCTGGTTGGGCGCGGGCGTGATCCTGGAAGAATGGGGCGAGCACGAAAAGGCGCTGGCGGCCTATCGGGAGGCTTTAGCCCTCCATCCCACGCTCAGCGATGCGCTGCGCGGCGCGCGGCGGATGGAATCCGCGATGAGCGGCGTGCGGGCATGAGCCTGGCCTTTGCCACGCTGGCGGCCGCGCCATGTGTCTGGTCGGCTGCTTATGGTCTCTGGGCGGAGCGCCGCTGGCCGGCCCAGGGCCGGTTCGTACCCGCTCTGGGCGCGCGCGCCCATATCTGGGAGGCTGGCGAGGGGCCGCCTGTGGTGCTCCTGCATGGGGCCAGCGGCTCGGTGCGCGACATGGCGGCCCCGCTTGCGGCGCATCTGGCCGGGCTGCGTCTCATCGCCATCGATCGCCCCTCCCACGGCCACAGCGGCGACGTTGCAGGGCATGCAAGGCTGGCCGTGCAGGCGCGGTTTGTCGCCGAGGCGCTGGCGGCGGCCGGCGTTGAGGGGCCGGTTACAGTGGCAGGCCACAGCTGGGGCGCGGCGGTCGCGCTGCGCCTGGCCATCGACTGTCCAAAGACGGTCAAGGCGTTGATCGCGATTGCTCCCGCCAGCCACCCTTTCGCCGGCCCGGTTGCCTTGCACAATCGACTGGGGGCGCTGCCGGTGCTCGGCCCGGCGCTGGCGTGGACTGTGCCAGCCATCCTGGGCCCTATCGCGCTTGAGGCCGGGCTCAAGAGCGCGTTCGCGCCGGGGCCCGTGCCGGCCGACTATGCCGAGCGGTCTGGCATCCCGCTCTATTTCCGCGCGAGGACCTTCGCGGCGAACGCACGCGACATGGCTGCAGCCAGCGCGGAGCTGGCCCTTCAGGCGCCGCAATACCCTGCCCTCACGCTTCCCGTGGCGGTCATCAGCGGCGGCGGCGATACGGTCGTCTCCAATGCGATCCATGCCAAGGCGCTGGCGCGCGACCTGGCCCACGCCGAGACGCTGCGTATCGAGGGCGCTGGCCATATGCCGACCTGGGCCGCCCCGCAGACAGTGGCCGGCGTTATCCGCAGGCTTGCTGAAGCGTGAGCTTGTTTGCCGCGCCGGGCGCGCGCTAGACCAGCCGGCCTTTGACTTTCCCCTGGAGCTTTCCCGCCATGGCCGACATCCTGGACGACGACATCATCGAGGCGGCGCCTCAATCCCTCACCGAGGCGGCCAAGGAAAAGCTCAAGCAGATGGTGTCGCGCATCGAGCGGATGGAAGAGGAAAAGGCCGCCATCGCGACCGAGATCAAGGAAGCCTACGCCGAAGCAAAGGGCCTTGGCTACGACACCAAGGCGCTGCGCGCGGTGATCCGGCTGCGCAAGCAGGATCGCCAGGAACGGGCCGAGGCGGAGGCAGTGCTCGACCTCTATCTGCACGCGCTGGGCGAGATCTGAGGCCGCCGTGGCCCGGCGCGTCGATCCCCAGATCACGGGTCGGGCGCTGCGTGCGGTGCGCAGGGCGCGCAAGACCGCAGAAGCTGAAGGCCGCGACCTGACAGAGTGGGAAGGCGAGTTCCTGACCTCGGTGGAGGATCGGCTCGAGACGTTTGGCTCCGCCTTCGCCGATCCAGACAAGGGCGCGCTCTGCGGTGCGCTCTCGATGCGCCAGGGGCTGAAGCTCAAGCAGATCAATCAGAAAGCAAAGACCGGCGAGGACAGGCCAAAGCCTCGGCCGGCGCCCAAGCCGCGCAAGCCCTGGCGACGCAAGCCCAAGCCTGCGGCCCCGGCGTTGCAGGATGACGCGGAGGAATAAGCCCCTTGCGTTCGCCGCGCTTGCCCCCGGCCGCAGCGCGGTCCACTTATCGCAGCAATGACAACGCTGATCGATAATCGCGCGCAGGCGCTTCGCCATCCTGAAAAGCGCAATCGGCCCGATACGCCTGTGCTGCGCAAGCCGGACTGGATCCGCGTGAAGGCGCCCGGCGGGCAGGTTTACGCCGAGACGCGCGCCATCGTGAAGGAAAACCGTCTCACGACGGTCTGCGAGGAAGCCGGCTGCCCCAATATTGGCGAGTGCTGGTCCAAGAAGCACGCGACCATGATGATCATGGGCGATACCTGCACGCGGGCCTGCTCCTTTTGCAACGTCAAGACCGGCCTTCCGGCAGCGCTCGACCCCGAAGAGCCCGCCAATGTCGCCAAGGCGGTGGCGGCGATGGGGCTGGAGCATGTCGTGATCACATCGGTTGACCGCGACGACCTCCCAGACGGCGGGGCGGCGCACTTTGTGGCGGTGATCCAGGCGATCCGGGCGGCGGCGCCGGCGACCACGATCGAGATCCTGACCCCCGACTTCCTGCGCAAGGACGGCGCGGCGGAGGCGGTGATCGACGCAAAACCCGACGTCTTCAACCACAATCTCGAGACTGTGCCGAGGCTCTATCTGAAGATCCGGCCCGGCGCGCGCTATTATGCGTCACTCCGGCTTCTGGAGAAGGTGAAGGAGCGCGATCCGCGCCAGTTCACCAAGTCCGGCCTGATGGTGGGCCTGGGCGAGAGCAAGGAAGAAGTGATGCAGGTCATGGACGACATGCGCTCGGCCGGCGTCGATTTCCTGACCATCGGCCAGTATCTCCAGCCCACCCGCAAGCATGCTGCAGTCGACCGCTTCGTCGAACCGGACGAATTCAAGGGCTATGAGGCGATCGCCTGGGCGAAGGGCTTTTCGATGGTCTCCGCCAGCCCGCTGACAAGGTCGTCCTACCACGCGGGGGAGGATTTCGCCCGCTTGCGCGCGGCGCGTCGTGGCTGAACATTACCAGACCAGCATCACGCTGCCCTACGACGCTGATGCGCTCTGCGGGCTGGTGGCCGATGTGCGCGCCTACCCGCGTTTCCTGCCCTGGGTGAAGGCGATCCGGGTCTGGGACGAGGCTGAGGCCGGCGAAGTGCTTGAGTTTCAGGCCGAAGCCGCAATCGGCTACAAGATGGTCTCAGAACGTTTCGCCACCGGCGTGATCCATGATCGCGCCCGCCGCACCGTGACCACGACGCTCCTGCGGGGGCCGTTCCGGACGCTGGAAAACACCTGGACCTTCACTCCGCTCGCGAGCGGCGGGGCCAATGTCCAGTTCGATATCCTGTATGCTTTCAAGGGCGCGCTGCTGCAGGCGCTGCTGCAGGCGAATTTCGACAAGGCGGTGCGCGCCCTGATCGGCGCCTTCACCGCAGAGGCTGACCGGCGATTTGGCGGACAGACCCGCCTGCACGAGACGGCTGAGCGAAGGCTCAGTGGCGCAGGCCGAACACGCCCTGCTCCAGCAGCGCGATGACTGCATCCCAATGCTCCAGAGCGGCCGCATCGCCGGCGGCGGCGGCCTCCGCAGCGCGCATCACGGCGATCACGCCTGCATCCTCGCCATACTGAGCAAGGAGGCGCCCGGCGCTGGCTTGCGCCGTGCTCATGCAGCCATCGCGCGCGCCAGCGCGGCCACGCCGTCGCGGGCGGGGCGCATGGCGCCGGCAAATCCGGCCGCATGAAGGGGGGCGAGATCAGCCGGGCGGGCTGGCGCGGGCGGCGAGAATGCCGGCGGGTCGGTGAACGTCACGTGCAGCTGACGGTTCAGCGCGGCAAACGCCCAGCGGGCGATATCCAGCGTCTCGGCCGTTTCGCCAGAACCGATCTCGACAAAGCCGCCGCCCTGATCCCGCAGCGTCAGGAAAGCGGCCGCAGCGCCCACATCATCGGCATGGACATAATCGCGCGCCTCGGTCCCGTCGGCGCGGCGTGGATCGGTCGAGCGCCACAGCTCGGCCGGCGCGCCCTCCGCTGCGGCGGCGGCCGCCCGGAACGGCACGCTGCGATAGGCGGCCTTGTGGGCTTCGCCAACGCCATAGGCGGTGAATAGCCGCAACCCTGTCCAGTGCGGCGGCGCCTCCCCGCGGGCGCTGTCGCGCGCGCAGGCGAGATCGAAGAGCTGTTTGGCCCGGCCAAACGCCGTCCGGGGCCGGTAGCTGGCGATCACATCCGGATCTGCACTAACCCCAGCCTTATCAGCGCCATAGACCTGCGCGCTGGACGCATAAACAAACGGCCGCTGCTTGGCCGCACACCACGCCCAAGCCGCGCGGGCGCCGTGATAAGCGCTGGCGAAGGCGGCGTCTGCATCGCGCGCGGCGGCGTTATCCTCCGCAAAATAGTGATAGCCGGCGACGGATCGCCAATGGGCAGCAAGCCAGCGATCCAGATCCTCCGGGGCGATCAGATCATGCAGGCGATCTGGCAAGGCGCGCCATTTCTGCGCGCTTTCCGGCCCCAGCCGGTCCACCACCACGACCTCGACCCCGGGGTCTGCGGCCAGAGCGCGCGCAACGGCCCCGCCAATCAGCCCGGCCCCGCCGACCACCAGGAGTTTTGTTCCGATCATGGCTCTCGCCAGTCCCTGCATGCGCCTGTCTGTCGCAGGCGGCGAGCAAGGCATGTGCCGAGGCTTGCGCCCCCTGTCCAGCCTGACGCCTCGGCAGGGTGCAGCCAGTCGCCCCGATCGGGATGCAGCGCGGGTTGATCCGACCGGGCGCGGCGTGCGTAGATCGACCGTGGCTGTCGATGCTTCCCCCGCTCTGGTCTGGCTGCGTGATGATTTGCGCCTGGACGATAACCCGGCTTTGGCCGCATCCGCCGATCGTCCCACTGTCGCGCTCTATGTTCTCGAAGACGGCCCCGACGCGCCACGGGCCTTGGGCGGAGCGGCGCGCTGGTGGCTTCATCACGCTCTGAGCGCCCTTGCCGCAGGGCTGGCCGCCCGCGGCGCAGCGCTTGTGCTGCGTCGTGGCGATCCGCGCGTCATTGTGCCTGGGGTGGCTCTAGAACACGGATTTGGTTCTGTTTTCTGGAACAGGCGGTATCGCCCTGCCGATCAGGCGACCGACGCTGCGGTCAAAGCTGATCTGAAACAGGCAGGGGTGGAGGCGCGCAGCTTCAAGGGCGCGCTGCTGTTCGAGCCGTGGGAGATCCAGACCGGATCAGGCGGCCCCTACAAGGTGTTCACGCCGTTCTGGCGGGCCGCGCAGAGCCGCGCGATTGATCCGCCCTATCCGACGCCGCCCGCCTGGCCGCAGGGCGCGCCAGAGATCGCCAGCGAGGCGCTCGACGATTGGGCGCTGCTGCCCGCAAAGCCGGACTGGGCGGGCGGCCTGCGCGCGGCCTGGACGCCTGGAGAGGCGGGCGCGCACGCCCGGCTGGAGCGGTTTCTCGACGGGCCGCTGAAGGGGTACGCCCAGGCGCGCAACCTTCCTGCCGTGACGGGGACATCCCGCCTGTCGCCGCATCTGCGCTTTGGCGAGATCGGTCCGCGCCGGGTCTATCGTGCAGCGGCGGCCGCCGCCGCACGCCGGGGGCTTCAGACCGACGGCGAGGTGTTTCACACCGAACTGGGCTGGCGGGAGTTTTCCTACGGCCTTCTCAATCACTTCCCGGAGTTTCCAGAGACCTCATGGAAGCCGGAGTTCGAGCGCATGCCCTGGCGCGACGACCCCGCCCAGCTGAGCGCGTGGCAGCGCGGGCAGACCGGCTATCCCATCGTGGACGCCGGCATGCGGGAGCTGTGGACAACCGGCTGGATACACAACCGGGTGCGCATGATCGTGGGCTCCTTTCTGGTCAAGCACCTGATGATCCATTGGCGGCGCGGGGAAGAATGGTTCTGGGACACGCTGGTGGACGCAGACCCCGCCAACAACGCGGCCGGCTGGCAGTGGATCGCCGGATCCGGCGCGGACGCCGCGCCCTATTTCCGGATCTTCAACCCGGTGACACAGGGCGAGAAATTCGACCCCGAGGGCGCCTATGTGCGGCGCTGGGCGCCAGAGCTTGGCCGCCTGCCGAACGCCTTTGTGCACAAGCCCTGGCAAGCCCCCTCCGAGGTGCTGCGTGCGGCTGGGCTCCGGCTGGGATTGGACTATCCCTATCCGATCGTCGATCATGCGCAGGCTCGGCAACGCGCGCTGGACGCCTACGCCGGGTTGAAGGCGGCCTGAAGGGGAGAAACGCCGCATGCGGATTGGGGTCATTGGCACGGGCATCACGGGGCTTTCGGCAGCCTGGGCGCTGCGCGAGACGGCCGACGTGGTCGTCTATGAAAAAGCGGGCCGGCTGGGCGGCCATTCCAACACCGTAACGGTGGATTACGCCGGCCAGTCGATCCCGGTCGATACCGGCTTCATCGTCTACAACCCATTGAATTATCCCAACCTTATCGCCCTTTTCGAGCATCTGGGCGTCAAGACCGAAGCCTCCGACATGAGCTTTTCGGTGTTTGGCGGCGAGGGGCCGGAATGGTCGTCGGATGTGCCCTTCGGCGTCTTCGCCCACAAGCGCAGCCTGTTCAGCCCCAGCCACTGGCGCATGATCTCCGACATGCAGCGCTTCAACGCCCGCGCAAAGGCCGACGCCGAGGCCCGCCGCGGCGAAGACCGGACCCTTCGCGATTACGTCGCCGAGCTGGGCATGAGCCAGACGTTTCTGGACCGCTATCTGATCCCGATGGGGGCCGCGATCTGGTCCACGCCCGAGGGAGAAATGCTGGACTATCCGGCGGCGTCGTTTCTCCGGTTTTTCAACAACCACAAGCTTCTGCACGCCGACCGGCCGGTCTGGCGCACCGTTTCGGGCGGCAGCCAGCGCTATGTGGCGCGCTTTGCAGAGATTTTGGGCGACCGTTTGCACCTCGATCGAGCGGCCGTTTCCGTGCAGTCAGACACCAGTTTCATGCAGTCTGGCCCCAGCGGCGTGACAGTGACCGACAGCGCCGGACAGACCGAGCGGTTCGACCACGTGATCCTGGCCTGCCATTCCGATGAGAGCCTCGCCTTGCTGGCGGACCCCACGCCGGAGGAGCGCGAGCTTCTGGGCGCGGTGCGCTATGGCGCCAACGTCGCCTACCTTCACCGCGACGTGTCGCTGATGCCGAAGCGGCGCGCGGCATGGGCCAGCTGGAATGTGCGCAAAGGCCGCGACGACGCGCCGGTCACGCTCACCTATTGGATGAGCCGCCTCCAGAACATTGATCGGGCCTATCCCCTGTTTGTCACGCTGAACCCTGCAGAGCCGCCAGACCCGGCCCTCACCTTCCAGCGGATCGACTATGCGCACCCCCTGTTCACGCGGGCCGCCATGGCGGCCCAGCGGCTGTTCAACCGGGTGCAGGGCCAGCGGGGGCTTTGGTTTGCTGGCGCGTGGCAGGGCTATGGCTTCCACGAGGATGGGCTGCGCGCGGGCCTGCGCGCCGCGCTGGCGCTGGGCGGGCGCGTGCCGTGGGCGTTTGTCGATGACGACATCGAGCGCGTGGCCCGCCCGGCAGCGCCGGTCCCGGCCGCAGCGCTGGCGGTGGCGGGCGCATGAGCGCAACCGGGGTCCCTTGCGCCAGCCTCTACCGCGCGCAGACGGTGCATGTGCGGTTTGCGCCGTTTGTGCACCGCTTCCGCTACAGCCTGTCCCAGCTTCTGGTGGATGTTGACCGGTTGGAGGAGGGTCTGGCCGGGCTGCGGCTGATGCGGCTGGATCGGCCGGGCCTGTTCTCCTTCCACCGCAAGGACCATGGCGACCGGTCCGGCGGGCCGCTGCGGCCATGGGCGGAAGCACGCTTTGCGGAAGCTGGCGTGGCGCTGGAGGGCGGTCGGGTGGAGCTGTTGTGCTTCCCGCGCATCCTGAACTTCGTCTTCAATCCGATTTCGGTCTTCTTCGGTTATGGGCCGGACGGCCGGCTGAAGGGCGTGATCTATGAGGTGAACAACACCTTCGGCGAGACCCATTCCTACGTGGCGCCGGCCGTGGGCGGTGTGATCGAGCGGCAGGAAGCGGTCAAGGTCTTCCATGTCTCGCCCTTTTTCGACGTGGCCGGGCGGTATCGGTTCACGCTGCGCGCGCCGGCTGAACGCTTCAGCCTCGTGGTGGACAAGCTGAAAGAAGCCGGGCGCGATTTCACCGCCGCCTGGCAGGGCAAGCGCCATCGCCTGAGCGATGGCGAACTGGCGCGCACGTTCGTTCTTCTGCCCTGGATGACGCTGAGCGTCGTTCTCGCCATTCACTGGCAGGCGCTTCTTCTGGTGCTGCGGGGCGCGAAATATCATCACAAGCCCCTCCCGCCCGGCCCGGCGAGCACTGGCGTATCGGCGGCGGAACGTTAACTTGGCGACCAAACCGGAGACATTCATGGACCATCAGGCCCATTCCTTCATGCTGGCCACACCTGCGCTGGTGCGCGGCTTGCGCGGCGCGCCGGCAAGCTTTCGCCTGGCGGGCCTCGCCATGCTGAAAATGGTGGAGGGCCGGATCGACGTGACCCTGCCGGACGGGCGCACCCTGCGCTTCGCGGGCAAGGAGCACGGGCCGCAGGCGAGCCTGACCATCAAGGACTACGCCTGTGTCAAACGCGTTCTGGAACAAGGCGATATCGGCTTTGCCGAAGGTCTGATGGCCGGCGAATGGGATACGTCAGATCTGGCCGTTCTGCTGGAAGCCTTCACCCGCAACCTCGACCGGATGCCGCGCCTGCTCACCGGCGGGCCGCTGTGGCAGGCGCTCAACAAGCTGCGCCACCGCTTCAACCGCAACACGAAGAAGGGCTCGGAGCGCAACATCCTGGCCCATTACGACCTCGGCAATCGCTTCTACAGCCGCTGGCTCGACCCCTCCATGACCTATTCCTCGGCCATCTTCACCCGGCCGGGCCAGAGCCTCAGCGAAGCCCAGACCGAGAAGTATCGCGCGCTGGCCGACGCCATCGACCTGGCGCCCGGCAAGCATGTGCTGGAGATCGGCTGCGGCTGGGGCGGCTTTGCCGAATACGCCGCCCGCGAGCGCGGCGCGCGCGTCACCGGCCTCACCATCAGCCGGGAGCAGCACGCCTACGCCACCGAGCGGATGGCCAGGGCCGGCCTTTCCGATCAGGTCAAGATCCAGCTGATGGATTATCGCGACGTGACGGGCGAGTTCGATGCGGTGGCCTCGATCGAGATGTTCGAGGCGGTCGGCGAGGAATACTGGCCGGCCTATTTCGGCAAGGTGCGCGACGTTTTGAAGTCCGGCGGCAAGGCAGGGCTCCAGATCATCACGATCGATGATCGCCTCTTCGCCCACTACCGCAGCCGGGCCGATTTCATCCAGCGCTACATCTTCCCCGGCGGCATGCTGCCCAGCGTGGCGCGCCTGCGCGAAGAGACCGCCCGCGCCGGCCTCGCCTGGGAGGGCATGAGCGCGTTCGGCGAAAGCTATGCCGATACGCTGGCGGAATGGACCGTGCGGTTTCAGGACGCCTGGCGCGACATCAGCGCGCTGGGCTTTGATGAGCGCTTCCGCCAGCTCTGGCGCTTCTATCTCGCCTATTGCGAGGCGGGCTTTCGCGCCAAGCGGATCGACGTGGCGCAATTCGCGCTGGTGAAGCCCTGAATGCGGGCTTGGCACTCCCCTCGTCATCCCGGCCGAGCGCAGCACGCCCCTCGTCATCCCGGCCGAGCGCAGCGAGAGCCGGGACCGCAGGGGCGCACATCCTGAACGAGGTCCCAGATCACCGCTGCGCGGTGTCCGGGATGACAGGGGGCAAGCTGCTTCCATGACCGCGCCATCCTGGCCCCGGATCGCAGCCTATGCCCTGCCGGCTCTGCCGGCGGCCGCGCTGGCCCAGCCGTTCTACATGTTCGCGCCGACCTTCTATGCGCGCGAGATCGGGCTGCCGCTGGCTGCGCTGACCGCCGCTTTGCTGGCGCTGCGCTTTCTCGATGCGGGCGCAGACCTCGCGGTGGGGGTGCTCTCGGATCGCACCCGCTCGCGCTTCGGGCGCCGGCGCACATGGGTGCTGGCAAGCGCGCCGCTGGCGGGGCTTGCCGCCTTCGCCGCCCTGAGCCCGCCGGCAGGCGCGGGCCTTGTCTGGTTCACGCTGGCGAGCGCGGCTGTGGCCATCGCCTGGGCGATGCTGACCCTGCCGCTCAACGCCTGGGGCGCGGAACTGACCGGCGATTATGGCGCGCGCAACACCGTGACGGCCTGGCGCGAAGGCTTCACGCTCGCCGGCGGGGTGCTGGCCATCGCCGCGGTGAGCGCGCTCTCAGGGGAGGACGGGGCCCTGCGCGCGCCGCTCGCCGCGCTTGGGCTGTTTGCGCTGATCGCCGCACCGTTGTGCGCGCTCGCAGCCTTCGCCTTCGCGCCCGATCCGCCCCCGCCGCCGGGGCCGATTGTGAAGGTCCGCGACGGGCTGAGGGCCGCCTTCGCCAACCGCGCCTTCACCCGGATCTGGATCGCCTATCTGGTGAATGGGGTGGCCAACGGCCTGCCGGCGAGCCTGTTTTTGTTCTTTGTTTCGGCCCGGCTCGACCGGCCGGATCTGCAGGGCCCGCTTCTGGGCCTTTATGCGCTGGCCGGCTTGCTCAGCATTCCGTTCTGGGCCTGGCTTGGCGGGCGCTGGAGCAAGCATCAGGCGTGGTGTGCGGCGATGGTCTGGGCCTGCGCAGTGTTCCTGCTGGCGCTTCTGGTGGACGGGCCGCAGGACGCTGCCCTCTTTGCCGCCATCAGCGCGCTCTCGGGCCTTGCGCTTGGCGCGGACGTGACGTTGCCGGCCTCCATGCAGGCCGATGCGGTGGACGCCGAGACCGCGCAAGCCGGCGGCACAGCACGCACTGGCTTCTATTTCGCGCTCTGGAGCGTGGCGACCAAGGCCGCGCTGGGGCTGGCGGCCGCGTTGGGCTTCGGGCTCCTGGCGCTCGCCGGCTTCCAGGCGCAGGCCGACAGCCAGACCCCGCGCGCGCTCGCCGGCCTGACGCTCGCCTATGCGGTGCTGCCGGTGGCGCTGAAGGCGGTTGCGATCTGGCTGATGTGGGGCTTCCCGATCACAAAGGCGGTGCACGCAGAAAACCGGGCGCGGATCGAGGCGGGGTGAGCCGCACCCTAGCCACCCGGCCCGCATCCCCCTATGACGCGGGGCCATGACCAGCCCAGACATGCGCGCGCTCGCCCGCGACTATGGCCTCTCCGAGGCCGAATACGACCTGATCGTCCAGCGGCTGAACCGCGAACCCAATCAGGTGGAATTGGGCGTGTTCTCGGTGATGTGGAGCGAGCACTGCTCCTACAAGAGCTCGCGCCGGCATCTGGCGAAGTTCCCCACCAGCGGGCCGCGCGTGATCCAGGGCCCGGGCGAGAACGCCGGCGTGATCGACATCGGCGATGGGCAGGCCTGCGTGTTCAAGATGGAGAGCCACAACCACCCAAGCTTCATCGAGCCCTACCAGGGCGCCGCGACCGGCGTGGGCGGCATCATGCGCGACGTCTTCACCATGGGCGCACGGCCGGTGGCGCTGATGAACGCGCTGCGCTTTGGCGATCCCGATCACCCGAAGACGAAGCGGCTGGTTTCGGGCGTGGTGGCCGGCATCGGCGGCTATGGCAATTGCGTGGGCGTGCCCACCGTGGGCGGCGAGACCAATTTCCACCCCGGCTACAATGGCAACATCCTTGTGAACGCCATGTGCGTGGGCCTCGCCGACGCCGACAGCATCTTTTACGCGCGGGGCGCGAAGGTCGGCTCGCCGGTTTTGTATTTCGGGTCCAAGACCGGGCGCGACGGCATCCACGGCGCCACCATGGCCTCGGCCGAGTTCGATGACGCAAGCGCGGAGAAGCGCCCCACCGTGCAGGTGGGCGACCCTTTCGTGGAAAAGCTGCTGATCGAAGCGACGCTGGAGCTGATGCAGACCGGCGCGATCGAGGCGATCCAGGACATGGGTGCGGCGGGCCTCACCTCCTCGAGCGTGGAGATGGCCGACAAGGGCGGCGTGGGTATCGAGCTCGACCTCGATCGCGTGCCCCAGCGCGAGACCGGCATGACCGCCTACGAGATGATGCTCTCGGAAAGCCAGGAGCGCATGCTCGCCATCATCAAGCCGGGCCGCGAGGCCGATGCAGCGGCGGTGTTTGACAAATGGGAGCTCGATGTCGCCGTCATCGGGGTGACGACCGATACCGGCCGCCTGGTGCTGAAGCACAAAGGCGAGACCGTCTGCGACATCCCGATCGCGCCGCTCTCCGATGATGCGCCCAAATATGATCGCCCCTGGGCGGAGACGCCCAAGCGTCCGGTTCTGGCCGCCGAGGATGTGCCGCCGCCGCAGGATTGGCGCGCCGCCGCGCTGCGGCTGATCTCCTGCCCCGACAGCGCTTCCAAGCGCTGGATCTGGGAGCGCTATGATCGCCACGTCATGGCCGACACGCTGGAGGAGAGCGCCACCGCGTCGGATGCGGCGATCGTGCGCGTGCATGGCACGGGCAAGGCGCTCGCCATCACCACGGATTGCACGCCGCGCTATGTGGCCGCTGATCCGTTCGAGGGCGGCAAGCAGGCCGTGGCGGAGGCCTGGCGCAACCTCACCGCCGCCGGCGCAGACCCGATCGCCATCACCGACAATCTGAACTTCGGCAATCCCGAGCGCCCGCCCGTGATGGGCCAGTTCGTGCGCGCGGTGGAAGGCATGGCGGAGGCCTGCCGCGCACTCGATTTCCCGGTCGTGTCCGGCAATGTCAGCCTCTACAACGAGACCAATGGCGTGGGCATCCCGCCGACGCCGGCGGTGGGGGGCGTGGGCCTCATCCCCGATTACGCCGTGCGCGGCGGCTATGGCCGGGCGAGCCAGGGCGACATGGTGGTGCTGGTGGGCGCCACGACCGGCTGGCTCGGCGCGAGCCTCTATCTGCGCGAAGTGCTGGGCTGGGAAGAAGGCGCGCCGCCGCCGGTGGACCTCGCCGCCGAGAAGGCCGCCGGAGACGCCGTGCGCGGCCTGATCCGGGCGGGCGGCGTGCGCGCGGTGCATGACCTCTCAGACGGGGGCCTGTTCCTGGCCGCCGCCGAAATGGCGATGGCGAGCGGCGTGGGTCTGGCGCTGACGCCGGACATCGGCCCGCCGCTCCACGCCGCTCTGTTTGGCGAGGATCAGGGCCGCTATCTGCTGCTGGTCGATCCGGCCCGCGCGGATGCGGTGTTTGAAGCCTTTGAGGCCGCCGGCGTGCCAGCCGAGCCGATCGGCGTGGCGGGCGGCTGCGAACTCGCCGTCGAGGGCGCCTTCGCCATCGACATCGAGGACCTGCGCGCCGCGCATGAAGGCTGGATGCCGGGGTGGATGGGCTAGCCGGAGCAGGCCCCCTTCGTCAGCTTCGCTGACACTTCCCCCGCAAGCGGGGGAAGACACCGGCAACCCACGCGCGTGTCTCCCTCCGTTTACGGGGGGAGTACGGCCGAAGGCCGGGAGGGGGGCTCACCGCCCGCTTGGCAGGCCCCGCACCCACACAGCATTGCTGGGAGATCGCCTCCATCGGCGCGCCGCGCATGAAGGCTGGATGCCGAGGGGATGGGCTAGCCGGAGCAGGCCCCCTTCTTCAGCTTCGCTGACACTTCCCCCGCAAGCGGGGGAAGACACCGTCAACCCACGCGCGTCTCTCCCCCCGTTTACGGGGGGAGTACGGCCGAAGGCCGGGAGAGGGGCTCACCGCCCGCTGGGCAGGTCCTTGTAGGCGACGTCCTTGTCCACGCGCACGTCGCCGGGCAGGCCCAGCACGCGCTCGGCGATGATGTTCTTCAGGATTTCATCGGTCCCGCCGGCGATGCGCAAGCCCGGCGCCCACATGTAGCTTTGCTGGAAGATCGCCTCCATCGGCGCGCGGGCGGCGTCAACCACGATGCCGTGGTGGTCCTGCGCCTCGATTGCGGCGTTGGTGATGTCCTGGAGCTGGTTGGCGGTGAGGATCTTGCCGATGCTTGCTTCCGGCCCCGGCGTCTCGCCTTTCGACAGCGCGGTCTGGGTGCGGAACTTCGTGAGCTTGTAGCCTTCCGCCTTCACATACCAATCGGCGAGCCGCTGGCGAAAACCGCTGTCCTCGAGCAGGGGCGCGCCATCCGGCCCCGTGGCCTGGCGGGCGTATTCCATGATCTCGCGATAATCCGGGCCGGGGCTGCCGCCCACGGCGAGCCGCTCGTTCATCAGCGTGACGAGCGCGACCGTCCAGCCATTGCCTTCCCCGCCCAGCGTCTGGGCGATGGGCACGCGCACGTCTGTGAAATAGACCTCGTTGAAGTTGGAGCCGCCCGACATCTGATGGATCGGGCGCACCTCCACGCTGGGGCTCTTCATGTCGAGGAAAACCATCGTCAGGCCCTTGTGCTTGGGCTTGTCGGGGTCTGTGCGGACAAGAAGGATGCCATAGTCGGAATAATGCGCGCCGGAGGTCCAGACCTTCTGGCCGTTGATCACCCAATCGTCGCCGTCGCGCACCGCGCGCGTCTTGAGCCCCGCGACGTCGGAGCCGGCCGCCGGTTCGGAGAAGAGCTGGCACCAGATCTCCTCCCCGCGCAGGGCGGGGCCGACATAGCGCTTCTTCTGCTCATCGGTCGCGAAGGCGATCAGGGTGGGAATGCACATGCCAAGCCCGATGGCGAACGGGCCGGCCGGCGCATCGAACTTCGCCTCCTCCTGCCCGAAAATCACCGAATAGATCGGCGGAAGGGCCTGGCCGCCCTGCTCCTTCGCCCAGGTGATGCCGGCGAAGCCTGCCTCGGCCTTCCTGGCCTGATAGGCCCGCGCGGCGGCGATAAAGGCCTTGCCATCCATCTCTGCGGCCATGGGCTTGTCCTTGCCCTTGGCCTTCACGGTCTGGGCAAGGAACTCGCGGGCGCGGGCGCGGAAGGCGGCCTCTTCGGGCGTGTCATTGAAGTCCATCGAAGCGTTTCCCTGAGTGTTTCTATGGTCTGGCAGCGAAGTCTAGCGCGACGACGGCCACCGGCAACGGCGCCGTGACGGCACGTTCATGCCTGCTCTTGCGCGTCTGGCGCCACCCGCCACGGCGGATCGAGGCGATTGACGCCGGCGAAATAGAGGCAGACCCGATTGCCGGCCGGATCGCGCGTCCAGGCCTCGCGCCAGAGCCAGCTCTGATCGACAGGCGCACCTTCGAACACGACGCCGGCCGCCGAGAGGCGCGCCACATCCTCGTCCAGCGTGTCGATCTCCAGATAGACAGCGGCTTCGCCGGCGGGTCCCTCGCCATGGAGCGAAAGCGTCGTCTCGCCTTCAGGGGCGAGAAAGCGGCAGTAATGGGCCTCGACCACGATCGGCCGGAACCCCAGCAGGCGCCAGAACGCCCCTGAGGCTTCCATGTCCGGGGCGGGCAGCGTGATCTGGTTCAGCCTCACGCCGCGTTGCGCCGCTCCAGCCGGCTGACGAGCTTTTCCTTCCAGACCGCCGGCGCGCCCGCCTGCACCGCAAGCAGCTTTGCGCGGCGATAGTACAGGTGGCAGTCCACCTCCCAGGTGAAGCCCATGCCGCCGTGGGTCTGGATGTTCTCCTTCGAGGCCAGATGATAGGCGTCGGTTGCGGCCACGCGGGCCTGCGCCGCCGCCAGCGGCAACTCGGCTGCATCGGTGGAGAGCGCCCAGGCGGCGTAATAGGCGTTGGCCCGGCCGACCTGATTGGCGACATACATGTCGGCGAGCTTGTGCTTGATCGCCTGAAACGAACCGATCTGGCGCGAGAAAGCGTAGCGGTTCTTGGCGTAGTCCACCGCCATGTCGAGGCAGACGTCGGCGCCGCCGATCTGCTCGAAGGCCAGATAGACGGCTGCGCGTTCCAGCACCTGCTCGCTCAGGGTCCAGCCCTCGCCCGCCGGGCCGAGGCGCTCGGCTTTCGCCTTGTCGAAGCGGAGTTCGGCGTGGCTGCGGGTGGGGTCGAGCGTCTTGACCACCGTCCGGGTCACGCCCGGCTGGGAGAGATCGACCAGCACGAGGCTGACCCCCTGCCCTTCGCGCGCAACCACGACCGCCATGTCGGCGATGTCGCCGTCCGTGACGGGGATCTTCACGCCAGACAGCGTCTCGCCATCAAACGTGGCCGTCAGCGCCTCGGCGCGCGGCGCGCCCGGCCCCTCGCTGAGCGCGTAGCAGCCGATGAGATCGCCGGCCGCGATCCGGGGCAGAAGCGCGGCCTGCTGGGCGGGCGAGCCTGCCTTCATCACCGCTTCGGCGAAGAAATAGACGGTGGATGCAAACGGGATCGGCGCCAACGACCGGCCCAGCTCCTCGGCGAGCACGCACAGCTCCAGCTTGCCGAGCCCCAGCCCGCCATGCTCCTCCGGGATCGCCGCGCCGAGCCAGCCCATCTCGGCCACGCCCTTCCAGAGGGCGGCGTCGTGGGAAAGCGCCTCATCGTTCAGGACCTTGCGCACCTCGGCGATCGCGCAGCGCGCGGCGAGGAACTTGCGCGCCTCGCTCTTCAGGAACTTCTGGTCGTCGGAAAAATCGAAATTCACGTGAGCGTCTCCCTGAACGCGGCTCTTTGGGCCGCTTTGTCTTCGAGCCAGTCTATCGGTCTGGCCAGCCATCGCTAGGGCGCCGTGGCGGAAATCCCCCCCGTCATCCCGGGCAAGTGAAGCGCAGACCCAGGACCTCGTGCCGGCAATCCCACTGAGGTCCCGGATCGGGCCTTTGGCCCGTCCGGGATGACGGCGCGCGCGTCATCCCGGGCAAGCGAAGCGCAGACCCGGGACCTTGGGCAGACAAATCCTCAGAGGTCCCGGATCGGGCCTTTGGCCCGTCCGGGATGACGGCGCGCGCGTCATCCCGGGCGAAGTGAAGCGCAGACCCTGGACCACGGGCAGATAAACCCACAAAGGTCCCGGATCGGGCCATTCGCCCGTCCGGGATGACGGGTCAGGCGGGGGCGGCTTTCCAGAAATAGCGGGTGAAGCCGCGGCGATCGTCCCATTCCTTGATGCGGAACACCATTTTCATCTCGTCGCCGGCGTCGATCTGGCCCTGCTCCACATCGGTGATGTCGAGCATGATGCGCCCACCCTCCTCGAACACCATCATGCCGTAGTGATTGGGCGGGCTCATCGAATAGGTCAGGAAATCCGCAGAGTAGGACAGGATCTTCGCGCGCCGTTCGGCGAATTTGTAGGGCTCCTGGGTATCCACTTCGGCCGCGTTGGGCGCAACCGAGATGCGCGAGCGGGGAAACTGCACCGTGCCTGTCTTGGTGCAGCGCCCGCCGACGAGGCCGAGGATCTGGTCGTTGTAGCGATAAAGCGTCGTCAGCGCGGTCTTGTTGTCCTTTTCCGCGCGCATCCCGCGTTCCCACTCGACAAGCCCGTTGAAGACGAGGAACTTCATGTAGTTCCCCTCCTCCTTCCGGTTGGCGAGCGCGCCAGCCACGCCGCGTGCAGGCCGTTTGGCGGCGACGGCGTCGGTCGTTCGAAACACCAGCGCCTCGCACCCCTGCCCGAACTGGCAGGCAAGGATGATCTGGCCGGGCGCGGCCTGCTCCAGCGCAGCGGCCAGCATCAGGCCGGCATGGGCGCAGCCCGTCTCCCCCACCGTCGCCGCCATCGTATCGGCGACAGCCTCCGGCTTGATCACCAGTTTTCTGGCGATGGCTTCCGGCACGCCCTTGAACGTGCTGGGCAGAACGAAAACATCGACCTGATCGGCGCCGACGCCGGCGCTGTTCAGCGCCCGCCCGGCGACTTCGGGCACGATTTTCAGGAAGCCCTCGTCGCGGACCCAGCGCTCCTCCCAGCCATAATCAAACTCTTCGCCAGCGCCGCGGAAGTGATCGACGAAATCGACGGTGCTCGACGCCCCGCCGATCCATTCAGCCGCAAGCTCCCCCTGCCCCACCTGGAAGGCGGCCGCCCCATCGCCATAGTCGAGTTCCTGGGGGGAGGCCGCGCGCGCGCGGCGCTTGTCGGCCATCGCCACGAGGATGGCGCTCGGCGCGCCGGCCGCCATGCACAGCCCCTGGGCGAGCGCCGACAGGCCGGCCTTTTGCGTGCCTGTGACGTCCGCCGCGTGAAGTCCGCGCTCCAGCGTCAGCGCGGCCGAGACAATGCCGGCGTTCAGACGGTCTGCGAAGGGCGCAGTGGTGGTGGCCAGAAGCAGAGCGCGCACATGGCTGCGGTCGTCGGCGGGGCCAAGGCAATCGCGCGCGGCCTCCACCGCCATCGTGATCGCATCCTCGTCCCAATTGGCCATGGCGCGCTCGCCCTTGGCCTTGGCCATCAGGCCCGGCGCCAGCCAGGCGTTGGCCTTCGCCGCGGCGGCCCGCTGCAGCCGAAGGCGCGGGATATAGGCCCCCCAGGCCTGAATGCCGACCGCTTCGCCCATGCGCCTCTCCCTGAACCTTGTTGTTGTGGGTCAGGCATAGCCGCCCTGCGGCGCGCCGTCACGAGGGGCCCAGCCGAGGCGCGATTTCAGGACTGTGACGCTTGCGTTATGCTCAGCGTTAGCATATGTTAGGCGATCTGAAGCGGCTTTGCAGCCGCCTTTCTTTTCGACCGGGAAATGCTCATGTCGAGCATAAGGGTTGAAGAGCCGGGAGGATCAGATGGACGGTTTCACCGCTCCGCGCGTTTGCGACCCCCTGCCGCGCCAGTCGGCCGCGGCGGCCCGGGGCCTGAGCTTCACCCCGGAGGTGCAAGCCGCCACCGCCGCTCTTTACGAGCGGGTGAAGCATGTGGTGCCCGCTTTCGAGTGGCCGGTGCATGCGCCGCTGATCCACGCGATCAACACCCTGAAGGCGCAGAAGAACGCGGTGATCCTGGCGCATAATTACATGACGCCGGAGATTTTCGCCTGCGTGGGCGATTTCCGTGGCGACTCCCTCCAGCTTGCGCGCGAAGCCGCCAAGACCGACGCCAAGGTGATCGTGCAGGCCGGCGTGCACTTCATGGCCGAGACCTCCAAGGTGCTCTCGCCGGACAAGACCGTGCTGATCCCGGACATGCGGGCCGGCTGTTCGCTTGCGGCCTCCATCACCGGCGAAGACGTCCGCCTGATCAAGCAGCGCTACCCGGGCCTGCCGGTCGTGACCTATGTCAACACGTCGGCCGATGTGAAGGCGGAAAGCGACATCTGCTGCACCTCCTCCAACGCCATCCAGGTGGTGGAGACGATCGCGCGCGACTGGGGCGTGGACCGCGTCATCATGCTGCCGGACGAGTATCTGGCCAAGAACGTGGCAGCCCAGACCGATATCAAGATCATCTCCTGGAAGGGCCGTTGCGAGGTGCATGAGCGCTTTTCCGCCGAGGATATCGCCGAGCTGCGCGCCGCCCACCCGGGCGTGATCGTGCTCGCCCACCCGGAATGCCCGCCAGACGTGGTGGCCGCGTCCGACTTCACCGGCTCCACCGGCGCCATGATCTCCTATGTGCAGGACAATCAGCCCCGGAAAGTCGTGCTCGTCACCGAATGCTCCATGTCGGACAATGTGGCGATCGAGAACCCGAACGTGGACTTCGTGCGGCCCTGCAACCTGTGCCCGCACATGAAGACGATCACGCTGGAGGCGATCTATGACGCGCTCGTGCATATGCGCCATGAGGTGATCGTGCCGGCCGATGTGGCTGGGCGGGCGAAGAAGGCGGTGGACGCGATGCTCGCCCTGCCCCCGGCGCCGGCGGGCGTGTTCGATCCCGAACGCAAGGTTCCCGCCAGCCTCGAGCTGATCTGATGGCCTTGCGCGACGGGTTTGGCCCGGCGGCGCGCACGTCCGCCTTCCTCGATCTCATCGGGCCAGTCCTGCAAGCGGGCTCGGGCGACAGATTGCGGCTGGGCCTCGAAGCCGACGCGCGTCATGTGAACGCCAAAGGCTCTGTTCATGGCGCGGTGCTGAGCGCGCTGGCTGACGTCGGGCTTGGCTATGCGGCGGCCTCGAGCCAGAGCCCCCCGATCGGGATGGTCACCACCAGCCTGACGACCGATTTCATCGGCGCGGCGCGGCTGGGTCAGTGGCTGGAGACGCGGCTCGATGGCTGCAAGATCGGCCGCGCGACGGTTTTCGCCTGGGGCGTCATCACCGCGGACGGCGCGCCTTGCGCCCGGATGAGCGCGCTGTTTCAGCGTCTGGAGGCCTGAGGGCTTCTGAGGGCTTCCAAGAGCTCAGGCCTCGGGGCCCGCTCTGCGTTCAGCCTTATTCGGCCGGTTCGCTGGAAGTCGGCGTGGGGGTGGCGAGGAAAGCCGGCGTCTGACCGCCAAACGCCTCGCCGCCTTCGCCGCGTTCGCGGAACGGCCGGCGACGTCGCCGACGGCGCGCCCCGCCTTCGCCCTCCTCGCCGCCCTGATCATCGCCCTCGCCCTCGGCGGCTTGCACGCCAGGCTCGTCTGCCGGCTGCGCGCGCTCGAGGCGGTCGGGACGTTCCGTGCGCTCGGGACGGTCGGGACGGTCGGTGCGCTCGGGGCGGTCGCGGCGCTCAAACCGCTCCCGGCGCGGCGGGCGCTCGCCCTGGGGGGCGATCTCCATCGGACCGCTGGATTCAAAGCCTTCGGCTTCTGCGTCGGGCGCATCGTTTTCGGCGCCGTCGTCGCCATCCTCATCATCGCCGTCATAGCCCGGCTGGTTGAGATAATCCTGGCGCGGCGGCGGCGCAGCCGGCTGCATGGCGCGGAAGATGCGGAAATAGTGCTCCGCATGCTGGAGATAGTTTTCAGCAAGAACGCGGTCCCCGGACGTTTGCGCGTCACGGGCGAGCTGCTGATACTTCTCATAGATCGTCTGGGCGGAGCCGCGCACTTTCACGTCCGGGCCGTTGCTTTCGAAGGCGCGGTTCGGATTGTTGCCGTGACCCTGGCCGCCGCCGCCACCGCCGCCGCCGCCGCCGGGCTTCCGGTTGCGCCCTCGTTGCCGCTTCATGTCGCGCACGTTCGTCTCCGACTTCGCACCGCAGCACGAGGGCCCCGGCGTCTTGACCAGCACACCATCCGGTCCGGGCCCGCTCGCTTGCGCGCAAGGGAGGACTGTTCAGCGTCTTGAAAGCAGCGGCGCGTTCCATCCCCCGACGAAACCAGCCCGCTTGGCGAGGGGTCCTTTACCGCACGACTGGCGCGCCCGGCCACCCTCGCTATCAGCCTTACAACCCGACGCGATGATTTCCAAGGGGGGCGCTGGCGCCATTTTCAGCGCGTGGGCACCGGCTCCTCGCCGCGATAGTCATAAAAACCGCGCTCGGTCTTACGCCCCAGCCAGCCGGCCTCGACATATTTCACCAGCAGCGGACAGGGCCGATACTTGGTGTCTGCAAGGCCTTCGTTGAGCACCTGCATGATCGAGAGGCAGGTATCGAGCCCGATGAAGTCGGCCAGCTCCAGCGGCCCCATGGGATGATTGGCGCCCAGGCGCAGCGCCTTGTCGATGCTTTCCACCGTGCCGACGCCCTCATAGAGGGTGTAGACCGCCTCGTTGATCATGGGGATCAGCACGCGATTGACGATGAAGGCGGGGAAATCTTCCGCATTGGCGGTCGTCTTGCCAAGCCGGGCCACCACGCCCATCGCCATGTCGTAGGTGTCCACGCCGGTGGCGAGCCCGCGGATCACCTCCACCAGCTTCATCAGCGGGACGGGGTTCATGAAGTGCAGGCCGATGAACTTCTCGGGCCGGTCGGTGGCCGCGCCCAGCCGCGTGATCGAGATCGAACTGGTGTTGGAGGCCAGATAGGCCTCCGGTTTCAGCACCGGGCACAGATCGGCGAAGATCCGGCGCTTCACATCGTCCTTCTCGCTCGCGCTCTCGATCACAAGGTCGGCCGCGCCGACAGCCGACAGATCCAGCGCCGGCTTGATCCGGGCCATCGCCTCGGCGACGGCGATGTCGGAGATCATGCCGCGGGCGGCCTGGCGGTGCAGATTCCTGCCGATCACGGAGAGCGCGGCGTCCACCCGGTCCGTGCTGATATCGTTCAGCAGCACGTCATACCCTGCCAGCGCGCATACATGGGCGATGCCATTGCCCATCTGGCCGGCGCCGATCACGCCGATCGTCTTGATGTCCGCCATGAATTCGGTTTCCGCAAGCGTTTCGGGAGGCCGTCGTCCAGCCGCAGCGCCCTCCCCGCGCCCGGCCTTTGTGCAGACGCGAAGCGATCTCGCATCTGCGTTATCGCGACCATGGCATGACGGTTTTGTCCGGACAAGCGCACAAAACCGGCGCGGATGCGGCGCAGGCGCCACGACCACAAGGCGGCGGTGCGGCCGATCGGCGCAGCCGAGGCGCGCGCCCTAGCGGCGCTGCTTCAGCGCGCCCCAGCCGGCATAGATCGCCTGGTCGCCAAGCTCCTGATCGATCCGGATCAGCTGATTGTACTTCGCCGTCCGGTCGGAGCGGGCGAGCGATCCGGTCTTGATCTGACCGCAATTGGTCGCAACCGCGAGGTCGGCGATGGTGGAATCCTCGGTCTCGCCGGAGCGGTGGCTCATCACCGCCGTATAGCCCGCGCGCTGGGCCATGGAGACGGCGTCCATCGTCTCCGACAGGGTGCCGATCTGATTGACCTTCACCAGGATGGAATTGGCGAGCCCTTCGGCGATCCCGTCCTTCAGGCGGGCCGGGTTCGTGACGAACAGATCGTCGCCAACGAGCTGGCAGCGCGCGCCGATCCGGTCGGTCAGGAGCTTCCAGCCCTCGCGATCATCCTCGGCCATGCCGTCCTCGATCGAGACGATGGGGTAATTGTCCACGAGCTTGGCCAGATACTTCGCCATCCCACTGGCGTCGAAGCTCTTCTTCTCGCCATGCAATTCATAGCGCCCGTCCTTGAAGAACTCGGTGGAGGCCGCATCCAGCGCCAGCGCCACATCCTTGCCGGGCGTATAGCCGGCCGCCTCGATCGCCTGCATGATGAAGGCGCAGGCGGCGTCCGCCGATTTCAGATTGGGCGCAAAGCCGCCCTCGTCGCCCACGTTGGTGTTGTGGCCGGCCTCCTTGAGAAGCCGCTTGAGGGTGTGAAACACCTCCGCCCCGCAGCGCACCGCCTCCAGCATGCTGTCTGCGCCCAGCGGCATGATCATGAATTCCTGGATGTCGATCGGATTGTCGGCATGGGCGCCGCCGTTGATGATGTTCATCATCGGCGCGGGCAGCATCCGCGCGCCCACGCCCCCGACATATTTGTAAAGCGGCAGGGCTGCTGCCTCGGCGGCGGCCTTGGCGGTAGCCAGTGAAACGCCGAGGATGGCGTTGGCCCCCAGCCGGCTCTTGTTGGGCGTGCCGTCGAGATCGATCATGATCTGGTCGATCCGGCGCTGATCCTCCGCATCCATGCCCGAAAGCGCCTGGAACAGCTCGCCATTGACGGCGTCGACCGCTTCCAGCACCCCTTTGCCGAGATAGCGCGCCTTGTCGCCGTCGCGCTTTTCCACCGCCTCATGCGCGCCGGTGGAGGCGCCGGACGGCACGGCCGCCCGGCCCATCGAGCCATCCTCGAGCACGACATCGACCTCGACCGTCGGATTGCCACGGCTATCGAGAATTTCGCGGGCGATGATGTCGACGATTGCGGTCATGGCGTGATGGTCCCCTCAGGCGCTTTGGTCGGGCATAGCCCGCGCCGGTCAGGCTTGACCAGACGCAGCCGCGCAACACCGCCTTGTCATGCCACCAGAAGCCCCTTGCGCAGGGTGTCTGCAAACAGCGTGCGCGCCTCGGCAAAGAGCGCGGGGTCGAACCGGAAGCGCGGATCGCCCGTGTCGCGGTCGTCGAAGGCATGGGTGGCGGTTGCAAACAGGGTCTCGGCCACGGGAACACCCTGCTGCTTCAGCCGCACCATCGCGCGGCGGGGGCCGGCCAGCCCGATCAGGCTGTCGCGCCCGCCGAGCAGCAGGTAGGTCGGCACCGGCTTGAACCAGCCGCGCGCAGCCGTGTGGGCGCCGAAGCCGCACCAGGGATAGACCAGAAACGCAAGCCGCAGCCCCGGCAGCGGATCAGAAGGCAGTCCGGCCAGCCCGGCGAAGCGACCCGTCTGCGCGCCCCAGACCAGCGCCTCCATCACGCTCCAGCCGCCGTGGCTCCAGCCGGCGGCGGCGATGCGGCCGGCGTCGGCCCAGCTTTGGCGGGAGAGCCAGTCGATTGCGGCGATCACATCGCCCGCCCGCTCCCGCCCCTGCAACCGCAGGCCCGAACAGACCGACAGCATCGCCTCCGGCCGGCTGATGCGGCGGGGCGCATAGCTGTCCACGATCAGGCTCGCCACGCCCTGGTCTGCGGCCGCGTCGGCATAAGCCCGCTGCAGGCCCCGCAGCCCGCCGCAGCCGTGCAGATGGACCACCACCGGAAACGGCCCCCGCCCCGCGGGCGTCACGACATGATAGCCGCCAGAGGCTTCAAACCGGGCCGCGCGCTCCGCAGCGCTCTCGATCGGCAGCGGCCGCATCGCGCGCTCAGTGGCGGAAGTGGCGCACGCCGGTGAAGACCATCGCCAGACCTGCCTCATCGGCGGCGGCGATCACCTCCTCGTCGCGGATGGAGCCGCCGGGCTGGATCACCGCCGTCGCCCCGGCCTCGGCGGCTTGCAACAACCCGTCCGGGAAGGGGAAGAAAGCGTCGGACGCGCAGGCCGAACCCTTGGCGAGCGATTCCGGCATGCCCAGCGCCTCGGCGGCTTCCGCAGCGCGCAGCGCCGCGATCCGCGCGCTGTCGCGCCGGTTCATCTGGCCTGCGCCAATGCCGGCGGTCTGGCCATCGCGGGCATAGACGATGGCGTTGGACTTCACATGCTTGGCCACGGTGAAGGCAAAGCGCATGTCGGCGATCTCCTGGGCGGTGGGCGCGCGCTTTGTGACGACCCTGGGGTCGAGATCGCGGGCGCGCAGGCGGTCGCGCTCCTGCACAAGAAGGCCGCCGGAGAGGCTTTTGACCGTCAGGCCCGGCGCGGCGGGATCGGGCAGGCCGCCGGTGACGAGCAGCCGCAGGTTCTTCTTGGCGGCGAAAACCGCCACCGCATCGGGGTCGGCGTCGGGCGCGATCACCACTTCGGTGAAGATCTTCACGATCGCTTCGGCGGCTGCGCGATCCAGCCGGCGATTGACCGCCACGATGCCCCCGAACGCGGAGACGGGATCGCAGGCGAGCGCGCGCTCATAAGCCTCCAGCAGATCGCCGCCGAGCGCCACGCCACAGGGGTTGGCGTGCTTGATGATCGCCACCGCCGCGCTCTGGGCGGGATCGAACTCGGCCACGAGTTCGAAGGCGGCGTCGGTGTCGTTCAGATTGTTGTAGGAAAGCTCCTTGCCCTGGAGCTGGCGGGCGGTGGCCACGCCCGGCCGCGCCTCGGCAGTGCGGTAGAAGGCCGCCGCCTGATGCGGGTTCTCGCCATAGCGCAGGGGCTGGGCCAGTGCGCCGCCGAACGCGCGCCACGCGGGCGCCGTCTCGCCAATCTGATCGGCATACCAGGCGGAAATGGCGGCGTCATAGGCGGCGGTGCGGGCATAGGCCTTGGCGGCGAGCCGCTTGCGCAGCGCCTCAGACGTGGCGCCGCCGGTCTGCGCCATGCAGGCCAGAACTGCTGCGAGATCGTCCGGATCGGTGGCCACCGCCGTCCACTGATAATTCTTCGCGCCCGCCCGGATCATCGCCGGCCCGCCGATGTCGATGTTCTCGATGCAGGTGGGAAAGGCGCTGCCGCGCGCCACCGTGGCCTCGAACGGATAGAGGTTCACATACAAGAGATCGATCGGCGCGATCCCGTGCGCTTCCAGCGCCTCGGCATGGGCGGGATCGTCGCGCAGCGCCAGCAGACCGCCATGCACCGCCGGGTGCAGCGTCTTGACCCGTCCGTCCATCATCTCGGGAAAGCCCGTCAGCTCGGCGACATCGCGCACCGGCAGACCCGCTGCAGCGATCGCCGCGCGCGTGCCGCCGGTCGAGACCAGGTCCACCCCGGCGGCGGAAAGCTGCTGGGCGGCCTCCACCAGGCCGGTCTTGTCGGAAACCGAAAGCAGCGCGCGCCGAACAGGGCGGAGATCAGACATTGCAGAGGTTCCAGGCCTGCGCCCCGGTGCGGGGCGCAACAGCAAGCAAGAGCGGAGGGACGCCCCTGCTGTTAAGCGAGCAGGCCAGTCTTGTCAGCCCGCTTCGCACATCGCAAACAGGACGCGAAGCGATCATCCCGCCCTGCTGCAAGGAAACTGACGAGCATGCGCCCGCTCAGACTTATCGGATCCGCCGCGCTTGCGGCGCTGGCTTTGCCTGGCGCGGTCAGCAACGCCCAGCCCGCACCCGCGGTTCCGGCGTGCGTGGCTATCGACGCCGACTTGCCGCAAGAGCTTGCCAGCTGGCGCACCAAGGCGCGTGCCCTTGCCGGAAGCGTCCTGCAATTGGGCGAGGCCGGCACGGCGACCCTGACGCCGATCCCGATAGCGCAGCTGCCCGTGGCGCCTGAGCGGTCGCCCGAGCCGGGAACCCTTGCTGGAGCATTTCGGTTCGTTGCGCCCGAAGCCGGCGCCTATCGGGTTGCCCTTGGCCATCGCGCCTGGATCGACGTCGCACCCGTTGAAGGGGCGGGGCAAGGCCGCTTCGTGGCCTCCAGCAGCCATGGCCGGGGCCCCGCCTGCAGCAGCATCCGCAAGATGGTGACGTTTCAGCTCCGGGCAGGCCAGCATGTGCTTCAGATCAGCGGCGCCGCCGACGCGTCCATGCCGGTCCTGATCACGCGCGAGCGGGACTGATTATCCTTCCGATAAGCACGCCATCGCCCATTGCTTCTGTTGAGTATGTATTTGCCAGGCGTTCAATGATGGCAAAGGTCGAGACGGCGTTGAGATAGCGTCGACAGACCTGCGCCGCGCACCTTCCATCGACCTGAATGCGCCGGCGATTCAGGGTGTTGACGGCGCAAGGCTTTAGAGGTGGCGGCTAAAGGTCAGGTTCGATCCGCTAGCGGGTATTCACACCAACAGGGTGAGTGTTCTTCATAGCGTTCGATACATAACCAGCGCATCGACAAAACCATGGGCGGGGTGCAGAAACGCACCGGGCAGGACGCCTACGATCTCGAAGCCGAGCGACCGCCATAGGCGCACTGCACGCTCATTGGTGCTGACGACGAAGTTGAACTGCATCGCCCGGTAACCGCGCATGCGCGCGCGCGCCAAAGAGTGCTCGCACATGAGGCGCGCAACGCCTCTTCCGGTGGCTGCGGAAGCGGTCATGTATCCGCAATTGCAGACGTGGCGACCACCGCCCGGCTGATTGGCGCGCATATAGTAAGTTCCAAGAACGACGCCGCTTTCCTCTGCGACGTACGTCTCCTTGTCTTCTCCGAACCAATAGGCGAGCGCGTCTGCTTTGCTGATCTCCCGATCAAGCGTGTAAGTCTCCCCGGCTCGTATGGTTGGCAGAATGATCGAGGCGATAGCCTCTGCGTCGCCTGGTTCAGCGGATCGAATTTGCATCATTCAAATACCGAGCCGGAAGCCTCGGGGCGTGGTCCGCCTCAAGCCGCTTCGTGGCGCTTGTCGGCCGGCGCCACGGCTTCCACAGGGCGCAGCGCCGGGCGGGCCGAGCGGCCGGGACGCAGCGCCGCAATCTCTTCCAGCAAGGCCAGCATCGCCGGGCGGTCGCGCTGAACGGCGAGGCGCATCACCGCCTCGATCTGCGGGCCGATCACTGAAAGCGGGGCCATGGCCGCATCCGCGATCAGCACGCCCGACTGCGACGACCGGCGAACCGCCTCTTCGGGATAGAAGATCTCCTCGGTGATCTTCTCGCCCGGTCGCAGCCCCGTCACCTTGATCTTCACGTCGCGGTCCGGCTCGAAGCCCTTCATCCGGATCATCTGGCGCGCCAGCTCCATGATGGAGACCGGTTCGCCCATGTCGAGCACATAGACCGAACTGGCGAGCCCCTGTTCCGGCGGCGGCAAGGCAGCGGCCTGGATCACGAGGCTGGCGGCCTCCTGCACGGTCATGAAATAGCGCGTCATGTCGCGGTGGGTGATCGTCACCGGCCCGCCGCGTGAAATCTGGCGCTCGAACAGCGGCACGACAGACCCTGCCGAGCCCAGCACATTGCCAAACCGAACGGTCTCGAACCGCTGGCCGGGATAGGCCTTGGCCAGCGCCTGAACATAGAGCTCGGCCACCCGTTTGGTGCGCCCCATCACATTCGACGGGTTGACCGCCTTGTCGGTGGAGATGAGCACGAAGGCTTCGGCGCCGTGGCTGGCGGCCGCATCGGCCACCACGCGGGTGCCGACGACATTGGTGAGAATGGCCTCGGCCGGGTTCTCTTCCATCAGCGGCACATGCTTCAGCGCTGCGGCGTGGAACACGATCTCCGGCCGCTCGGCGGCGAAGATCTCCTCCACCCGGGCCGGATCGCGGATGTCGCCCAGCAGCGCGGACACCGCCAGCGGGCGGCCGCGTTCTGCAAGCTCCAGATTGATGGAATAGAGGTTGAACTCGCTCGCCTCGAACAGGATCAGCTTGGCGGGCCCAAGCTCGGCGACCTGGCGCACGATCTCCCCGCCGATGGTGCCGCCGGCTCCGGTGACAAGCACCCGCTTGCCGGTGATCAGCGCGCGCGCGGCGGCCTCATTGGGAACATGCGCGGTGCGCGGCAAAAGGTCTGCGGGATCGACAGGTTGGGTCGTCTCGCCGTTGGGCTTGGCGCGAAACCGGCTGACGATCGCCTTGGCCTGTCCCGCGGCGGCCAGCGCCTCGGTCACCTGGGTGCGGTCCTGAAAGTCGGTGGTGAAGATCAGCCGAACCGGCCCTTCGGCCTTGCCGCGAGCGGTTTCGGCCGCCTTCAGCGCCGCCGGCAGCTCGGCAAGCCCGCCCACGACCGGCACGCCGCTGATCGAACGGCCCACCACCGCGCCGCTGACGTCGATGATGGCCATTGGCCGATAGCCAAGCCGCCCCTTGCGCCGAAGCACCGCATCGAGCCCCTGCGCCACGCCTTCGGACGGGCCAATTATCACCGCTGGCGGATCGTCGGAGGGAAACACCCGCCAGGCGGCCCGCCAGGCGGCATGGAAATCGCCGTCGATGGTCCAGCGACGGGCCAGCCGCGCAATCGTCACGGCCGCAAAGCCAAGCAGAGCGCCCACGAACGGCGCTCCGCGGGGCAGAGATTCGAACCAGCCGGTCAGAAACGACAGCGACAGGAACAGCAGCGTCGCCAGAAGCGTCGCCTGCGCGATCTGGAAGGCGTCCTGCACGGTCACGAAGCGCCAGACCCGGCGATGCAGCCCGAAGGCGACCATGGCCGCCGCCGCCGCCCCGCCGAAACAGGCCGCAGCCAGCGCCGCCTCACCCCAGAACGAGCCGCCCGCCGGCTGATATCCCAGCGCCAGAGAAGCCCCATACAACGCAAGCGCGAAGGCGAATCCGTCGTAGGTGAAACAGAGCAACCCTACACGACCGGCCCGGCGCAGAGTCTCACCCATTCAAGTCCCCTCTGGCCTCAGCGAAGCGGCCCTCTGCGCGGCCTCGCGCCCGACGATTTTCGCCTGTCGCGAGAATAAGGCAGCAACTCCTTACGCTCCGGTGTGCGCGGACGCCAGCATGCGCATCGATTTCAACGGTGGAAACAGGCCAACCCGTCGCAATCCCGGCGCGCGTCCCATCGCCGAGCGCAGATTGCGTCACGATCAGGCTCTCAGGGCCGCGATATTGGCCCCGTAAGCATCCGGCCCGCCCCGAAACACCGCTGTGCCCGCCACGAGCGCCGTGGCGCCAGCATCGCGGCATTGACGCGCTGTTTGCGCCGTCACGCCGCCGTCCACTTCCAGAAGGATCGGGCGACCGACGCGGTCGATCGCGCCGCGCAAGGTCTCCACCTTGCGCAGCTGCGACGCAATAAACGCTTGCCCGCCGAAGCCGGGGTTCACGCTCATGACCAGGATCAAATCGATGTCGTCCCACAGGTGACCGAGAAAGCTGATTGGTGTGGCGGGATTAAGGACGATTCCCGCTTTGGCGCCTGCCCCCTTTATCGATTGAATCGTGCGATGGGGGTGCGGGCCGGCTTCGGGGTGAAAACTGATCCAGTCGGCGCCGGCTTCTGCGAAGGCCTGGACGTAGGAATCGACCGGGCTGATCATCAGATGCACATCGAACGGCTTGGCGGTGTGCGGGCGCAGCGCTTTCACCACGCCGGGGCCGATCGTGATGTTCGGCACGAAGTGGCCGTCCATCACATCGACATGGATCCAGTCGGCCCCGGCCGCGTCGATTGCGCGCACCTCCTCGCCCAGGCGGGCAAAGTCCGCCGAAAGGATGGATGGGGCGATAATGACCTCGGTCATGGCGCGCGGGCGGTAGCAGCCGCTTCCTGCCCGCGCAAGCCGACCGCCTCAGCGCGCTGCAATTGACGCGTTTTGCGGAATCACCCGGACGCGCGCGCCATATTCGATGAAGACCGGCGTGCCGTTGGCGATCGGCACGTCGCCGCCCTGGGTGATGGTGACGACCTCATTGGTCTTCTGCAGCCTCACCGTATAGGCAAAGCCCGGGCGGGTGTTGCCGGCGCGGTCGATCGCTGCGCCGGCGACCCCGCCGACCACGGCGCCGATCACGCCCATTGCGGCGCGTTCCTCGTCGCCGCCGCCGACCTGGCTGCCCAGCACGCCGCCAACGACGGTTCCCGCCGTGCCGCCCACCACAGGGGCGTTCGCCTCGATCCGGATGGCGCGGCTGGCCAGCACCACGCCCTCGTCCACGCGGCTGACCTGACCGATCTGGCCGCGCTCGTAATCATTGGCGCCCATGCCGGTCGCGCAGGCCGAAAGCCCCAGCGCCGAGAAGGCCAGAATGGTTGAAGCCGCAATCTTGCGCATGTGCATCCCCTGAAAGCTCCGTGATCGGTAGCCGCATACAAGCAGGCGCCCGCCTGAACGCTGGCTGAACCCTCTGGCGGAAAACGCTTTCTCACTTAGATTTCACGAAGGCGGCGGCAAAGAAGCCGTCCATGCCGCCGCTCTCGGCCCGCATGGAGGGCAAGGTGCGCAGCTCGCCCTTGGCGTTGATGGCTTCCTCCAGCCCCGGCAGGGCGCCAGCGGAAAAGGGCGCGCGCGCCAGCCCCAGATCCTGGGCGATCCAGGCAGCCTGCGCCGGACCCTCCTCTGGCTCGAGCGAACAGACCGCATAGACCAGCCGCCCGCCCGGCTTCAGCAGGCGCGCCGCCGCCGAGATCAGCCGACGCTGAAGCGCGGCGAGCGCTGGAATATCGGAAGATTGCTTGATCCAGGCGCCTTCGGGGTGGCGGCGGAACGTGCCTGTGGCGCTGCAGGGCGCATCCAGCAGGATGGCGTCGAAGCGCGCATCCGGATTCCACCGCTCGACGTCTTCTGTGACGAGCGTGGCGGAAAGTCCTGTGCGCGCAAGGTTTTCTGCAACGAGCTTCACCCGCCCCGGGGTGCGATCCACCGCTGTCACATCAGCGCCGGTGGCGCACAGCTGCATCGTCTTGCCGCCGGGCGCGGCGCACAGATCGGCTACGGCCTCGCCAGGCCGCGTCGCCAGCAGCAGCACCGGCAGGCTGGCGGCGAGATCCTGCACCCACCATTCCCCGGTCGCGAAGCCCTCGAGGGCCTCAACGCTTTGTCCGGCTGGCAGCCGCACGGTCGATGGCCCAACCGTCATGCCGCCCAGCCGGGCCGCCCAGCCGTCGGGATCGGCCTTTACGGTGAGATCCAGCGGCGCGGGGGCGCGGGCTGCGCCGGCGATGGCGTCGGCGCGCGCTTCTCCATAGGCTGCGCGCCAGCGGGTCCAGAGCCAGGGAGCGACGAACCCGCGATCAGGCTCGCCCGCCAGCGCGCCGGGCGGCTCCTCCGCGATCCGGCGCAGCACCGCATTGATCAGATTGGCGAAAGGCGCAGCTTCCTTGAGCGCGCGCGCCAGAGCGACCGATTCATACACAGCCGCATGCGCTGGCGTCCCAAGATCAAGGATCTGGGCCGCTCCCGTGCGCAGGATGGCGCGGGCTGCTCCTGCCTGCGCCGGCAACGGCCGGGTGATGTGGCGGGCGAGACGCGCCTCGATCGGGCCGTGGGCGCGCGCCGCCGCCAGCACGATCGCATAGGCAAAGCCCCGGTCGCGTGCGCTCAGCCCGGCAAAGCTCTGGGTCTCGGCCAGCGCCTGTTCAATGGTGCGCCCCTGCTCGAACACGCGCGCCAACGCCTCCACCGCAGCGCGGCGGGTGCTCTGGCCCGGCGAGAGGGCGGCTGTCGGCGGCATGGCGCGGGCAAAGCTCCTGGAAGGGCGCGCCAAGTGCGCCCCGCGCGCCGCCCGGTCAAGCCCGCGCGATGCGTCCGCCGGTCAGGGGTGCAGCTGCGCCTGTGGTGGAGGGCAGGCTCAGCGCCAGCCCCTCGCGCACGCGCATCGCCAGAAAGGCGAAGGCCTCCGCCTCGATCGCGTCGCCACGCCAGCCGACCGCTTCGGCCGGCAGCACCTGCGCGCCCGTCCGGTCGGCGAGCGCAGCCATCAGCACCGGGTTCTTTCGCCCGCCGCCGCAGGCGATCAAGGTGTCTGTATCGCGCGCGAAGAGATCGAGGCCCAGGCCGACGGCGGCGGCGGAAAAAGCCGTGAGGGTGGCGGCGCCGTCTTCCAGGCCAAGCCCGCGGGCCAAGTCCGCTGGAAAATCATATCGGTCGAGCGATTTCGGATAGGGCGCGTCGAAGTAGGGATTGTCGAGCCAGCCGAGCAGCAGGCTTTCATGCACCACGCCGGCGGCGGCAAGCGCGCCATCGCGATCGAACGTCCCGCGCCCGTGGGCCTCCACCCACTCGTTGACCGGGCCGTTGGCGGGGCCAGTGTCGAAGGCCGCCACCTCTTCGCCGCCACCCCACCAGGTGAGATTGGCGACCCCGCCGAGGTTCAGGACCGCCGCTGGCGCAGCGACCCTGGAAAAACGCAGCAAGGCGGCATGATAGAGCGGCGCCAGCGGCGCACCCTGCCCTCCCGCCTCCACATCGGCGATCCGGAAGTCGCAGGCGCAGTCCACGCCCGTCAGTTGGGCCAGCAGGGCGGCGTCTCCGATCTGGCGGGTGCGGCGCTGGGCCGGGCGATGCAGCACCGTCAGGCCATGGAAGCCCAGAACCGCCACATCCTTCGGCTTCAGGTTCGCCTCATCCAGAAGCGCGGCCACCGCTTCGGCATGGGCTTCGGTATAGGCGCGCTCTGGCGCGGTGACGGCCTCCGGCTCCGGGCCGTTGAAGTCCCAGGCGCGCGCCGCCTCCACTGCGCCAGCCAGCCGTGCGCGCATGGCGGCGTCGTAGGGATGAAGCCGATAGGGGCCAAGCTCGGCCACCTCGCGCCCGTCGGTCCGGATCAGGGCGGCGTCGATGAACCCGTCGAGCGCGGTGCCTGTCATCAGGCCAAGGGTCCAGGGAGGCGCGGTCATGAGCGGTCTTTCATGCAAGACATAATTGAACCAGGGTCAGGCGCAGCCTCTACCTTGGGGCAGACACCGTCGGCCTCAGCGGCGTCGATCCTCAGCGTATGCGTGACCCCCTCGACCGAGCTGCGGACGAATCCCAACGACTCCCAGAATGGGGCGGCCTGTGGCGATGCCCCTGCGTTGCAGCTTACGAGCGAACACCAGGCGCCGGCATCGTCGAGTGTCGCAAGGGCCAGCCGACGCCCGATTCCAGTGCGGCGATGCGCGGGCGCGACATAGAAGCGCCGCACGCGCAACGCGCCAGCTACAGTCGGACACCACGACCGCCCGCCCACTCCCGCCAACTCGTCGCCCACCCACAGTCCAAGCATGAGTTCGCCCGCCGCCTGAAAGGGCGTCGGTTCCGACCGAAGCGCCTGTAAGAGCAGGCCGACATTGCGAACGCCCTCTTGCTGCGCAAGGGCAGCGAGCGTCTCAAGGGAAGCGTCCGGCCGGTCAAGGCGTCCGAGTTTTTCCTGTGCGAATTTCATCACTAAGCGCCCTTGAGGGAATTAAGTTGGAGCATGACGCGCCTATACAACGCAGGCATGCCACTTCGCCAATTGGCGCGCGTGCGCCGCCCATGCTAAGCGCGCGGCCTTTCGTTCCCCCACCAGAAGCAGGAGGCGGCCATGACCCACAGATCGGCGTTCGTCCAGACGATGGTGGAGCGCGGCTACTTCTATCAGGCGACCGACCTCGAAGGGCTGGACGCGGCCGCTCTGGAGAGCGAGCGCGGGGGCAAGCCGCTGGCAGGCTACATCGGCTTCGACGCCACCGCCCCCAGCCTCCATGCAGGCCACCTGCAGCAGATCATGATCCTGCGCGTGCTGCAGCAAACGGGCGGCCGGCCCATCGCGCTGATGGGCGGCGGCACCACCAAGGTGGGCGACCCAAGCTTTCGCGAGAGCGAGCGACCGCTTTTGTCTGACGAGACGATTGCGGCCAATCTGGCGGGGATCAAACGCGCCTTCGTCCCTTTTCTCGCCTTCGGCGACGGGCGGACCGACGCGCGCATGGTCAACAACGCCGACTGGCTCGACCGGCTCGATTACCTCGAGTTTCTGCGCGCGACGGGCCGGCATTTCACGATCAACAAGATGATCGCGCTCGACATCGTGAAGCGGCGGCTGGAGG
>JBIIUJ010000090.1:0-10534 GCA_044340025.1 Caulobacterales bacterium
CCTGCGCGGCTACACCGTCTTCAACGCCGAGCAGATCGACGGCCTGCCGCCGCACTTCCATGTACCCGAGCCCGCGCCGGTCGCGCCCGTGAGCGAGGGCGAGGACGCCCGCTTTACCGGGCTGTTCGCCCGAGTCCCCGCGCTGGTGCGCGAGGGCGGTCCGCGGGCGTACTACGCGCCGGCTGCGGACATGATCCAGATGCCGCCCAAGGCTGCGTTCGCAGATCCAACCCAGTTCTGGGCCACGCTCGCCCATGAGCTGTCCCACTGGACCCGACACCCCACGCGCCTTGACCGCGACTTCGGCCAGACCCGCTTCGGTGATCCGGCCTATGCGCTCGAAGAGCTGGTGGCAGAGCTGTCTGCCGCCTTCATCGGGGCAACCATCGGTTTGCCCGCCGACCACATCGAGGACCACGCCGCTTACATCGATGGCTGGCTGAAGGCGCTGAGCGACAACCCGTCCGCGTTCCTGACCGCCGCCGGCAAGGCGCAGGCTGCGGCGGACTATGTGCTGGGGTGGATGGGTTCGGGGGAGTCGTGATCAGTTACGGTTTGGCAGAGCTCTCCGGTTTGCACGGCAGCCGTGCCTCAACGCCCGCCATGGCTGTGCTGGCTGCAAGGCGCGCCGTCTCCAAGTTCGATCTGGAGTGTGGCGTGTCCCAACCCGAAGTCGTGCCGCATCGCATCCGCCAGGTCTGCAAGCACCCTGTCACCCGGATGGCCACCGGGCATGACAAGGTGTGCCGACAGCGCTGTCTGCGTAGTCGACAGCGGCCAGATGTGCAGGTCATGAACGGATGTCACACCCGGCGTCGCCAGCAAGCTGGCGCGCATAGCCGCCAAATCTATGCTGGCGGGACTGGCGCCCAGCGACATGGCCGATGAGGCGACGAGCAGGGGCCAGGTGCCCGCCACCATGACGGCGACCACTACAAGGCTGATCGCCGGATCGATCCACGCCTGACCGGTCAGCAGGATTACCGCGCCGGCGGCGATCACGGACAGCGAGAGGAGGCCATCCCAGAGCATATGCAGAAACGCGCCCTCGATATTGAGGTCGCTCTTACGGCCGCGGGCGAAAAGCCAGGCGGTGCCGAAATTGATCGCGACCCCCATCGCAGCGACGGCCATCACCAAAGTCCCGTCAGGGGGATGCGAACTGGCGAACCGGCGGATGGCCTCCCATCCGATCACCCCGGCGGCCAGCAGAATCAGCAACGCGTTGGCCAGTGAAGCAAGGATCGAGGCCTGTCCGAAGCCGAAAGTGAACCGTCCCCGCGGCGCCATCCGGCCAAGAGCGGTTGCGCCCCATGCCAGCAGCATTCCCAGAACATCGGTGGCGTTGTGGCCGGCGTCGGCGATCAGCGCGAGGGAATTGATCCACAGGCCGACGCCGAGTTCGAGCAGGACGAAACTGATGTTGAGCCCGACGCCCAGCGCGAACGCCCGGTGGTGGGACGCGGGCGCATGGGCATGCGCGTGCCCATGGCCGTGGGCGTGGCCTTCATGCTGGTGGGCGCCATGGCGATGGTCCATCACGCGTTCCTTTTCCAGGGCTCGTGCGCTGTTGCGGTCACCCAACGACCAGCGTGAACGGGGCGGTGATCACCTTGCCGCCAATCTTGACCTGCACGAACACGCGTGTCGGGCCGGCGACGGCGGGGTGGAGGTCGAACGTCAACGCCGGTCCGCCGCGCGCATCGGCGGAAGCAGGCTCCGCGCCTTCGGGGTGGCCGTGGAGCATGCTGGCGCCATCGGCGGAAAAGCCCACGAGATGAGCGTAAGCGCCCATCAAAGGCTCGAGCGCGGCAACGGGCGCGCCGGAGGCGTCGGCCACCGTCAGCGTGGCAGGCACATGGGCATCGGCGGTGAGCGCGCCGCCGATAGACAGCGTGAAGGCGTATCCGTCAGCGGTGACCGACAAGGCTGGCGCAGCGGCAACGGGCGGGCCGGCCTCTGTTCCGACCGCCAAAACGGCCGAAGGCGTCAGTCCATGATCATGGGCACCCTCGCCGCTGTGGTCATGGGCGTGCCCATCGCTTTCCCCATGCGCATCGCCATGCCCGCCATCGGCCAGCTTGAAGTCGGTCCAGACACGGTAATCGCGGGGGAAGCGGGGAGTGAAGCTCACCGTCCACTGCCCCGGGGCGGCGCCTGGTTCGGCGTGGGCATGGGTGTAGTCCTCGAGCGCGCTGTCCACGATCATCACATGCACCTTGTGCTCGTGGGTCGTGGCAATGGCGTCCGGGCCGAGAGGCTTGCCGTTGGCGTCGGTGAGCGTGAGCGTGAGCGCGACAGGCTGGCCGGGTGCGGGCGTTCCCGCAGCGGCCACCGCGAGGGCAGGCTTGCCTGCAACCGCTCCGCCAGATGCCCCAGCCGCCGCGGCCGGCGCTTCGGACTTCTGCGCAGGTTCGCCCCCGCCGCCACACGCCGCCAGCAGGGCCAGAGCCGCCACGCCAGCTGTCAGTTTGATCATGGTCTTCATCAGAACGCCTCCTTGAGCTGGCCCTCGTCGCGGGCGGTGATGAGCTGCTGAAGCGGGGCGCGCCCGAACAGCTTGAACAGGATCGGTGTCACCAGCGCATCGAGCAGCGTAGCGGAGATCAGCCCACCGAAGATGGTCACTGCGACCGGATGCAGGATCTCCTTGCCGGGTTCGCCCGCGCCCAGGATTAACGGAATGAGCGCCAGCCCCGCCGACAGCGCCGTCATCAGCACTGGCGTCAGACGCTCCAGCGTCCCCCGGATGATCAGAGCATCGCCGAACGTCTCGCCCTCATGGACCGCGAGGTTGAGATAGTGACTGATCTTGAGGATGCCGTTGCGCGCCGCGATCCCGGTGAGCGTGACGAAGCCGACAAGGCTCGCCACCGAGAGAGGCAACCCGAACGCCCAGAGCGCGATCACCGAGCCGATCAGCGCCATCGGCACGCCGCCCATGACGATCAGCGCCAGCGCCACCGAGCGGTAGCGGCTGTAGAGAAGCGCAAAGATCAGCGCGAAGGACACAAGCGTCAGGCCGCCGATGGTCGCGGTGGCTTCGGCCTGCGCCTCGAACTGGCCCTCGAGCGCGTAGAAGCCGCCCGGTGGAGCAGGAACGTCGGCCATGGCCGCGCGGATATCGGCGGTGATGGCCGAAAGGTTTGCGCCCGCCGCGAGATTGGCCTGCACCACGATGCGACGCTTGCCGTTCTCGCGGCTGATCTGGTTGGGTCCGTCCGTCTCCTGCACGCTGGCGATTTGTGAGAGCGGGATCGCCCCGCGCGGCGTTTCGATCACTAGAGTGGTGAGGGCCTGGGTGGTGCGCGCCTCGTCGGGCAGGCGGATCACAACGTCGAACCGGCGCACCCCATCGACGATGGTGGAGACGATGCGCCCGCCCGACAGGGCTTCGACCGTGCGGACCACATCGGCGGGATTGGCGCCATAAAGGGCGGCTCGCTGGTAATCGACGACGACTTCGAGCTGCGGAACCCGCACGATCCGCTCGACGCGAACATCAACCAGGCCATCGATTGCGGCCATGCGCGCCTGCAGCGCCTCGGCGCTGCGCCGCGCCGCGTCCATGTCCTCACCAAAGACCTTCACGGCGATGGGCGATGTCACGCCCGAGAGCATGTGATCGATCCGGTGGGCGAGCGGGCCGCCGACGCCCACACTGGCCGGCAAGGGCGCCAGCACCGCGCGGATGTCCGCCGAGACCTCATCGCGCTCTTTGGCCGACAGGCCAGGCGCCAGCCGCACGTCCAGCTCGTTGGCGTGTACCCCCTCGGCATGTTCGTCCAGCTCGGCCCGTCCGGTGCGGCGGCTGACGCTCTCGACGCCCTCCACGCCAGCAATCAGCCGTTCGGCCTGGGCGCCGATCCGGGCGCTGTCGGCAAGGCTCACGCCCGGCTGAAGCGACAGGCCCACTAGCAGCGTGCTTTCGTTGAACGCGGGCAAAAAGGCGCGCGGCAGCATCAACGCCCCGCCCACGGCGAGCACCCCTGCGATCGCGGCTGCGGCAAGGACCGCTCTCACCCGCTTGAAGCCCCACTCGAGGATGCCGTGATTTGCGGCCTTCAGCCGGGACACCATCCAGCTGTCCTTGTCCACCTGCAGCGCGGCCAGCTTCGGCAGGAGGTAGGCGCACAGCACCGGCGTCAGGGTGATCGAAACCAGAAGGCTGGCGAGAATCGACACGACATAAGCAACGCCCAGCGGCTGGAAGAGACGGCCTTCGATCCCCGTCAGGAAGAACAGCGGCAGAAACACCAGGATGATGATCATCGTCGCGTAGACGATGCCCGACCGGACCTCGCCCGTGGCGCGCGCGATCACGCCAAGAACCGGCAGGGGATCGGGTCGCGCGCGGTTCTCCTTCAGACGGCGATAGACGTTCTCCACCCCCACTACGGCGTCGTCGACCAGTTCGCCGACCGCGATGGCGAGCCCGCCCAGCGTCATCGTGTTGATGGACAGGCCAAACGCCGAAAACACCAGCGCAGTGATCAGGATCGACATCGGCAGCGCCGCCAGGCTGATCGCCGTGGTGCGCACGTTCAGCAGGAACAGGAACAGGATCACCGCCACGACAATGGCAGCCTCGATGATCACCTTGCACAGCGTGCCGACCGAGGCCTCGATGAAATCGGCCTGGCGCATCTGCACCTGCGTGGCGGCCACGCCTTCAGGCAGGGCGGCGTTGAGTTCGCCAAGCGCCGCCTCCACGGCCTGCGTGACGCGGACGGTGTCGGCGCCGGGCTGTTTCTGGATGCCGATGATCACGGCGGGCTTGCCTGCGAAGCCCGCGTCTCCGCGCCGGAAGCGCGGGGCGAACTCCACGGACGCGACCTGATCGAGCCGCACCAGGCCGCCTGAGCGCATTTCAACCGGGATCGAGGCCAGATCCTCAGCGCGCGTCGTACGCGAAAGGGCGCGCACCACGAATTCGCGCCCGGCCTGATCGATGAAGCCGCCGCCGGCGTTGGCCGCAAACCCGGAAGCAGCGCGCTCGATCGCATCCAGTGTCACGCCATTCTGGGCCATCCGCGCGGCGTCGGGCGCAATGCGGAACTGGCGCACCTGCCCGCCGATCGGGATCACCTGCGCGACGCCCGGGATGGTGAGAAGCCGCGGTCGGATCTCGAAGTCCGCCACCTCGCGCGCGGCCATCGGATCGGCGTCGCCGAACGGAATGGCGACGAGCATGATCTCGCCCATGATCGAGGTCACGGGCCCCATCTGCGGCGCGTGATCCACGTCGGCCATCGCCTCACGGGCGAGCGCCAGCCGTTCCGACACCTGCTGGCGGGCGCGGAAAATCTCCGCGTCCCAGCCGAACTCGACATAGACCATCGAGAGGCCGACGCCGGTGACCGAGCGCACGCGCGAAACGCCGGGAATGCCGCTCATGGCGTTTTCCAGCGGCTGGGTGATTTGCGCCTCGACCTCGGGCGGGGCCATGCCGCCGGCTTCGGTCATGATGGTCACGGTTGGGCGGTTAAGGTCGGGCAGCACATCGACCGGCAGGCGCAGCGTGGCGAGCACGCCGAAAACCACGAGCGCGAGCGATGCGAACAGCACCGGCACCCGGTTGCGCAGCGAGGTGGAGACGAGGAGATCGAACATCAACGCACCTGAGCCAACAGCGCCGCGCCCGTCGTCGCCACCCGCGCGCCCGGCGACAGGCCGTTTGTGACCAGCACGCGCGTTGCATCAAGGTCGACGACGGTGACAGACGTGGCGGCGAAGCGCTCGGCGCTCTGCTTCACGAAAACCACGGCCTGGCCGTTCGCCCCGCGCGTGACCGCGTCGCGGGGGATCGCGATCCCCGGGGCCGTCTGGCCGCGCGCTGCGAACACAGTGACCGGCTCGCCAACGCGCAGAGGGTCGGATTGGGTGACGCGGAAGCGCAAGGGCGCCGCGCCATCCACCATCGACAGGCCTTCGCCCTGGCGCGCGAGGGTCAGACTGCGCCCATCGGCGGTGCGGCCCGACGCAGCCTGCGCCACGACTGCGACCGCGCCGGCAGGCGCGCGCGCCTCCACGAGCAAGCGGGCCGGGTTGACGATGGTGAAGACGGTCTCGCCCGGGCTCACTACCTGGCCCTGCGCGGCTGCAACAGTGCTGATCACGCCGGAGACGGGCGCGCGTAAAGTCTCGGCGCCAGACCCCGCCCGGCGTAGTCGCGCGGCTTCGCTGCGCGCGGTCGACAGGCGGGCGGCCGCCTGCGAACGCGCCAGAGACAGGCGCGCGCGCGCCGCGACCACTTCGGTTCGGGCCTCTGCGATCGCCCGGTCGGGCACGACGCCTTCCAAGCCGACCAGCCGGGTAAGCCGGCTCTCCGCCTGGGCAAGCTCTGCCGCTTCAGCGGCCAATCCGCCGGGGCCGGCCGCAAGCTGGGCTTCGGCAAGCGCGCTTTCGGCTGCTCCGCGTGCGGTCGTCAGCGACACATCCGCGTCCAGCGCCGGCGTGATCACCGCCAGCAACTGGCCTGCGCTCACGCGCTCGCCGAGAGCCGGCAGGCGGCCCGAAATCCGTCCGGCGGTGCTTGGCTGCACGACGCCGAGGCCATTCGGATCGGCGATGACGACGCCTGTCAGCGCCAGAGCGCCAGCTTCGGCTGATCCACGCGTCACCATTGTGCGCAAGCCAATCAGCCGTTGCATCGGCTTGGGCGCGGCAAGGTCGCCATCGGCCAGACGGACCGCCTGATCGGGCGACGCGCCAGCTGGCGCCGCCGCCTCCTCGCCATGATCATGCCCGGGGCCGGCGCGCGCCGGTTCGGGCACGCCGGTGGTCAAGATCGACCCGCTTGCCAGCAGCGCCAAAGCGGTCAGAGCCGCCGCCCGCCTGCGACGCAAGAGCCATAACCCGCCGCCCGCCGCAATCAGCAGCAGGGCCCCGCCGCCCAGCAACAGCGCCAGCGGAACGCCGGTCTCGCTCTCGTGGAGATGCTCCTCGTCGATAACGAGTGAGGCGCCCAAAAGGGCGGGGGCGCCTGCTCCCCGGATCGCAATCGCAAGCGGGTAGGTTCCCGGAGTGTCATGATCGGGAAATAGCGCGACATAGGTTCCATCCGGACGCGCCATCACGGCCAGCTTTCGCGCGCCGAGCGTGATTTCAAGAGTTGCTCGTGTCACCGGCGCAGTGGTCGCCCAGTCATCGACCCACAGGCGCAGCTGTTCGCCTTCGATGCGCCCGACGATCTCGAAACGGTCCGAACTTGTCTCGAAGCGCGGCAGGGATGGGCCGGCTGCAGCAGGCGGGGCGGCTTCTTCGCCATGATCATGGCCCGGGCCAGCCGACGCAGGCTCCGCCGCTGTGAGCGCAAGCGCGAACAGAGCGCCCGCGCCGATCGCCTGTTTCAGGAATGGGGAGAATTTCATCGTGCAGTATCCTGGGGGAGCAGGCCCTGGGCCTGATTGAAGCTTGAAATGGCCGCATCGACCGCGACTCGGGCCACGGCTGCGCCGCGTCCCGCCTCGGCGGCGGCTGTGCGGGCGCGGATCAGCTCGAGAAACGAAAGCTCGCCCTGGCGCCATCCGCGTTCGGTGAGGGCTAGCGCCTCTGCAGCGGCCGCGCGCCGTGCAATGGCCGCCACCAGCGTGGCGCGCGCGGCGCTCAGCGCCGCAGCCGCTTCGGCCTGGGCGGCCTCCACCGCGAGCCTCGCGGCGTCGGCTTGCCTGCGCGCGCCATTCGCTTGAGCATCCAGCCCGGCGGCGACGGCGCTTGCGGATGGATCGCGGCCCAGCGGTCGGCTCACTCGGACGCCCGTCGACGTCCGCATTTCGGCGCCGCGGGCGTCACGCTCGGAGCGGACATCCAGGCCGACGCGCCAGCCTGGTCCGCTCTGCACACGTGCAAGGCGCGCCTGCCGCAAGCGCTGGCTGGCTTCGGCCAGAGCAGCGCGCACGCGCGGATGCTGCTCCACCGGCAGCGCGCCGGGCTGTTCTGAAGGGAGCGCTGCAGGGATCGCGCCGATCAATCCGGCAAGCTGGGCGCGCGCCTGCGCCACGCGACCCAGCGCCAGCGATGATACGGCTTCGGCCTCCGCAAGCGCAGCCTGCGCCTGCAGGAGGTCCAGCCGGGCCTGTTCGCCGGCCTCCACAAGGCGGGTGGTTGAGGCCACGAGGTCGCGGGCAAGGACGATCTGCTCGACCGCCACACTCGCATCGGCCGATGCCGCCGCAAGCGACCACCAGGCCGCGCGCACATCGCCTGCCACATGCAGCCGGGCAACATCGAGCTGTGCCCCGGCCAGCACCGAAAGCGCCTCGGCTTCCTCCCGCAGCGCTGCCCGTTCGCCATTGCGCCAGAGCTGAACGCTAAGCCCTGCCTCGACCTCGCGATAGCCTGTGTCCGAGCCCAGTGTGTCATGCCGCGCGGCGGTGTGCGCCTCTACTGGCCCTGCGATCATAAGGCTGGCCGCTGTCCTGCGGCCTTGGGCTTCCGCCTGCACCGCCAGCGCGCCAGCATCGACCGCGCCGCGTGCCATCGCCTGCTCGATCAAGCCGCTCCAGCTTGCGGCTGGCGATGTCTCTGATCCGCGTGGCTCGCGGGCATCGGCACGCGGCGCCAGCATGGGGGCGGCGGCCAGCAGCAGCGCCACAAGGGACGCGTGCGCGATGGCGCGCCACGGGCATCGGCCTGATCGAACTGACATGAGCGAAGTGTCCTGACCTAAAATCCTGAGGACCCGGCGGAGCGAAGCGTCAGCCGGGCGTAGAACGGATGGGTCAGGTTCGTGGTGGTCGCTTCAGGCCATAGGTGCGGGCAGGCACGGCAAATGGCGGGCCTGCCTCCGGCTGGATACCGGCGCCCCAGACCACTATGCAGACAAAAACGGCTGGCGCTGCTGGCAGTACGACCCCTGCATGGGCGAGACAGCAAGCGCCGCAGTGATCCGTCTCGGGTGCTTCTTGGCCTGCTCCCGCCGCATCCATGCAGCCTGCACCGTCGGGATGATCGGACAGCGAAGCCTCGTCCGCGCTGGCCAACGCTGTCGCTGCGTGCGTTGTCTGTTCCATGGCGCCAGCGGCAACCGGCGCGAATGCCAAGGCTGCCGTAAGGAGCACAGAGAGAAGGGCGCGCATCAGCTGCATGGCTGCCTCATATACCGTATAGGGGTATACGGCAATCGGCCATCCCGGTCAGTCCATCGACTTTGTCAGAGCGGCCATCAGCTCGCTCAGGAGCTTGCGCTGGGCGTCCGCGTCGCCTTCGGCGATGGCCGCTTCGATGCAGCTTTCCACGTGCCGTTTGAGAACATCAGTTTCCACTTTCGCCAGTGCCGCGCGGGCCGCCTGCACCTGCGTGACCACGTCCATGCAGTCGCGGTTCTCTTCCAGCATTTTGTGAATCCCGCGGACCTGCCCTTCTATCCGACGAAGGCGGGTGAGGAGGGCGGCAGGGTCTGAGTGAGCGCGGGGCATGGACAGCTTGTGCGATGATCTGTCCGCGGTGCCAAGCCAGTGGTCGGGCCGGGCGCTGGTTGCGGCAAAGCTCGTGCTGCGCTTCTCACCGCCGCTGGCGAAGCGTATCCGGCTGGCCAAGGGAGTTCAAACAAGCCCCTCAGCCATTGAAGGGCAGTGCTTCCAGATAGGGGCGCATGATGCGCCATGCGCGTCCACCTTGGGCTGTATCGGCAATGGCCGCTGGCGTGGCCTTGCGCTGGGCCAGCTCGGCCACCGCCCGCTGGATCGTGGTCGCGGCGATGCTTGCTGGCCGCAAGTCCAGAACACGCAGCACCGCCTTCTCACCAGCAAGGGCGCGCAGATGATCGCGTTGGGTTCGCGGCGCGAGCAAGTTGCAAAACCTCTATGCGCAAGTCTCTTTATGCGAGGTTTCGTAACGCTCGAAGGCCGGCATTCTCGCAGATCGCCTGGGCAGTGACCAAGCTCACTCGGGGCAGGCTCTTCTTGGAAAAACAGAAGGTGGCGCGCACTGTCCTCGTCGCGCTGTAAACGGATGGCGGCTGAGCGCCGCCGCGGTTTCACGGCTCTGCACCATCTCTTCTTGACGGGCACTCAGTCCGACGAAATCAGTCTCGCGATACCGGTCCTCTTCCATGCGGTGACGCTCCGCGTCGGGTCTTCCCGCACTCGGGTGGCGATAGGGTAGCGACTGCGTCTGAGGACCGCCCACCGGTCCTGATCCCGATCTTTGCCTGACGCCATTACCCGCTGACGATCCAATCCGGCCTTGGGCCAGATGGTCATGCTCCTCCGTCTTCCCTGTTTCGCTGGCCGGCCCCTGAGCCGCGACCAGGCCAGGGGAGCGCGCTTTCGGGGTCTTCGAGACTGCATCCGTCGGCGTGGCGGCCCAGTCTTCGACTTCAAGGGCCCGAGTTGTCGCTGCGCCTGCGGCTTGCTCCTGCCCGCGCCTAGCCCTTGGCCGCCACCCGGCGCGTGCCGCGCCTGCCTTGTCCGGCTGCTGTCTGACCCCGTCGCAAGTGCGACCCCCGGAACCGGACGCGCCCGGCCGGGACCAACGCAAACCAGACAGGAGAGACCACCATGGACAAGGCCAATTTCGAGATCGTCGGCAA
>JBIIUJ010000091.1:0-10521 GCA_044340025.1 Caulobacterales bacterium
CGCCGGCGGCGACGGCAACCGCGAGTTCCTTCTGCACGCCCGGCGAGGGGCGTAGCGGGGGCGGATAGGGGGGTCTGAGTGCTGGTGTCTTCCCCCGCTTGCGGGGGAAGTGTCGGCGGAGCCGACGAAGGGGGCCGTTTCAGCTCACTTCCAGATCGGCGCGCCTGCCCCCGGCAGGCCAAGACGGCCCCATTTCTCCGTGACAGCTTCCACCACCTTCTGGTCCATCCGGATCTGTTCGCCCCACTCACGCCGGGTCTCGGGCGGCCATTTGTTGGTGGCGTCGAGGCCGATCTTGGAGCCAAGGCCGCTCTCGGGGCTCGCAAAATCGAGATAGTCGATCGGGGTGTTCTCGATGATGGTGACGTCGCGGGCGGGGTCCATCCGTGTGCTGATCGCCCACATCACGTCCTTCCAGTCGCGCGCGTCGATGTCGTCGTCCACGACGATGATCCATTTGGTGTACATGAACTGGCGCAGATACGACCACGCCCCCATCAGCACGCGCTTGGCGTGGCCGGGATACGCCTTCTTCATGCTGACGACCGCGATCCGGTAGGAGCAGCCCTCCGGGGGCAGCCAGAAGTCCACGATCTCCGGGAATTGCTGGCGCAAAAGCGGGATGAACACCTCGTTGAGCGCCTCGCCCAGCACGCTGGGCTCGTCCGGCGGCCGGCCGGTGAAGGTGGTCAGATAAATCGGATCTCGGCGCATGGTGATCGCCGAGACCTGGAACACGGGGAAGCGCTCCACCGAATTGTAGTAGCCGGTGTGGTCGCCATAGGGGCCCTCGTCGGCACAGTCGTCGAGCAGGACATGGCCTTCGATCACGATCTCGGCCTCGGCCGGCACCTCGATCGGAACGGTCTTGCAGGGCACAAGATCGAGCTTTCGGCCGCGCATCAGGCCCGCGAACTGATATTCGCTCAGCGTATCCGGCACAGGTGTGACGGCGGCCAGGATCGTGCCCGGATCGGCCCCGATCACGGCGGCCGCGGGCAAGGGCTCGGGCTTTGTATCCTTCCAGCGCTTGTATTGCTGGGCGCCGCCGCGATGGGCGAGCCAGCGCATGATGCAGCGATCCTTGCCCAGCACCTGCATGCGATAGATGCCGAGGTTGTAATTGTCCTGCCGGCTCTCGCTGGGCCCCTTGGTGACGACGAGCGGCCAGGTGATCAGCGGCGCAGGCTCCCCCGGCCAGCAGGTCTGGATCGGCAGGCGCGACAGGTCGATCTGGTCGCCCTGCAGAACAACCTCCTGGCAGGGCGCGCGATTTTGCCGGCCGGGGCGCATCTGCATCACCGTCTTGGCGAGCGGCAAAAGGTCGAAGGCCTCCTTGAGGCCGCGCGGCGGCTCCGGCTGGCGCAGGAAGGCGAGCAGCTCGCCCACTTCGCGCAAATCCTTGGCGGTGCGGCGTTCCTTGCCGTCCATGGTCACGCCCATGGCGACCCGCTCCACCGTGCCGAACAGATTGGCGAGCGCGGGCATCTCCGCACGCTGGCCGTCGGGTTGCAGCGCGTGTTCAAACAGGACCGCCGGGCCTTGCGTGGCCAGCAGACGGGTCTGGATCTCTGTCATTTCAAGAACAGTGGAAACCGGCTCGCGCACGCGCACGAGCTTCTGTTCCACTTCGAGCTTCGCGAGAAACTCGCGCATCGATTTATAGGCCATGATGGGCCAGATAGCGTGCGCAGGCCGGCTTGGACAGCGCGTCGCGAGAGCGTGATCGGCGCGGCGGAGTTCGCCGCGCGCGCCTTCAGTCCACGGCTTCCCGGTTTGCGTTCTCGTTCAGGAACCGCTCCAGATCGGATACGGCCACCCGCCACTCGCGACCGAACTTGATCGCGCGAAGTTTTTCCTGCCGGATCCAGGCGCGGATCGTGCTTTCCTTCACCTTCAAATGCTCGGCGGTTTCGTGAACCGTCAACAATGGCCTGCTCAGCATAATCCACCCGCCTCCTGGGGAGGCGACCCCGCCTCCAGACACGCTGCATCAAGCCGACGTGCCCCGGAAGCATCACGCTTTTATCGCTCTTCGGTCAAGTGCAGCCGACTGCGACGCAAACGCTCAGACTCGGTCATGCGCACGGGCAAGCACCCGCTCTAGGCGTCAAACGCACAGATCAGGGCGTCTCGTCGGGCAGAACTGTAATGCGCCGCGTGATGTGGCCCATCTTGCGACCCGGCCGCGGATCGCGCTTGCCGTAAAGGTGCAGCCGCGATTCCGGCTCAGCCAGCAGCGCCTCGATCGCCAGGGCCTGCTCGCCCAGAAGATTGCGCATCTCGCAGCGCCACAGCCCATCCGGGTCGCCGAGCGGCAGGCCGGTCATGCAGCGCACATGCTGTTCGAACTGATCGGTGGCGGCGGCGTCCAGCGTCCAATGCCCGGAGTTATGCACGCGTGGCGCGATCTCGTTGCCCAGCACGATATCCCCGTCGAGCACGAAGAACTCGATCGTCAGTACACCGACATAATCCAGGGCGTGCAACGCGCGCCGCATGGCGCCGGCGGCGGCCACCTCCACTGTTTCGCTGACGCGCGCCGGGGCGTAGGTTCGCGCCAGAATGCCCTCGACATGGCGGTTTTCGCACAATGGAAACAAAGCGATAGCTCCATCCGCGCTGCGTGCGCCGATGCAGGAGACTTCTTTCTCAAAGGGAATCACCGCCTCCAGAATCGCCGGGACGGCGCCGATTGCGGCGAAGGCGCGGGCGGGGTCGTCGCCGGGTTTCAGCCGGATCTGTCCCTTGCCGTCATAGCCGAGCCGTCGGGTCTTCAGCACGCCCGTTCCGCCGAGCGCGGCGAGCGCTGCTTCCAGATCGCCGGGGCTGTCCACCGGGCGCCAGGGCGCCACGTCGATGCTGCAGCGCTCTGTCAGGAAACGCTTTTCTTCCAGCCGGTCCTGGCTGATGGCGAGCACGGCGCTGCCGGGCCGGAGCGGGACGCCGGAGGCCTCAACCGCAGCCGCCGTCGCGGCCGGCACGTTTTCGAACTCGTAAGTGACGGCCGCACAGCGTGCGGCGAAGTCCCGAATAGCCCCGAGATCGTCCCATTTCATGCAGACAGACCACGCCGCCGTGCGGGCGGCGGGGGCTTCCGGGTCCGGGTCGTAGATCGCCACGTCATAGCCGAGCCGCTGGGCGGCGTGGGCGAGCATCCGCCCGAGCTGGCCGCCGCCGAGGATGCCAAGCGTCGCGCCCGGCCGGATCAGGCTCATGGCGTCTCCTCCGGCACGGCGGCGGACTGGGCCGCACGCCACGCCTCCAGGCGGCTGGCGAGCGCCGCGTCGGTCAGGGCCAGAATGCTGGCGGCGAGGAGCGCGGCGTTGGCGGCGCCGGCCGGCCCGATGGCCAGCGTGCCGACGGGAACGCCCTTCGGCATCTGGACGATGGAGAGCAGCGAATCCACGCCATCCAGCGCCGAGGACCGCACCGGAACCCCCAGCACCGGCAGGCTCGTCAGGCTCGCCACCATGCCGGGGAGATGGGCCGCCCCGCCGGCGCCGGCGATGATCACCCTAAGGCCGCGTCCCCGCGCGCCCTTGGCATAGGCCACCATGCGCTCGGGCGTGCGGTGAGCCGACACGACCTTGCTTTCAAACGGCACGGTGAGCGCGGTCAGGATGTCGGCGGCGGCCTTCATCGTCTCCCAATCGGAGGTCGAGCCCATGATCAGGCCGACAAGGGGGGCGGGAGCGGTCATGCGCGGGGCCTCGGGCGCGAGGAAGGCGGACAAAGCGTGGCGGTAAACTGAAAGTGGCTTTGGCCGCAAGCGCGGCGCGTTTAGGATTCTCTCACACGTCTCACCGAAACGTCTCTGCGTTGGATTTGGAGGAGCGCGCCCGTGCGCATCGATCCCCGCACGCCAGTCGCCGCCGCTGGAGCGCCGCGCGGGCCGAAAGCCGCCGCGGCGAGCGCGGGCGGCTCGGCGGTCGCTGCGCCGCAGGATGTGATTTCGATCCTCGGCGTGCCGGAAGTGGAACTCACCCCGCGCGTGCGTCAGGCGCTGGGCATGCTGATGGCGGAAGTCGACACCCTGCGCCGCGAGCGCGACCGGCTGCGCGAGCAATTGAAGGCGCAAGAGGCGCTGGCCGACACCGACCCCCTGGTCGAGACGATGAACCGGCGCGCCTTCGTGCGCGAGCTGGCCCGGATCGTGTCGTTCGCAGACCGGTATGACGTGCACGCCAGCCTGATCTTCTTCGACCTCGACGGCTTCAAGGCGATCAACGACGGCTATGGCCACGCGGCCGGCGACGCGACGCTGCGGCATGTGGCGGCCTATCTGAAAACCCATACGCGGGATTCAGACGTGGTCGGCCGTGTCGGCGGCGACGAGTTCGCCGTCATCCTTGCTCAGGCCAGCGGGGCGCAGGCCCAGATCAAGGCGGCCTCGCTGGCCGCCGGTCTGGCCGAGACCCCGTTTCTCTTGGAGGGGGTGGAGCATCGCATCCAGGCCTCTGTCGGGGTCTACACGTTCGAGAAAGGCGATACGCCCGAGCGCGTCCTCGCGCGCGCCGATGAGGCGATGTACGCCGCCAAAGGCGCCCGCCGCCGGGACTAGCGCCCCGCAAAGACTCCGCGCTCGCCAGGGCGGCGCTTCTGCCCCATGCTCCCCGCCATAACAGCGCTCGGGGAGGAGCCATGGTCCTGCAGGCGACGGGCGCGCAAGCCGCACCCGATGAGCACGCGAGCCCCCGGCTTTCAGCCGCGGCCTATGCATGGGCGGGCTATCAGGGCGCGCGCGACCCCTACATCATCCTCGTCACCATCTATATTCTCGCGCCCTACATCTCGACGGTGGTGATCGGCGACCCGATCGAGGGTCAGGCTCTGTTTTCCGAATGGAGCAAGGTGGCGGCCTGGATCGCTGCGCTGACGGCGCCCGTTCTTGGCGCGGCGGCGGATCGGGCGGGGACGCGCAAGCCGCTGCTGGCGATCGTGACGCTGGCGATGGTCCCGCTGATCTTCAGCCTCTGGTTCGCCACCCCAGGGCCGGGCGGCCTCTCGATCGCGCTGATCGGGCTGGTCTTCACCGCGATGGGCGTGCTGCTGGCCTGGAGCGAGGTGCTGCACAACGCCATGCTGACCGCCCAGGGCGGGGACCGGGAGGTGCCCTACATTTCCGGCCTTGGGCTGGCGGCGGGAAACGCCGCCTCGGTTCTGCTGCTGATCGTAGTTCTCGCCACGATCGCGCTACCCGGGCAGATCGACGTGCCATTCCTGCCGGCCGCACCGCTCTGGGGCCTCGACCCCGCCACCCACGAGACCGCCCGGATCGTCGCGCCGATCGTGGCGGTCTGGCTGGCGCTGTTCGCCTTGCCGCTCTTTGTGTTGTCGCGCGATGGCGTGCGCGGCGCGGTCTCCTGGCTGGACGCCGGCCGGCAGGGCGTTGCGGGCGTGCTGGGCACGATCGGCAAGCTGCGGCGGCTGCCCAATGTGGCGCTCTTCCTGCTGGCGCGCATGCTCTATTTCGACGGCAAGGTCGCCATCCTGGTCATTGGCGGCGTCTTCGCCGCCGGGGTGAACAACTGGGGCCTGGTGGAAATGACCGCTTATGGCGTTCTTCTGTCGGTGTTTGCGGTTGGCGGCGGGCTGCTTGCCGGGCCGCTCGATCATGCGCTGGGGGCCAAGAGGGCGCTGATGCTGGAGATCGCGGTCACGATCCTTTGCCTTGTCGCGCTGGCCGGCGGCAGCCCGGGCAGTTTCCTGTTCGTGTTTGCGCTTCCTGAAGCGGCGGTCTGGAACGCGCCCTTCTTCGAGACCGCCTCGGAGCTGCTCTATCTCGGATTTGCCTGCCTGGTGGCGGTGTCGATCACGGCCTGCTTTGCGTCCAGCCGCACGCTGATGGTGCAGCTTTCGCCGCGCGGGATGGAGGGCGAGCTGTTCGGCCTTTATGCGCTTGCAGGAACCGCGACCGCCTGGGCCGGGCCGATGCTGGTGGAGCATTTCACCCGCACCTATCAGAGCCAGCAGATCGGCTTTCTTTCCATCAGCCTCCTTCTGATCGCCGGTCTGATCGTGATTGTGTTCGTCAACCCTGCGCGCGACCGCGAGACGCCCTAGATACGTCGGGTGCCGAAAGCGGAGCGCCCGTCCTGCCCATGCGTCCCTGCCTGATCGAGATCGACTGGCGCGCCCCGGAACGCGCCTTTGCGCCCGTCGCGCAGAACGCCGACGCGCTGCTGCTTCTGAGCGGCGGCGCCCATCCCCGGGCGCGCTGGAGCTACCTCTGCTGCGAGCCGGTCGCGCTCTGGCGCTGGAGCGAGGGCGATGGCGGCGATCCCTTCGCGCGCCCGCGCCGCACGCCGCGCCTGGCCGGCGGGCCGGGTCTGCCGCCCTTTGTCGGGGGGTGGGCGGGGCTTTTGAGCTATGAGCTCGGCCGCGCTTTCGAGCGACTGCCCTGGCCCGGCGGCGACCGCGATGGCTGGCCCGATGTGGCGCTGGGCCTCTACGACACGATCGCCGCCTTCGACCATCACGCGCACCGCGCGTTCGTCCTTTCCTGGGGGCTCGACGCCGAAGGCCGCCCGGATCCCGAGCGGGCCGCCTGGCGCGCGCGCCGGCTGGCCGAGGCTGTCGCCGATCGCGCGCCGCCGGCGCCCGCGCCGCTGACGCCCACGCCGGGGCCGCCAGCCGCCCTCGACCCAGTGCGGCCGCGCGCCCGGATCGAAGCCGCAGTGGCCAAGACGGTCGCGCTGGTGCGGGCGGGCGATATCTTTCAGGCCAATCTGTCCTGGGCGTTTTCCGGCCGGCTGGCGGCGGGCGATGATCCGTTCGCCTGGTTCCGGCGGGTGGCGGAGGCGAGCCCTGCGCCCTTTTCCGCCTATCTGCGCCTGCCTGATCGCGCCGTCGTCTCGCAATCGCCCGAGCTTTTCCTCAGCCTCGACGCCGGGGGCCTTGTTCAGACCGCGCCGATCAAGGGCACCCGCAGGCGCGGCGCAAACCCGCTGGAGGACGCAGCGCTCGCCCGCGCGCTAAGCGAGAGCCCCAAGGATCGCGCCGAGAATCTGATGATCGTGGATCTGATGCGCAACGATCTCGCGCGGGTCTGCGCGCCCGGCAGCGTGAGTGTCCCCGCGCTGTGCGCGCCGGAGCACTTCGCGCACGTGCATCATCTGGTCTCGACGGTTCAGGGCCGGCTGCGGCCGGGTCTCGCCGCCTGGGACGTGCTTGCCGCAGCCTTTCCGCCAGGCTCTGTGACCGGCGCGCCCAAGGTGCGCGCGATGGAGATTATCGCAGAAGCCGAGGGCGAGCCGCGCGGCCCCTATTGCGGTTCCATGGCGTGGATCGGGCTGGATGGCGCGATGGGATCAAGCGTCTTGATCCGCACCGCGGCCTGCGTCCGCGACAGCAGGGGCTGGCGCGCCCGGGTGCGGGCGGGCGGCGGCATCGTGGCCGATTCCGATCCCGCCGACGAAGCCGCCGAGATGGAGACCAAGGCGCGCGCGCTGCGCGAAAGCGTTCAGCCCCGCCTGCCGGCGCCGGCGCGGGCGCGATGACCGGCGCTGTCTGGATCGACGGGGACTTGCGCCCGCCGAAGGACGCCGCCGTGAGCGTCGCCGATCGCGGCCTGACGCTGGGCGAGGGTCTGTTCGAGACCATGCGCTGGGAGGCCGGGGCCATTCGCCGCTTTCAGGCCCACTGGGCGCGGCTTTCAGCCGCCGCCGCCGCACTCGGCCTGCCGCTGGAGGCCGCCCCTGAAGCCATTCACGCCGCCGCGCTGGCGCTGGTCGCCGATCATGGGCTGGAGCAGGCCGCCTTGCGCCTGACGCTCACGGGCGGGGAGGGGCCGCGCGGGCTCGCCCCGCCCGCTCACCGCCGCGCGCGCATCCTGCTCTCGGCGGCGCCGCTCGCGCTGCAAGGCCCGGTCCGGCTGGCCACCGTGGAAATTCGGCGCAATCCCGGCGCGCCGACCGCCCGGTTCAAGACGCTGTCCTATCTCGATCAGGTCGCCGCGCTGGCCGAGGCGAAAGCTGCCGGCGGCGACGAGGCGCTGATGCTGAACCTCGCCGGGCGCGCGGCGAGCGCGGCGGCCGCCACCCTGATCGTGATCACCGCGGCCGGCGAAGCGCTGACCCCGCCTGTTGCGGAGGGCGCCTTGCCCGGCGTGACGCGGGGCGCCCTGCTGGCGACGGGCGCGATGCGCGAGGCGCTGGTGACGGCGCGCGATCTTGCCGACGCGGTCGCGATCGGGCTGTGCAATGCGCTGACGGGGGTGCGCCCGGCGCTCAGCCTGGACGGCCGCGCGCTGGCGGCGGATCACCCCACCCTGAACGCTCTGATCGCAACCGAACTCAGCTCAGCGTGACCATGGTCGACCGGCGCGGCCGGGCGAAGAAGCGTTCGGTCAGGGTGATGGATCCGCCAAACATCATGCTGATCGGCGAGGTGTAGCTGTAGCTGATCTCGCCCATGATGACGCTTCCGCCCACCGACAGGAGGGTGCTGGCGTCCGGCACAGCCGTTCCCGGGGCGGGGCCCTGGGCGGTGCAGCCCGTGGCGCGCGACCAGCCGACCTGCGGGGAGTTTGCAGTGGGCATGACCACGCTCGTGACCCGCAGGCAGGCTGGCGCTGCGGGAAACGGCTCCAGCACGGTGCGGGCGGCGGCGAAGATGTCGTTGAGTTCGCCGGTTGTCAGGGCGTCGGTCTGGGCGACGAGATCGGTCACCGTGCTCGCCGCCTGGGTCACCTTGCGGTCGGCCGACAACAGGAGGCTCGCTTCGGCTGCGCCGGCGAACATCACGATCATGGTGGGCGCGATCAGGGCGAACTCCACCGCCGAAACGCCGCGGCGATCCTGCTTCAGCCGGCGGACGGCGCGTTTGGAAAGAGGCTCCATCATCACGACCTCACAACGCGAACGGTTCATTGCGGAACGCCGCAGAGGCCGCCACGACCCGGCGGTCTCCGCCCAGATTGGCCATGATCGGCGCCATCAGCGGCGTCATGATCTGCCACTCGTAATAGGCCCGGACCACGACGATCTCTTCCGCCCCGCCCGGATCGAACGTGTCTGGCGGGTTGCCGGAAATGATGTCCTGCAAGCCGGAATTGGCGTTCACGCTATCGAAGTCGGAAAAGGTGCGGACGTCGAAATAGAGCCCGTCGTCCAGGTTGATCATCCCGAAGGTGCGCCGGCCCACTTCCTCGCGGAACACGCCAACCGGATCGGCCACGGCCTGCGGGTCGGCCTGAAACTGGCCGGTCCGGATCAGGCGCGCGGATTCTCCCACGGCGGCTTCCAGCGTGGAGGCGACGAAGAACATGATCGCCACCTCCAGAATGCCCATCATCAGCACGAGGAACGGCAACAGGATCAGGGCGAATTCGACGGCGGTGGCCCCGCGTCGCGCCTGCGCCCAGGCAAGCAGACGGCTGCGGTGACGCGCTGTTCTCGGTGCAAGCAAGGCGAATGAAGGCATGAGACACTCCAGCGCCGAAGCTTTGCACGATGTGCCTTAGCGGACCCCTAAATCCACGCTGGTCGCTTGAGACATTTTTTCAATCCTTTTCTTCCAAATGGAGCATGCGCCGACAGGAAACGCTTCACGCGCGCATCCGATAGTGAGAGCGCAACAAGCAGGAAGAGCAATGGGAAGCCGACAGTCTCTTCATCGCAACGACCGTGGCGCGCTTTCGGTCTGGTTCGCCATCGGGCTGTTGCCGATGGTGGTCGCCGTGGGCGCGGCGGTGGACTTTTCCCGCCACAGCGCGGCGAAGGCCAAGCTCGCCAGCACGCTGGACGCGGCGGCTCTGGCGGCCGCCGGCTCGCCAGGGCTGACGGCAGACCAGACGCGCGACATCGCCAACCGGTATGTGACCGCCAACATGCTGACCTATCCGGGCCTGTCGAATCTGACGGTCACGGTGGAAAGCCGCGATGCGTCCGTGGAGGTCAGCGGCCGGGCGCAACTGGACACCATGTTCCTGGGCGCAGCCGGCATCAGCACGCTGGACGTTGTCGCCACCGCCGAGGCGATGCGCGAGGTTCGCGGCCTGGAAGTCGCCATGGTGCTGGACAATACGGGCTCGATGCTGGGCAACGGCGGCATGGTCGCCATGAAGGACAGCGCCAAGGAACTCGTGAACCTGTTGAGCGGCGGCGAGGACTTTCACCCCAATCTGAAGGTCGCGCTGATCCCGTTCGTGACGGCGGTGAACATCCGCGCCGACGGCTTCAGTATGGACTGGATCGATCAGGCCGCCGCCGCCACTCACCATGGCCAGAACTTCGATCTCACCAGTGGCGCGCGCATCAGCCATCTGACGCTGTTCGATCGGCTGCCCAACGCGGACTGGAAAGGCTGCGTCGAGATGCGGGCCGCCCCCCACGATACCTCCGACACGCCGCCCAGCATCGCCAGCCCGGACACGATGTTCGTGCCGTATCTCTGGCCCGACGAGCCGACCCCTGGCGGCTCCAACATGGATTACCAGAACAATTACATCACCAATGATCGCGTCAGCGGCACGCCGGCCCAGCGCCAGCGCAGCACGGTGAAATACAGCTTCGCCGC
>JBIIUJ010000092.1:0-10505 GCA_044340025.1 Caulobacterales bacterium
GATCGAGGCGCAGGAAGCGCTCGCCAAGCGCGATCGCGACAGTGCGGTGGCCCAGCTTGCCGCCCACGACAAGGATTTCAGCCTGGGTCCGGAGAACGCCAAGGTCACGATCGTGGAGTTCTTCGATTATCGGTGCCCCTATTGCCATGCCGCGACCGACTGGGTGTGGAAGACCGCCGCCGCCAACCCTGACGTGCGCTTCGTGTTCAAGGAATTGCCGATCCTGTCGCCCACCTCCGAACTGGCGGCGCGCGCGGCCATCGCTTCGGAAAAGCAGGGCAAATATCCCGCCTTTCACCGCGCCCTGATGCAGGCGCGCGGCAGCCTGGAGCAGGCCCAGATCGACCAGATCGCCGCCAGCGTCGGCATCGATGTCGCGCGCCTGAAGCGGGACATGCAGGACCCCTCGATCGAGGAGCATCTCAATCGGGTGCGTGCGACCGCGCAGAGCCTTGGCGTGAACGGCACGCCGGCGTTTTTCGTGAACGGCCGGCTGATCTCCGGCTTCGCGGAAGGCGAGCTGGAGGCCGCGATCAAGACGGCGCGCGAAAGCAGCCGCCAGGGCTGAGGCGCTACGGCGCCGGCGCCAGCGCAGCCGCCCGGATCAGGCGATAATCTTCCAGGCGCACATCCTTCACCGCGGCGGCGTATTGGCGCGTGTCGCCGCTCCAGTTCTGGGTGATCCTGCCGCTCGCAGTCTTGTACCAGGAGACGCAGTGCGGATCGGCCCAGGTGGTGTGGGAGAGCTTTTCCTGAAGCTCGGCGTTGAAAGCGGTCTGGGCGGCGGGCGTGGGGTCCAGCGCGTCGGCGCCTGCCGCCTCCAGCGCGGCCATGGCCTTCAGGATATACTCCACCTGGCGTTCGATCATGAAGGTGATCGAATTGTGGCCCAGATTGGTGTTCGGCCCATAGAGCATGAACAGATTGGGAAAGCCTGAGGCGGTGATGCCCAGATAGCTTTCCGGCCCATCGGCCCAGGCCTCGCGCAGGGTGCGCCCGCCGGCGCCGACCACATCCATCGACCAGCGCCAGTCCGTCGTCTCGAAGCCGGTTGCGAAAATCACCACGTCGAGGCCGTGTTCCTCGCCGTCGCGGGTCCGCAGCCCCGCCTGCGTGAACGTGTCGATCGCTTCGGTCACCAGTCGCACATGCGGGAGCGTCAGCGTCGGGTAATAGTCATCACAGACCAGGATCCGCTTGCATCCGACCGGATAGTCGGGCGTCAGTTTCGCGCGCAGCGCCGGATCGGCGATCTGGTTATGCAGATGCATGGTCGCGGTCTTGGTATAGGCCGCGCGCCCGACCTCGGTGAAGGAAAACGCCTGCCAGGCCAGCATTTCGGCGGTGAGATACACCTGCTCGCGGCCCATCATCGCCACTTCGGGCGCGGTCATCAGCAGCGCCTTTTCCTCGTCATAGATTTCGCGGTCCTGACGCGGCACGATCCAGTTCGCGGATCGCTGGAAGATCGTGAGATGGCCCGCCTCCTTCGCGATCTCGGGGATGAATTGCACCGCGCTCGCCGCCGCCCCGATCACCCCGACGCGCTTGCCCTTCAGATCGATGTCGTGGCGCCAGCGCGCGGAATGGAAGCTCGGGCCGGCGAACCGGTCGCGGCCCTTGAAGTCCGGGATCATCGGCCGATTGAGCTGGCCGAGGGCGGCCACGAGATGCTGGGCCTCATAGGTCGCTCCGCTGTCGGCGGTGACGATCCAGCGCGCCTTGCCCTCGTCCCAGACCGCGCTTGCCGCGCCGTCGCCAAGCTTCACCCGGTCCCGATAGCCGAACAGATCGACGATATAGTCGGCATATTGCTGCACTTGCGCGGCGCGGGGGTAGATGTGGCTCCAGGCGAGGCTCGGCGCGAACGAATATTGATAAAGCGACACCGGCACGTCGCAGGCGCAGCCGGGATAGGTGTTGTCGCGCCAGGTGCCGCCCACCGCATCGGCCTTTTCCAGCACCACAAAGTCGGTCTGCCCGCTGGCGGTCAGTTGGGCGGCCATGGCGAGGCCGCCGAGCCCGCCCCCCACGATCAAAACTGAGGTCTTCTGGCTCATGGCGGCTTCCTCCCTGGGCGGGCGCTCTGGCGGCGTCCTCGCACCGACATTGACACATGGAGTGTGCAATTCTAGCCAAAATTGGCCGCGCTGCTGAGAGCCGCCATGATCGACGTAAACTCGCGCCTTCCCAAGAAGCTGAAAGCCAAACGGCCTTTGCGTTCGCCAGATCGAACCGCTTCGCAGCAGTCGAGCCTCAGCCCACTCCGCTGCGCAGGGGCGGTGCAGTGAGCGTCACAGTTCACATCAATGGCAGGCCCGGCGTGGGAAAGCTCACAATTGCGCGCGAACTTGCTGTGCTCTTGGGTGCGCGGGTGATCGACAATCACTCAGTCTACAATGTCGGACTGTCACTCACTGAGTTCAAATCTCCGGCGTTTTACGAAGCGGTGCGCGGCGTCCGCGCGGTTGCGGCGCGCTGTATCGCGGATATGCCGCGAGAGATGCCGCTTGTCATGACCAACGCGCATTTCGCCGATTCCGATTGGGGCCGCGAGAATTGGGATGCCTTCAACGGCTTCGCCCGGCAGCGCGGCCTGCCGCTGGCCGTGGTGGTGCTGGATTGTTCTCGGGAGGAACAGGTGCGCCGGATTGTGGGCGAAAGCCGCATCGGCAAGGGCGCGCTGCGTGATCCCGCCGTGGTGCCTGCTGAAGGTCAGGCCCGCCCGCTTCTGGACGATGGAGGCGACAGGCAAATGCGCCTGGACGTAACGGCGCTGAGCGCTGCGCAAGCCGCACTCGTGATCCGGGATTGGCTGGCTGCCGGCGGCTCAGATCAGAGCGGGCGGCGATAGCCGTCGTGGGTGAGGGTGAAGCCCATCCGCTCATAGAAGGAATGGGCGTCCATTCGCGCGCGGTTTGAGGTGAGCTGGATGAAGGCCGCCCCCTTCGCCCTCGCGCGCGCCATCGCTTCCTCGACCAGCCTGGCGCCAAGGCCGGTGCGGCGGCGATCATGGCGCACGCGCAGGCCTTCAAGCTCGGCGCGCGTGGCCCCCTTCAGCACGAGGCCGGGCGCCACGATCAGCTGCACCACGCCCACCACCGCCTCGCCCTCCAGCGCGACGATCAGCTCGGTGGCGGGATTGGCGGTGACGGCCTCCAGCGCGGCGGCATAGACAGGCCGGCCCGCTGCGCTCAGATCCTCGCGCACCGCGCCGATGGGATCGTCGGCCAGCAGCCCGATCAGGGCGTCGAGATGCTCGGGGCGGGCGGTGACGAACACGGTCATGACGCCAGACTAAGGGCGGATCACGAAAACGGGAAGATCAATAGGCGCGATAGCTTTTCTCTTCCACGATGGCGGAACCTGCCGCCAGATTGATCGCCTTCTTCAGAGCGGCCCGGCGATCATTCTCTCTATACACACGACGCGCCAGGGCGATGAAGTCGCTGCCGAAATCCTGCCTCCGCTCACAGTCGCGCTTGCCATCCTCCACGTCCCAGAGGCCGGCGTTGACCGCGCGCAGCTCCTCGGCGAGCGCGGCGATTTCCGCAGTCAGCACGCCCGCCGCATCGCGCGTCTCGCGCAGGAGCGCCAACTCGCGCAGCACGTTGTCGCGCTTGGCGTCGTCATCCAGGCGCTCGGCCTTCACCTCGAGGATCGAGATCTTGTCGAGCAATTCGCCGACGGAAATGGGGGCGAGGATCTGCATGTGGGTTCTACTCGTCTCTCAGGAGCGCAGCGAGCGCGGCCTGCACCGCTTCCAGCCCGATCGCCTCGATCGCGTCGGCGCCGAAATCCTCCGCCACAAGCGCGCCCGGCGCCGGGCTCCAGGTTGGGAACTTCGCCGCCAGCCGGTGCGTGCGATAAAGCGTCAGCAGCCGCGCGCCGCCAAGGCCCAGCATATGCCCGGTTCCGCTGTCGTTGGCGACCGCCGCGCGCAGACGGGCGGCCAGCGCAAACACGAGATCAGGCCCGCGAACGGCGGCGCCGGCCTGCTCGGGCAGGAGCGCCTGCGGGCAGCCCTCCCGGATCGCATCAGCCCAGCCCGCCTCCAGCGGCCCCAGGAAAAACACCGGTCGCAGGCCCTCGCCTGCCAGCGCGCGCGCCAGCGCCAGGAAGCGGGAGAGCGGCCAGCGCCGGTTTTCCCCGCCCGCGCCCGGCGAGAGCCCGACATAGGCCTCCCCCTCGGGCAGAAGGGCGCGCGCGGCCTGCGCCGCCTCGGGCGTCACCAGCGGCAGCGGCGCGGGCGTGACCGGCCCGGGCAAGCCGAGGCCCAGCCCGAACAGGGCGGCCACCTGATCGCGCCCTGCGGCGGGCCACGCCGCGCCCGGCCGGGCTGCGGAAAGCATGAAGCCCGCAGCAGCAGAGATGAAGCGCGCTTTCGCCGCCCGTCGCGCCACGAGCGCCGGGGCGAGCCGGGCCTGCGTATCGATCACGAGATCGAACCGCTCCCCGCCAAAGGGCGGGGCGAGGCGCACCAGATCGCGCACTTGCGCGCCTGCGCCTGGCCCGGTGACGATGGCGTCGAGCAGCGGGGACGCAAGCCGCTTCAGCGGGCCGGCATAGACCGTGCCCTGAGGGTGAGCGGCCGCCCAGACGAGCCGCGCCTGCGGCGCGCTTGCCCGGAGGCCGGCCAGCAACGGCAGCTTCCAGACCCCGTCGCCCAGGATCTCCCCCATCGAATAGATGAGGATGGACGCCGGCGCCGCAGTCACGCGGGAGCGGAAGCCGAATCGCGCTCCAGCCGCGTGAGCTGCAGCATCGCCCCGATCGCCACGATAGCGGCCGCGCCCGATACGGCGAACCGACCGGCGTTCGGGGAGAGGGTCGGCGAGGCGGAGGCCAGATCCAGCAGCGTCAGGCCCAGGAGCACGAAGGCGGCGATGAACGGGGTCAGCGCCAGAACGGGATAAGCGCGCACGAACTGCCAGGGATTGGCCAGAGGCGCGGCCTGGCGCAGGCGCACGATTTCCATCCAGCGGCGCGGCGCCAGCGCCCAGCCAAGACCCGCCAGCATCGCAGCGGCGCCAAGCCCCAGGAGCAGCGGCCCCATCCAGTCCACCGGATGCTCGCGCCCAAACGCCAGAAGCGCCCAGCCGAGCGCCTGGGTGGAGAAGATCACTGCGCCCCGGCGCCGCTCGGCGGTGTAGAAGGCGATCTCGGCCGCAGAAAGGCGAAACCCAAGGCTCATGGCCGGCATCCTAGCGTGGCCGACGCGCGCCGCCAGTGGCGGCTGGTCACGGTTTCCGGCGCGCGCGGGCGGGCTTGGCGGGTGCGCGAAGCGCTGCCTCCAGCCCCAGCCGCCCCCAGCGCACGGCCTCCTCGGGATCGTCGAGCGCGGCCTCCGGCATCATCCGGTAGGACATGGCGATCGCCTTGCCCGAGGGCGGCTCATAGACGAAGGGCGCACAGCCCTCGGCGTCAAATGCGGCGGCATTTATCGCGTCGGCCTTCAGATAGATCGTGTCGAACGCCAGGAGCGCAAACATCCGACCCTGCGCATAGACCCCTGCCCCGCCGAACATCCGCCGGATGGCGACAGGGCCAAGCGGGGCAAACAGCTCCTGCACGAACGCCTCGAACTCCGACAAGGCGGCCGCCATCTCAGGCCACTGCGCCGGAGGCATAGAGGGCTGCAATCGCGTCCTCGGAGAGACCCAGCTCAGCCAGCAGCGCACGCGTGTGCTCGCCCGGCTTCGGCGCCGGGCCGCGGGGGGCATCGTCATAATCGGAAAAGCGCACAGGGCTCGCCGGCGCTTCAAAGGCCCCGCCTGCGCCATCGGGCGTGCGCACCACCCCGCCGGCGGCGCGCAATTGCGGATCGGCGGCGGCCTCCGCGGCTGTCTGGACCGGCGCCCAGACGAGATCATGGGCGTCGAGGCGGGCGGCGGCCTCAGCAAAACTGAAGGCGGCGAAAGCCCGGTCAAACGCGGCCACCACCGCCGGCCCGTTCTGGCGGCGGGCCTTTGCTGTGGCGAACGCCGGATCGTCGCGCAGCGCCTCGATCCCCAGCGCCGCGCAGATGCCCGCCCAATCGGCCGCGCCCTGACGCGGCAACAGACAGATCCAGCAGCCATCCCCGGTCTGGAAGAAATTGGCGATCGGATTGATCGCCTGTTCGCGCGGGCGATTGGAGGCGAGTTTGCCGAACTTGAGCTGGATCGCCATGTCGGAGGCGAGCGCATAATTGGCCGTGCGCAAGAGCGAGCTTTCCACCAGACGCCCCTGCCCGGTGCGGTCGCGCTCGTAGAGCGCGGCCAGGATGGCGCTGGCGGTGGCGAGGCTGGTGACATGGTCGCCCATGGCGGTGCGGATCGGCGCCGGGTCCGAGCCCTTGGGCGCGTGCAGCCGGGCCATGCCCGAGCGCGACCAGAAGGCCGCCATGTCGAAGCCTGGTCTGTCCACATCCGGGCCGGAGAGGCCATAGCCGGTGACGCTGGCGTAGATCAGCCGGGGGTGGAGCGCTTTCAGGCTGTCATAGTCGAGGCCCGAGCGCTTCAGTCCGCCGGGACGCACATTGGTGAGGAAGACGTCGCTCTTGCCCGCCAGCTGGCGCAGAATCGCCGCGCCCTCAGGGGTCGCCGCGTTCACGATGGCCGATCTCTTGGCGCGATTGTCCATGTCGAAGACGGGGTTGCCCGCGCTTTCGGCCCCGATCGTGTCAAAGAACCGCCGGATCGGATCGCCGCCCGGCGGCTCGATCTTGATCACCTCCGCGCCCCAGTCGCTCAGGATGCCGCCCGCGCCTGGCGCCGCGATATAGGTGGCGTATTCGAGAACCCGCAGTCCCTTCAGCACGGCGTCTGTCTCCCCGGAGCAATCGAGGCGAATTCGCCCCGTTTCTTAACGGCGCTTTAAGAGAGTCGGCCGTTCCTTAACGCGCTAGCAGGAAACAGACGCATGTCAGTCGCCGCTCTCCGGCCCGCTCTTACCGAAGCAGACCTGCGCACCTTGTTCAAAGGCGAAAGCGCAGAAGACCGCGCGCTCGTGGCGCATCGGCTCTGCCGGCGGATCGATCAGGCCCCGCTGGCGGCCGAAGACCGGCGCATGGCCGAGGACGTGCTGCGCTTCATCGCGCGCGACGCCGCCGATCAGGTGCGCCGGGCGCTTGCCCTGACGCTGAGGAATTCGCCGGCCTTGCCGGTGGATGTGGCGCGCAAGCTCGCGCTCGATATCGACGCCATCGCCGCCCCGGTGCTGGAAGGCTCGCCGGTGTTTTCCGACGCCGACCTCGCCGAACTCCTTCTGGCCCTGCCGCCCGAGCGTCACGTCTGCATCGCCCGGCGGCCCGCGCTGAGCGCCGACGTCACCGATGTGATGGCGCTCAAGAGCCCGGCCGAGGCGGTGGACGCCGCCCTGCGCAACCCGCACGCCGACTTCAGCCTGAAGGGCTATGGCGCGATCACGCTGCGCTTTGATGAGCGCGAGGACATCCAGGACGCACTGGTCGGGCGCGAATGTCTGCCTCTGGCGATCGTGGAGCGCCTCGTGACGGCTGCCTCCGGCGCGGTGTTTGACCGGCTGGTCGAGAAGCATGCGCTGCCGCCGCAGCTGGCCATCGATCTGGCGACCCGGGCGCGCGAACGCGCCACCATCGACCTGGTGGCGCAGGCGGGCCTGCAGGAAGACCACCGCCGCTTCGCCCAGCAACTGCATCTGAACGGCCGCCTCACGGCGTCTTTGATGCTACGGGCGCTGTGCATGGGCCATATCCGGTTTGTGGAGCATGGCTTCGCCGAGCTTTCCGGCATCGCGCACGAAAAGACATGGCTGCTGGTCCATGACGCAGGCGGACGCGGCTTCGAGGCGCTCTATCGCCATTGCGGGCTGCCGCCAAACCTGGCCCAGGCCTTCAGGCTGGCGATCGAGACGCTGCATCAGACGAGCTTCGACGGCGGCGCGCACGATCGCGAGCGCTTCACCCGGCGGCTTCTGGAACGCATGCTGACGACGGAGCGCAGCGCGTTCCCGCCCGAGGATCTGGCCTATCTGCTGGAGCGGCTGGACGCGAGCGAAGCGCTGGCTCTGGCCGAACCGGCGTTTCCCGACAGCGACGACGCGGAGGCGGCCACAGACCTTGACGAGATCGATCTGGAAGCCTTGCCGCCTGCGCCGGCGCGCCTGCGGGCCTGATCGGTCCGGTCAGGCGGCGACAGGATCGTGCTCGGCGACCCAATGGCCGGGCGCCACTTCCATCAGACGCGGCCGATACTGTTCGCCGGGCTGATCGGTCAGCTTCGATTTCATGAACCGCAATTGCGCGCGCGGGTCGAGCGGGGACGGCAGATCGCCTTCCAGGCGGAAGCGCGGGCGGCTTTTTTCCACCACCGGATCGGGGATGGGCACGGCTGAAATCAGCGCCCGCGTGTAGGGGTGGCGGGGGTCGGCGTAGAGCGCGTCGCGGTCTGCGGTTTCAACGACGCGGCCAAGATACATCACCACGATCCGATGGCTGACTTCGCGCACGACCGACAGATCGTGGCTGATGAACAGCATCGACATTTCGAACTCGCGCTGAAGCTCGAGCAGAAGATCGATGATCTGGGCCCGGATCGACACGTCGAGCGCGGAAACCGCTTCGTCGCACACCACCACCTTCGGCCGCATGATCATGGCGCGCGCAATTCCCACGCGCTGGTTCTGCCCGCCGGAGAATTCGTGCGGATAGCGGTTGATCCAGGCCGGATCGAGCCCCACCCGCGCCATCATCGCGCGCACTTCGGCCTGCCGGCCCCTGGCGTCGAGATCGGGACGGAAGGTCAAAAGCGGCTCGCCGATCGACTGACCGACCGTCATGCGCGGATTGAGGCTGGCCAACGGATCCTGGAAAACGATCGTCAGATCCTTGCGGCTTTCCCGCAGGGCCTTGCGTTCGGTCTGGGTGACGTCGCGTCCGATCCAGGCGACCGACCCGGCCGTGATCGGCGCCAGCTTCAGGAGCGCGCGCGCAAGCGTGGACTTGCCGCACCCGCTTTCGCCCACAACGCCCACAGTCTCGCCTTCGCGCAGGCTGAAATCGACCCCGTCGACCGCTTTCAGGGGCGCCGTTCTGGGAAACAGGCCGCCGGAAACCTTCACAGGGAAATGCACTTTCAGGTCCGAGGCCGCGATCAGCAGCGGCTGATCCTCCCGCGGCGGCGGGGCGAGGCGCGCCGCGCCCGCGCGCTCGGTGCGATCAAGCCGCGAGACCGAGGAGAGCAGATCGCGCGTATAGGGGTGTTCGGGCGCGGCGAAGATCTGATGCACGTCGCCGCCTTCGACATATTCGCCCTTGCGCATCACCTGCACCCGATCGGCCAGGCGGGCGACCACGCCCATGTCGTGGGTGATCAGCGCGATGGCGGCGTTCGTGTCGCGCTTGAGTTCGTCCATAAGCTCCAGCACCTGGGCCTGCACGGTCACATCGAGCGCGGTGGTGGGCTCATCCGCGATCAGAAGCTCCGGCTCGCACAGCATCGCCATGGCGATCATCACGCGCTGGCGTATGCCGCCGGACAATTCATGCGGATACTGGGCGAGGCGGCGCCGTGCTTCCGGGATACGCACCCGCTCCAGCCAGTCGAGGCAGCGGCGCACAGCCGCTTCGCCTCGAAACTCGGTATGCAGGCGCAAAACCTCGGCCAGCTGATCGCCAACCTTCATGTGCGGCGTCAGCGAGGTGAGCGGGTCCTGGAAGATCATGGTCATCTTCCGGCCGCGGATCGTGTTCAGCGTCCGTGGCGCCAGACCGAGGATTTCCTGCCCGAGGAACTGGATGGAGCCGGTCGCGCGGCCATTGTCGGCCAGAAGACCCATGGCGGTCATGAAGGTCTGGCTCTTGCCGGAGCCGCTTTCGCCCACGACCGCCACGCACTCGCCACGCCGGATCTCCAGCGAAACGCCGCGCACCGCATCCACTGGCCCGTCGGGCGTGGCGAACGTGACCGAGAGATCGCGGACGGAAAAAACCGGGGCCTCGTTCACGCGGCGGTCTCCTTTTGCTGGCGCGGCTGCGCGACCGTAGGCGCTCGGCGCTGTCGCGTAAACCAGCCTGCACGGGCCTGTGTCCGGCATAGAAAAAGGGCCCGGCTTGCGCCGGGCCCCAATCCTGAAATCCGTTCCAGATCAACGATTACCGGAAGGTGATCGTGATCTCGGTGCGGCGGTTCAGAGGCTCTTTCACGCCATCCGGGGTCGGGACCGCGGGGCGGCTTTCGCCGAGCGCTTCCTGGGCGATGATCGCCGCAGGCACGCCGCGCGCCACGAGCGCATCGGTGACCACCGACGAGCGGCGCGCCGAGAGCGCGTCGTTGTAGGCCGGACGACCCGACAGGTCGGCGTGGCCAGCCACGTTCACCGCCGAGTAGTTGCAGGCCGCAGCGGCCGCAACGGTCCGGTCGATGACGGCGCTGGCCTCCGGGGTGAGGGTCGAGCGATCAAACTCGAAATACACCACAGCCGACGTCGTCGGGCACGCGACCGGAGCCGGCGGGGTCTCCGGAGGAGGAGGCGGCGGCGGGGGG
>JBIIUJ010000239.1:0-2560 GCA_044340025.1 Caulobacterales bacterium
CGCCTTTCAGGCCGCGGTCGCGGAGGGCAAGTCCGCCAGCGATCGCCGGACCGGCAAACACGGTCGTTCCATGGTGCGCGGCGGAAGGGGAGCAGCTGTCCGCGCGATGCGCACGCTGTCGGCAATGTTCTCCTGGGCGGTCTGGCGTGAATTCATGGACTCCAACCCGGCAACGCGGGATCAGAAGCTGCGCGAGACGCCGCGCGACCGGCCGATAACGACAGAGGAAGCACAGCGGCTCTGGAAGGTGCTTGACGAAGCGCAGTCAGCCTGGGTGATCGCGCCAACCTATGCGGACATGATCCGTCTCATCATGCTGACCGGCGCGCGGCGCAACGAGGTCGCCGAGCTCGCCTGGTCGGAGGTCGACCTTGCGAACGGCCGCCTGCTTTTGCCGCCGGTCCGCACCAAGATGGGCGTTCTCAACAAGGCCCGCACCATAGTGCTCTCCGAGCCGGCACGCGAAATCATCGCGCGTCAGCCGCGTCAGTCGATGCACGTGTTCCCCTCGACGGTCGATGGCAAACCCGCCGTTGGGATCAACAAGGCCTGGCTGAAGGCGCGCACGCTTGCGGGCCTCGAGGATGTACGGCTCCACGATCTGCGCCAAAGCTTCGCGACATTTGCGGTCGAAGACGGCGCCTCGCTCTTCCTGATCGGCAGGGCGCTGGGCCACAGGAGCGCAGTGTCGACCGAGCGCTATGCACACCCGCGCGACGCCGCCGCCCACGAGATCGCCGCCAAAATCGCCGCGCGCATCCTGCAGACCACGCCCGGCGTAGGGGCGTCCCTACCCCAAGCGGCGCACGGGTTCGCTGCGGCGCTCACCGCGCCACAGGCCGCCAACAACGATTTCGACGCAGCCATCAGCAATCTTGCTCCGTGGCTCTCATGACCGGCAACGAGGCCGTCGCAAGGCGTGGAAAGGGCGGCAATCTTGCACCGCCCACGCCTGTCACATATTATGTCTCACAATATGGGCATTTTGGGAGCTTCCCCGTGACCGTTCTCGCAGCCATCCGCAGCGACACAATCGAGCCACTGGCGGTCTCCGAGCGGCTGCGCGTCTCTCTGGCTGAGCTGGCGCAAACTGCCGGCGTCCCGCGCGAGAGCCTGAGCAAGACCGCCCGCATCCACTCTCGCAGCACCCAGACGCGGCTGCGCGAGCTTCTGGAAATCCTGAACCGGGTCGAGCCATGGGCGGGCGGGGCGCTGGCCGCGTTTGCCTGGTATCGTTCGCAATCCATTCCGGCTTTTGGCGACATGACGGCCGAAGCGCTGGTGCGCGCAGGCCGGATCGAGGAATTGCGCACCCATCTCGACCGGATTGCGGCTGGCGGGTTTGCGTGAACCTGCCCACAAGGCGCTTTGCCGGGATCGTCCACCGGGCCCATCATCCCGGCTGGGCCTTTGATCCGCTTTCGGGGGCCGGCGCCAAGCAGCATGGTGGGCGTTTCAACAGACCGGGGACCGAAGCGCTCTACACTGCGCTGTCGCCGGATACTGCCTGGGCCGAAGCGCAGCAGGGGTTTGCCTTCAAGGCCCAGCCGGTCACGCTGGTCTCCTATCGTGCAGACATCGATGATGTGCTCGATCTGACGGACCCGGATGCGCTGCGCGCCGCTAGCGCAAACCCCGCAGACCTCGCTTGTGCTTGGGCAGATCTGGCCGGACGCAAATTGCCAGCGCCAAGCTGGTTGCTGGCTGACAGGCTGATCGGCGAAGGCGTCGCCGGTATCATCGTCCCGAGCTTTGCCGCCGCAGCCCCACCCGGCGCACGCAATCTCGTTTTGTGGCGCTGGGACGACGAGCCGCCGCACAGGATCGAGATCATTGACGACCTCGGCAGGCTGCCCCGAGACCGCGCATCCTGGGAACCGGACCGGTTAGCCGCCCTGCGGGCGCGGGGTTCATGTCGACGAAAGCGCGATGTCCTTCACACATCGGCTTTTCATGTCGAAAACCCCCACTCTCCTCGCCACGTGAGTTGGCCCGCCCTTTTCCGAGTTGGGCAGCGCCGGACTTTCATCAACTGCACGCGCCACGCTTTCCCTTCGCCCCGTGTTCGATCCGCCGGAAGCGACAGGAGAGCACATTATCGGGACGCCCCGCGTCCCGACGCCCACCGGCACGTCGGGCCGGCGCTGGCGGGTCAAGGGGCGATCAGCCCCGCAGGGCTTGCCCTTGACCCGCCAGACCGGTCTGGCGCCTGGCATGGTGATCACGAGCACACTTCAGGGGCGACCATACTGGCTGGTGTTGGCATAGAGCCGTTCGCGCGCCCAGGCGTCGAGCGCCACCTTCGCCTCGAACTCAGCAGAATACCGCTTCCTCTTCCCCGTCATCGGGTTCGTCCTTCCGTCAGGGCGAGCCAAGCCTAGCTGCCTGTTCGGGTTTCGGGGACCACCTCTATTCTTCTAGGCTCCCGTTCGAAGGATCTGGGCGGCCACATCTTCGGCGGCCCGGCGAACCGGATCATCTGTGAGGTGGGCATATCGCTGGGTAGTAGCTGCTTGGCTGTGGCCGAGCGCTTTTCCGATGACGTACAAGCTAGCGCCTT
>JBIIUJ010000035.1:0-20429 GCA_044340025.1 Caulobacterales bacterium
GCGTTGCGGGCAAGGAAGATGAAGAAACGGTCCTGCCAGAGCGGCATGCCTGAATGCGCGCTCGGAACGATCGTGCGGTGGCCGAGGAAGAAGCTAGTGGCCATGATGTCGAACTTGAGGCCCTGTTTGCGGCAGACCTGAAGCGCCTTCGGCACGTTTGGCGTTTCCATGAAGCCGTACTTCACAATCACCCGAGCGATGCTTTCGGTGATTTCGGCGATCTCGACCCGCTCGCTGTCTGGCACGCGCGGGGTGTCGACAGTGCGCACGGTCAGGATGGTGATGCGCTCGTGCAGCACCTTGTTGTGCTTCAGATTGTGCATCATCGCCACGGGCGCGAGATCGGGATCGCTGGTGAGGAAGATCGCCGAGCCCGGCACCTTGTGCGGCGGCCGCGCCTCCAGGGTTGCGATCAAGTCCTTGAGCGGAATGGAATCCTTGCGGGTCTTTTCGGCCAGGATCCGGCTGCCCGTCGTCCAGGTCCACATGGTCAGGACGATGCCGGCGCCCAGCACCAGCGGCATCCAGGCCCCCTGGGGTATCTTGAGGAGATTGGCGACCACAAAGACAAGATCCAGTCCGAGGATCGGGATCAGCAAAAGCCCCGCTGCGGCCGGATGCCACTTCCAAAGCCGAAGCACGACGGGCGCAGCCAGCAGCGTATCCATCAACATCGCGCCGGTGATGGCGATGCCATAAGCCGCAGTGAGCGCCGAGGAGGTCTGGAAGGCGCCCAACAGCACCATCACCCCGATCAGCAGCCAGGTGTTGATCTGGGGCACAAAGATCTGGCCGGCCTGGGTCTCGCTGGTGCGCTTGATCTGCATGCGCGGCAGCAGACCAAGTTGCACCGCCTGCTGGGTCATGGAGAAGGCGCCCGTGATCACGGCCTGGCTGGCGATCACGGCGGCCAGCGTGGCGAGGATCAGGGTCGGCCAGTAGGCGACTTCGGGCACCATCATCCAGAAGGGATTGGCCTTGGCTTCCGGGTTGGAAAGCACAAACGAGCCCTGCCCCAGATAATTGAGCGCGAGCGACGGAAACACGAGCACAAACCACGCCGTCCGGATCGGGTTCTTTCCGAAATGGCCCATGTCGGCATAGAGGGCTTCGGCCCCCGTCACGGCGAGAAAGACGCTGCCCAGGATGATCAGGCCGACAAACCCGTTCTCAAACAGGAAGCGCACCCCATAATACGGGTTGAACGCCAGGAAGATGCGCGGGTCGTCTGCAATGTGCACAAGACCCAGACCCGCCAGGGTTAGGAACCAGACCGCCGTGATCGGCCCGAACCAGGCGGCGATCCTGTGCGTCCCCTTGGACTGGACCAGAAAGAGCGCGATCAGAATGACCGCGGAAATGGTAAGCACGGTGGCGGGCGTGATGTAGCGGCCCACCGCGGGGGCTTCCTTCAGCCCCTCCACCGCGCCGAGCACGGAGATGGCGGGCGTGATGATGCCGTCGCCATAAAAGAGCGCGGCGCCGCAAATGCCGAAGAAAAACAGAAGGCCGGAGTGCTTGCCCGCGGCGCGCTGAGCCAGCGCCATCAGCGCCAGCGTGCCGCCCTCGCCCTTGTTGTCGGCCCGCATCAGGAACACGACATATTTCAGCGAAACGATCAGGAAGAGCGCCCAAAGCACCAGCGACACCACGCCGATGACGGCAAGCTCCAGATTGGCGGAGCCTTTGGCGTGAGCCAGCGATTCACGCATCGCATAAAACGGGCTTGTGCCGATATCGCCAAAGACGACCCCGACAGAGCCCAGCGCGAGCGCGAAGAAGCCAGCGCCACCGTGACTTGCATGCTGACCTGAGGCAGAAGGATCGGGCCCGCCCGCATCCTTCGGCGCGCCAGCTTCGGCGGACGCCATGCGATTTCTCCCCCGCGGCGCATGCTGCACTGCGGTCACGCGCTCTTACGCCCGATCGCCAGACCAGACAATGCGACCTGCAGCACGGGCCGCCCCGCCGTCAGCCAAGCGGCTGGTCGGTCTCGATCAATAGCACCTGCGCCTCCGCCACGCCTTCGCGCAGGGCCTTGGCGGCGGCGTATTCAGGACTGGTCCAGAAGCGCTCCGCCGCGGCCCGGTCCGGCCATTGCGAGATCACCACCGACGGTCCCGCGCCAAACCCACCCTCGAGCCAGGCTCCACCCGGCGCGCGCAAAACGTAGCGACCGCCGAAGGCTTGCGTCAGGCGGGCGGCTTCAGGGGCATAGCCGGCCATGAAGGCCGCGCGGTCATGAATGACGCAGGAGACAATGAGATAGGCTGGCATGGCTGCGAACGCTTGCCACACCGCCGCGCAGGGTCAAGGCAGCGTCAATTCAGGAAGTCGAGCAGCGTCATCCGGCGCAGGCTGGCGATCATCTGGGCGCTGGCCTGAAACTGCTGCTGAGCGCTGGCCAGCTTTGCGGCGACCTCCGCCATATCGACGTTTTCGATATCGCCGGCGACCTTCTCGATCGTGTCGCGGCGGAGATCGGCGTATTCTCTGGCCGCCCTCACGCGCGCGGCGTCGCCGCCGTTCTCGGCCTGCATGGCGTTCACCGACTCCACGATTTGGCGGACGCCGGGAACAACGCCTTCGATGAAGCTGCGCTGGGCGCTGGTCAGCTTGCCGGCGAAGGGCCCCGGGGGGCTGGAGGCATGCGCATTCTGGAGCGTGCGGAAAACCGTAAACAGATCGGTTGCGATGTCGCGGGCGCGCGGCGCAATCTCGATCGTGGTGTTTTCATCGATCCTGGCGGTCTGGCTGTAGTCGGCATGATCGAAAGCGTCGTCGACGCTGGGCAAGGCCGCCAGATCGGCCAGACTATTCATGCCGGCGACGATGGGGGGGCGGTCTGAGGTCGCGCCGGCGAAGATCTGCTGGCCCTGATGTTCCATGTTCAGCGCCGACACCGCCTGGCGGAAGGCGTTGTTCAGGCGGCTCATGAAATCGACCCCGCTGTCGGCGGCGATTGCGTCGCCGATGGCGGCCCGGATCTGGTCTGCGGCGTCGGCCACCCGGGCAAGGGCGAGATCCTGCACGTCCATCCGGCCCTCGAGGCGAAGGTTGGCGTCGGCCTGAGCGCCGGCGCGCTCGAGCGCTGCGCGCGCCGACACCACACGGCCCGCATCGAGACCGAAGCCCTGAAGGTCCTGCGCGACCTTCTGCGATGACGCCTGACGCTGAGCCTCCATCAGGTCGCGCTGGGCGCGGATCAGGTCGGCGTTGAGCGCCTGGAACTGGGTGTATCCGGTGACGCGGGTCATGGCTGGTTTCCTTCAGGCGTCAAACCATCGAAAGCAGAGCTTCATAAAGCTCATCGGCCACGCGGATCAGACGCGCGGCGGCGGAATAGGACTGCTGGAAGATCGTCATCTTCACCAGCTCCTCGTCGAGATTGACCCCCTCCACGGCCGCGCGGCGGCGATCGGCTTCGGTGGCGAGCGCCTGGGCGCTTTCCATCTGGCGTTGCGCGGCGCCGGCCTGACGGCCGATGTCGCCGGCGATACGGCTGGCATAGTCGATCAGGGTCGCCTGACTGGCCGGCGTACCGCCGGTCGCATCAAACGACAGGCGCGCGCGCGCGGCCGCCTGAAGCGCCTGCGCCCCGGTCGAATCGCCGGCCGCCACCGCCGTCTGGCCCGCCGTGGTCGCGGCGAGGTTGAGGCTCGACAGCGCCAGACGGCCCGGGTCCTGGCGAATGTCCTGGCGGATGGACAGGGTTTGCGCCCGGTCCGCGCGCGGCCCGTCGCCCAGGCCAAACACCTGTGCGAGGCTGAGACCCGTGCCTGCGCGCTGGGTCTCGTCGCGCACGACCTGCAGGCGCAGGCCATCCTGGCCCGGCCCTGGTTGCATCAGCAGCCGGCCATCGGCGTCGAGACTGAAACTGGCATAACTGCCGAGCCCGCTGACCGGGTTGGAGAGCGCGGTGACGAAGTCGCCAATCGTGCCGCCGGCGGCCATCGTGATGGTGCGCTCCACAAGCGCTTCGCCGCTGCGCGCAATCAGGCGCAGTTCCAGCGCGGCGCCGGCCGCCACGCCGTGCGCATCGGCGGCTTCCAGGCCCGTTGCGTAGCTCGTCGGACGGCCTGCGGAGATAAGGTCGTTCAGGCCGAAGACCTGGGAAAAGCCGCGGCCGGCGCGCGCGCTGGGCTGGGTTGGATCGTCGCGCAGCGCAACGCCCACGTTGGGCCCGGTGGCGCTGATGATCAGCCGGCCGTCGGCGCCGAAGCTCGCCGTGCCGGCTGCGCCAAGCGCGGTGTTCAGCCCGGCGACCATCTGGGCCACCGTGCCGCCCGCTGGGAAGGCTGCCGCGCCATTGATCGTGCCGGCGGAGAAATCGATGTCGAACCGGCTGACAAGCTGACCGCGTGTGGCGGCGGCGGTGGAAACCAGCGCCAGGCTCGTCCGGCCGGTGAAATTGTGCGCATCGCTGCCCAGAAGGCCGGTCGCCTTGCCGGTGAGGACGGCGGGAGGCGGGCTCGCGGCCGCATTGTTGTGGGCGGCGTTGAGCGCCTCGGCGAATGCGCCCGCCAACTCGCCGATCTGCAATCCAAGATCGGTCAGCGTGCCGTCGCGCGCATCGAGCAGGCCGCGCAATTTGCCGGTGTTGAGGCTGCGCTCGATCATCACCGGCTGATCGGCGCCCGGGAAGGTCGCAAGGATTGGCGGAAACACCGTGCCGGCGTCGACGGCGTCACGCGTCGGATAGGACAGGGTCGCAGCGCGCCCGCCCTGAGCCAGAAGCATGCCGTCGATGGTGCGCAGCTCCACCCCGCCTTCCGGCCGCTGAATCACGCGCACGTCCATCAGCGTGCCGAGCTCATCGATCAATTGCGCCTGGAGGCCTTCAGGGGCGGTGCTGTCGCCGGCCACGCGGCCACGGGCGATATCGGCGTTCAGCGCGGCGATCTCGCCTAGCAGGCTGTTGATGCGGGCTACGGTTTCCCCGGCCTGCGTCGAGACCTCGTTGCGCAGCATCTGCACGTCGCCGGAGGCCTCCGTCAGGCGGGAGAGCAGCGCCTCGATATCGGTGAGCAGCGCACGGCGCGAGGCCGGGGCGATGGGATCGAGCGCGGCGGCGCTGGCCGATGAAAACACCGCATCGATCCGCGCAAACAGGGAGCTTGCCCCAGTGGGGTCGCCAAAAATGCCTTGCGCGCGCTCTAGAAAACCTGCCGCGGCCTCCGCCTCGGCGGCATTGGCCCGGCTCTGCAGACTGGCGAACTGGAGAAACCGGTCGGCTGCCGCGCGCGTGATCGTCAGATCAACGCCCTGGCCCACGTTGCCAGACACCAGCTGGCGGGTCTGGGCATCCACACGCACGTAGCCCGGCGTGTTGAGATTGGCGACGTTGTTGGAGACGACGCGCAGCCCAGACTGATTGGCGGAGAGCGCGCCGGCGGCGGTGGACAGAATGGAGTTGATCGACATGGCCTAGCCCCCAGCCGGCGGGACTTGCCGGGCGCAGGGGCGCGGAGCCGGCAAAAGCCGCCGGGCGCGGACAGAGGCGGCCGCAGAAGCCAGCCGACGCATCCCTGCCACAACCTTCTGTTCTTTTTGGCGTTTTGTTTGCATTGCCCTCTCCCGGTCCCGGGACGCGCGGGCAACGGTGATCCCGGCGCGCGCGATATCCCCGGCAAGGCCCGCGCCACAGCGCCCCGCCCACGGCGCTCTGGGCAAAGCCTGCCGCTCTATGGGCAGAAAATCCGCTTTCCAGGCGTTAAGTTCTGGGTCTCTCTTCACTCAGAATTCTGTTTTTTCACAGGTTTTATTCCGAGCCGGTTTGGCCCCGGCCTTGCGACCCGCCGATCGGCACTGTCGGGTCAAGACGCCGGGCAGCGCAAACGGGCTTGGATGGGACCGATGGGACTTGAGCTGGCGAGCGCCGCCGTCACGGCAGGGGCGGGCGAAGGCAGGACCGCTGCGGCCAGCGCATCGCGCGCTGTGGGCGCGGAGGGCTTCGCCGCCGCCCTGCTGATGGCGCTGGCGGGAACGCCGACGTCGTCGAGCCCCGCCGGGCAGGCGCCCCAGGGTGCTAGGCCCGCAAAGCCCGTCGCCAAATCGGCTCCAGCCGAGCCCGCCGACCCGACCGCCCAGGCCGTGGCGGTTGCTGCGCCGGAGGCTGCAACGCTGCTGCCGGCACCGCCCGCTGGTGATCTGGCGCTGGCGCTCGCCGCCCCCACTCCAACGCAAGCCCCAGTCCCCGCGCCGGTTTCGGCTGGCGGATCGCCATCTCCCCAGACGCCGCCTGCCCCGCCGACGACCCCGACACTGACGCCCACTGCGGCCGACGGGGATGGCGCGATCCCGGCTCCGCCAACGCAAGCCGCCCCGGTTCCGGCAGACCTCGCCGAGACTGCGCTCGCGCCGCCTCCCGCCGCCAAGCCGGGCGCCGGCGCGCCGCCGACGCCGGCCCAGATCGCGGCGCTGCTATCGCCACCTGCTACCACGCCGGCGCCGCCAGCAACGCCAGCAACGCCGGCTGCGCCGCCAGCTCAGACCGCGCCGGCCGCCGCTGCACCGGAAGCTGCCCCGAAGATGGCCATGGCGCCGACCCAACCCGATCCAGCGGCGGCGATCACGCCCGCGCCTGCAGCCGCTGCACCCGAAGCGCCGGCCGCCAAAGCAGACGCCGCGCCGGCGCCAGCAAAGCCCGGCGTGGTGGCGATGGGCGCTCAACAGGCCCCGCAGGCTGGCCCCCAAGGTCAGAACACCGGCGGCGGGAGCGGCGGCGGCGGACACCAGAACCCGCAACCGGTGTCGACCACGCCGCTGCAGGCCAATGGTGATGCGGGATCGACCCTGCTTGGCGGATCAGTCGATCTTGTCGATGCCGCCGCACCGGGCAGCGACATGGGCATGATCGAGACGGCCGAGAGCGTCGCCACAGCCCAGAGCGCAGCAGCAACCACATCGCGCAGCGAGGCGGCCGCCACCGGACAGGCGCTGGCCGCCCCGCGCATGGCGGCGGCGGCGCTTGTCGCGTTCGCGCAGAAGATCAGCCGCAACGCGCTTTCCGGCGCCACAAGTTTCCAGATCCGCATCGATCCGCCCGAGATGGGGCGCGTTGATGTCAGCCTGACGCTGACGGCCGACCGCAAGGTGCGCGCAATGCTGACGGTGGAGAAACCCGAAGCGCTGGCCGACCTGACGCGCAACGCGCGCGCGCTGGAGCAGGCGCTGGCCGACGCCGGGCTCGAGCTCGACGCCGGAGGCCTGCAATTCTCGCTCGATCAAGGCGCCCAGGGCCAGGGCGAGCAGCCTGATACGGCGCCAGAGCGGCGGCTCGCCGCACAGCCCGAGCCCGACCTCGCCGTCCCGCCCCGCGCCGAGCGCTGGACGCGCGGGCGCATTGATCTGAGCGTTTGAGAGGCCAGTCGACATGAATACTGTTTCACCGGCCGCCAGCGGCTTCTCGACCGGACTGACCCAGTCCACCAACTCGCTCGCCAACAATTTTGAGACCTTCCTCACCCTGCTGACGGCTCAATTGCAGGCCCAGGACCCGTTGAACCCGATGGACACCAACGAGTTCACCCAGCAACTGGTGCAGTTCTCCGGCGTTGAGCAGCAGATCCGCACCAATCAGAATCTGGAACAGATGACGGCGCTGGCGCGCACTTCCGCCGGGGCGGCGGCGGTGAGCTATCTGGGGCGCGCAGCTATAGCCGAGACCGACGGCGCTGTGCTGACCGCGCAGGGCGCCAGCTGGACCTACAGCCTCCCGCGGGCTGCCGAGAGCGTGAAGCTGACGATCCAGGATAGCCGCGGCCAGACGGTCTTCACCACCACCGGAACCACTGCAAGCGGAGAGAACGCCTTCAAGTGGGATGGCAAGGATGGATTGGGCCGAACGCTGCCCGGCGGGCTCTATCGGCTCAAGATCGAGGCCACGGGGGCCCAGGGCGGCGCCATCGCGGCGACGATGCGGCGCACGGGCGCAATCTCGCAGATCGATCTGTCGAGCGGCGTCCCCACCCTGCTGCTGGATGGGGTTCCCGTGCCATTGGACAAGATCAAGCAGCTGAAAACAAAGGATTCTCTTAACTCGTAAATGGTTAGAAGGCGCAGAAGCCGCCTTCGGGTATGTTGGGCAGAACGTCCGCTCTTCAACGACAATCAGAACAGCGGAGTTGGACCATGAGCATCAACAGCGCCATGCAGGCTGGCGTGTCCGGGGTAAGCGCGAACTCGAGCGCGCTCGCCGCCATTTCGGACAATATCTCGAACGTCAACACGGTCGGCTACAAGCGCAACCGCAACGACTTCACCGCCCTGATCAACGAGCAGGCGAGCGGCACGGCCTATAGCGCCGGCGGCGTGAACGCCACGGTCCGCCGCCTCGTCCAGCAACAGGGCCTGCTGACGCAGACCTCCTCGGGCACGGATCTCGCCATCAACGGCCAGGGGATGTTCGTGGTCTCCTCCAGCCCCGGGGCGATGACGCCGTCGAAGGATGTGGCGTTTACGCGGGTGGGCTCCTTCTCGGTCGATAATTCCGGCAATCTGCGCAACCAGGCGGGCATGTTCCTGCAAGGCTGGCCGGCCCAGACAGACGGAACGTTCGCAACCAACCCGTCGGACCTGACGACGCTGGAAACCGTCAATATCGGCTCGGTCGCGGGTCTGGCGGAGCCAAGCTCGCTCGTTCGGTTCAACGGCAATTTGCGCGCCAGCCAGGCCGTAAGCCCCAACATCACCGCGCCCCCGCCACCGGCTGTGGCCCCGCCCGCCTACAACGCCGCCACGAACAACATGGCCTCCGGCGCCGTGCGCGCCGACGAGACATGGCCCGTGCAGGTGTTCGACAGCCGCGGCGGCATCCGCCGCATCAATGTCTCGTTCCTGAAGTCCGCCGTCGCCAACCGGTGGCTGGTCGAGATGCATGTCACCCCCGCAACGGACGTGGTGACGGGCGCGGGCCTCGCCAACGGGCAGATCGCGGTCGGCACGCTGGCGTTCACCGCCGACGGCCGCATCGACCTCGCCAACACCACGCCCGCGCTGCTCGCCCCGATTTCCTTTGGGGGGTATCAGGCCGGCGCGCCTGCGGCCGGGGCCGTCAACTGGGCCGCCGGCACCGGTATCGACGCGCAGGAGATCACGATCGACTTCGGCAGCCCGACGTCCGCTGGCGGCGTGACGCAATTCGATAGCCCGACGACGCTGGTCTCCACCACGTCCAACGGCTCGGCGTTCGGCGACGTCTCGGGCGTGGAAGTAGACGCCAATGGCATCGTCAGCGCCCTGTTCACGAACGGTTTGCGTCGCCAGATCTACCAGGTGCCCATCGCCACCTTCAACAATCCCGACGGTCTACGCGGGGAGGCGGGCGGTTCGTTTCGCGCCACAAGCGCCAGCGGCGCCTTCACGATGAAGGAGGCCGGCGCCGGCGGCGCAGGAACCCTCGCCGCGGGACGGCTCGAGAACTCGACAGTTGATCTTGCCGCCGAGTTCACAGGCTTGATTACAACTCAGCGTGCTTATTCAGCAGCGACCCGGATCATTACAACAGCAGACGAGATGCTGGAAGAAATCATCCGGATCCGAAGGTAGGCATAATGGTCTGGTTAAGACTGTTTAACACCTTGGACCGCCTTCCTCAGGCATGAAGAAACAGGAAGTGATTTCATTTGACGTCAACCGCATCGCTTAGGTCGGCCTTAAGCCGGGCGTGCAAGACTACACCCACATAACGGAGGGTTCGCCCCATGGCGATGCAACATCCGACCGAACGCGGGGTGGTGGGTCCCGACGGCACGCGTCTTACGCTCGAGACGCTGCCGCCGCCTGACACGATCCGCTGGGTCGCGCGCAGGAAAGCGGAAGTGGTCGCGGCGGTCCGTGGCGGGCTCTTGAGCCTGGAGGACGCCTGCGCCCGCTACGGTCTCACCACGGAGGAGCTCCTGAGCTGGGAGCGCGCGGTGGAACGCCACGGCCTTCCGGGGCTGCGGGCCACCCGCATCCAGCACTATCGCGACAAGGTCACGGCTTATTCGGCGCCGCGGTCCTAGTCCGCAGCGCGATCAATCCGGGAAAGAACGGGCCGTGCAGGGCGAAATGCCCTGCACGGCCTTTCGCATGCGCGCGCCAGTTAAGCTCTGAGTAACGCTACGCTGGGTAATTCTTGCCGAGTTGCGGCAAGACAGGGCCGAAGCGGGGGCGTTCGTGGAGCAATTGGCCAATCTGATCCGGCAGGCGGGGCCAGGCCGGCTGTTCGCCGCGCTCGGCGTCACGGGTCTGGTTGCGGCCGCGCTGATTACAATCATGGTGACGGTGGGCGCCGAGGACCGGGCGCTTCTCTATGGCGACCTGCAGCCAAAGGACGCCGCCGCCATCGCCGAACAGCTCAACGCCGCCGGCATTCCCTACACGACGAGCCCGGACGGCATGGCCGTCTATGTTCCGCGCAGTCAGGTGCCGGATGCGCGCATGCGGCTGGCCGCTGAGGGCCTGCCGGGAACCGGCACGGTCGGCTATGAGATCTTCGACAATCAGGACGCGCTTGGCGCCACAAGTTTTGTTCAGGAAATCAATCGGCTGAGGGCGCTCGAGGGAGAACTCGCCCGCACCATCGCCTCCCTTCAGAGCGTTCGAACCGCCCGGGTGCATCTGGTTGTGCCCGAGCGCACCTTGTTCGAGCAGGAAGAGCGCACGCCAACGGCCTCGATCGTCGTGGCGCTTGAACGGGGCACGCTTGCCGAAGGCCAGATCGCGGCCATCCGCAATCTGGTCGCGGCCGCCGTCCCCGGCCTCGCCACGGACAAGGTGACGTTGCTGGATGAGCGCGGCGAGCTTCTGGCGGGGGCGTCCGACGACGGGATGCTCGGCTCGGCGGCCGCGCTGGACGATCGCAAGGCCGCCCAGGAAGAGCGGATCCGGCGGACCGTCACACAGCTCGTCGAAAGCGTCACCGGAGCCGGCGCAGTGCGCGTGCAGGTCGCCGCCGAGATGGATTTCTCCCAGGTCACCGAACAGACCGAGCGGTTTGATCCTGATGGGCAGGTCGCGCGCTCGGTGCAGTCCAGTGAAGAGACCGAGGGCCAGACAACCCGCGACGAGCGCGGCGTGACCGCGGGCAACAATGTGCCCGATGGCGGCGGGGCGGAGCCCAACGCGACTGAACAGAGCCAGGCCAACCGGACCGAGGAAACCACGAACTTCGAAATCTCCAAGACGACCCGCACGCAGGTGCAGGCCCCGGGGCGGGTCACGCGCCTGTCGGTCGCGGTCGCCGTCGACGGCGTCCAGGCGCCCGGCGAGAATGGCGCCCCGGGCGAGTGGCGCGCTCGCACGCCCGAGGAAATGCAACAGATCACGGCCCTTGTGCGCTCGGCGGTCGGGTATGACGAAGAACGCGGCGACCGGGTGGAGGTGGTGAACATCCGCTTCGCCGCCGAGCAGGCGTCGACCGACGGCACCGAGGCCCCTGGCCTTTTCGACTTCGACCGCACCGACATTCTGCGCGCCGCCGAGATTCTCGCCTTCACGCTGGTGGCCTTCGCGCTCGTGTTCTTCGTCGCGCGGCCGCTGGTGAAAGGGCTGCTCACGGGCGGGCCGGCCGGTGGCGGCGGAATGTCGATGTCGGGCGGCGTCGCCGCCTTGCCCGGTCAGGGGGGCATGGCCGCCCTGCCTGCGCCGGACGGCGGGGAAGATCTCACCGAACGGATCGACGTGGCCAAGGTCGATGGCCGCGTGAGCGCGAACGCGATCCGGCAGGTCTCCAACGTGGTCGCGACCAGTCCTGAGCAGACCGTCGCCATCATCCGCAGCTGGATGCAGCAGGGAGGCGCGCGTCCCTGATGGCTGTCATTAGCGATTATGGATCCCTGAACGGGGCGGAGAAGGCCGCCGTGCTCCTGCTCGCGCTCGGCGAGGAGCACAATCGGATCTGGGAATTGCTGGACGACTGGGAGATCAAGGAGATCTCCCAGGCGATGTCCAATCTGGGCACCGTCTCGGCCACCGCGGTGGAAGGTCTGATCGTCGAGTTCGTCGGCAAGATGAGCCAGACCGGCTCGCTGATGGGCTCGTTCGAGCAGACCCAGCGGCTGCTGCAGAACATCCTGCCGGCCGACAAGGTGGAGACCATCATGGAGGAGATCCGCGGTCCGGCGGGTCGAACCATGTGGGACAAGCTCGGCAACGTGAACGAGCAGATGCTCGCCAACTACCTGAAAAATGAATACCCGCAGACGGTTGCGGTGGTGCTGTCGAAAATCCGCCCCGACCACGCCGCGCGCGTGCTCGCCACCCTCCCGGACGACTTCGCGCTCGAGTGCGTGCAGCGGATGCTGCGCATGGAGCCGGTGCAGCGCGAAATCCTGGAAAAGATCGAAGACACGCTGCGCAACGAATTCATGTCGAACCTGGCGCGCACTTCGCGGCGCGACAGCCATGAAAGCATGGCCGAGGTCTTCAACAATTTCGATAGCGCGACCGAAAACCGATTCCTGGCCGCGCTGGAAGAGCGCAATCGGGAAGCGGCGGAGCGGATCCGCGCGCTGATGTTCGTGTTTGAAGACCTCAAGAAGCTTGATCCCGGCGGCGTTCAGACGCTGCTGCGCAAGGTGGAGAAGGATCAGCTGGGCCTGGCGCTCAAGGGCGCGTCCGACGAGCTGCGCAATCTGTTCTTCTCCAACATGTCCGAACGGGCGGCCAAGATCATGCGCGACGACATGGCCTCCATGGGCCCAGTGCGCCTGAAGGACGTCGACGCCGCCCAGGCTGGCATGGTGCAAGTCGCCAAGGATCTCGCTGCGCGCGGCGAGATCATGCTCGCTGACGGCGGCTCCGACGACGAGCTGATCTATTGAGGCGCGCGCACCGATGACCGTTTCCCCCCAGCGCTTCGCCTTCGACACGGTGTTCGACGCCGCCGGCCGGGTTGTGGCCGCGCCCAACCGGCGCGATCCCGATCGCGAGGCCGCCCTCGCCCAGGCGCGCGCGGAAGGCCATGCCGCCGGTCGGGCCGAAGCGATGGACCAGATCGAGCGCGCCGCCGCGGAGGCCGCCCGCGCGCTCGCCAACCAGGCCCAGTTCCTCGTGTCCCGCCTGGCGGCCGAATGCGAGGCGCTGCGCGCCGAGGCGGTGGCGCTGGCGCTGGCGGCCGCGCGGGTGGCCGCTGGCCGCGCGCTCGACGCTGCGCCGGAGGGCTTGGTGCTGGAGGTCGTGGGCCAGGCGGCGCGCTCGCTTCGCACCGCGCCCCGCCTTGTCTGCCGGGTCGCGCCCGACCTTGCGGACCTGCTGGCCCCGCGCATTGAGCAGGAAGCCGAAGCCGGAGGCTTTCCCGGCAAGATGATCGTGCTGGCTGATCCGGCCGCCCGGCCGGGCGATGTCCGCCTTGAGTGGGATGACGGCGTTATCGCCCGCGATCGCGACGACGTGCTCGCCCGGATCGACGCTGTCGCCGACCGATACCTCGCGGGCGACCTGCCCGCCGCGCCGATGGACGCAAACCCCGATGCCTGACACCGACAACGCCCTCGATCTGCCCGACCTCGGCTCTGACCTCGGCCTGCCCTCCGAGGAGAAGGACGCAGCGCCCCGCAGCGCAGCGGAGCTGGCCCCGGTCTATGATGTGCCGGTTCATATCCGCGCCGTGCTGGGCAAGAGCCAGATGGATGTGGCCAGCCTGCTGAGGCTCGGGCGCGGCTCTGTGATCGAGCTGGATCGCCGGGTCGGCGAGGCCGTCGACATCTACGTCAACAACCGCCTCGTCGCGCGCGGCGAACTGGTGGTGGTCGAAGAACGCCTCGGCGTGACCATGACCGAAATCATCAAGGACGGGGACGCCACATGAGCGCCCGGATCGTCTCTGCAGACCGCATGGGGGAGTGCTGAATGCGTGTGCTGATCGTGGGTCGCCTGGGCGGCCAGATGGCTGCGGCCTCGAAGATCGCCATGGACAAGGGGGCCAAGGTCGCTCACGTCGACACGATCGAGCAGGCGACCCACGCCCTGCGCGCCGGGCGCGGCGCCGATCTCCTGATGGTGGATATCGCCCTCGATATCGCCGCCCTGATCGCGGCCAACGAGGCCGAGCGGATCGTGGCGCCGGTGGTGGCGTGCGGGGTCTCGGCCGATCCGCGTCAGGCGGCCGCCGCCATCCGGGCCGGCGCGCGCGAGTTCGTGCCCCTGCCGCCCGACGCAGAGCTGATCGCCGCTGTGCTGGCCGCCATCGCCGATGATCGCCGCCCGATGATCGCAGTCGACCCCGCCACCCGCCAGGTCGTGAAGCTGGCCGAACAGATTGCGCCCTCGGACGCCAGCGTGCTGATCACGGGCGAAAGCGGCGTCGGCAAGGAAGTGATCGCGCGGCTTATCCATCAGCGCTCGAAGCGCGCCGAGCGCGCCTTCATCAGCGTCAATTGCGCCGCTATCCCCGATAATCTGCTGGAATCGGAACTGTTTGGGCACGAGAAAGGCGCCTTTACGGGAGCCATTGCGCGCCGGATCGGCAAATTTGAGGAAGCCCATGGCGGCACGCTGCTGCTGGATGAAGTCACCGAGATGGACCCCCGGCTTCAGGCCAAGCTGCTGCGCGCGCTGCAGGAGCGGGTGATCGATCGGGTCGGCGGCGCTAAGCCCGTGCCAGTGGATATCCGGGTGATCGCCACCTCCAACCGCGACATGGTCCAGGCCGTGCGCGAGGGCGCCTTCCGCGAAGACCTGTATTATCGGCTGAATGTCGTCACGCTGCGCCTGCCCGCCTTGCGCGAGCGCCCGGCCGACATCGTGCCGCTGGCGGAATTCTTCGTGAAGAAATACGCCGAAGCCAACGGCGTTGGCCCCAGGATCCTGACAGCGGCGGCCAAGACCCAGATCGTTGCTGCGCCCTGGCGCGGCAATGTGCGCGAGCTTGAAAACGCGATGCACCGCGCGGTGCTGCTCTCCTTCGGGACTGAAATCGAGGCCGACGTGGTGCGCGGCCCGGAAGGCATGAGCCTCGCTGGCGACCTCGCCGCCGACGCCGCCAGCGCAGCCCAGGCCGCCACCCGCGGCCTTGTCGGGCGCACCGTGGCCGATGTGGAGCAGGATCTGATCCTGTCCACGCTGGAACATTGCCTCGGCAACCGCACCCATGCGGCCAACATCCTGGGCATTTCCATCCGGACATTGCGCAACAAGCTGAAGCTCTACACCGACGCCGGCCTCCCCGTGACGCCGCCCGGTTCGGCAGCGGCGGCGTGAGGATGGCGTTGCGCCTCGGCATGGTTTCCTCCCCCGCCTGCGGGGGAGGTGTCGGCGTAGCCGACGGAGGGGGCATGCGACGGTTGGCTCTCGCTCCACCCTCCGGCCGCTTCGCGTCCACCTCCCCCGCAAGCGACGGAGGACACCAGCGCTCATTTTACTCAGCAGACACAGGACAATAAGGCCCGCCCATGGCCGACACGTCGATCACCCCGCCCAAGAACCCGCTTCTGAGCCCCGCCGCCTTCGGCCGGTCGCTGCTGCGCGGCGACGTCGCGGTGGGCCTGGGCGTTATGGGCCTGATCGTGCTGCTGCTGATGCCGCTGCCGGTCTGGCTGCTGGATGTTCTGCTGGCGCTGTCGATCACGTCGTCGGTCCTGATTCTGATGACGGCGCTTTTTATCAAGAAGCCGCTGGAATTCAGCGTGTTCCCCACGATTCTGCTGATCGCCACGCTGTTCCGGCTGGGCCTGAACGTCGCCTCGACGCGGCTGATCCTGGCTGAGGGTCACAATGGCCCCGACGCTGCAGGCGACATCATCGCCGCCTTCGGCGATTTCATCATGGGCGGCAATTTCGTCATTGGGGTGATCGTCTTCATCATCCTGGTGCTGGTGAACTTCATTGTCATCACCAAGGGCTCGACGCGGATCGCAGAGGTCGCGGCCCGCTTCAGCCTCGACGCGATGCCCGGCAAGCAGATGGCGATCGACGCCGATCTCTCCTCCGGTCTGCTGACCGAGGACGAGGCCCGCGCCAAGCGGCGAGAGCTGGAGCAGGAGAGCAACTTCTTCGGGTCGATGGACGGCGCATCGAAGTTCGTGCGCGGCGACGCGATCGCCGGACTTCTGATCACCGCGATCAACATCATCGGCGGCATGATCATCGGGATGGCGCAGGAAGGCCTCCCCTTCACCGAGGCCGCCGACACCTACACCCGGCTCTCGGTCGGGGATGGCCTCGTCAGCCAGATCCCGGCGCTGATCGTTTCGGTGGCCGCCGGCATGCTCGTCACCAAGGCGGGCGTCGAAGGCTCGGCCGACGAGGCGCTGGGCAAACAGCTTGCAAGCTATCCACAGGCGCTGGGCATCGTGGCGGTGACCGCCTTCATCGGCGGCCTTCTGCCCGGCATGCCGCTGATCCCATTCTGGGTCATCGCAGCCGGCTCGGCCTATCTCGCCTTCCGTCTCTGGCGGGAGCAGGAGCGCTTGCTCATCACCCCGAAGGCCGAGCCTGTGGATATCGCGCCTGCCGCTGAGGAGCCGATCACCTCCGCGCTTGCGATGGACGAACTGAAGATCGAGCTGGGTTTCGGTCTGCTGGCGCTGGTCAACGAGGTTCAGGGCCGCAAGCTGACAGACCAGATCAAGGCGCTGCGCCGCCAGATCGCTCAGGATCTGGGCTTCGTCATGCCGGCGGTGCGCATCCTCGACAACATGGCCCTGGCTTCGGAAAGCTATGTCATCCGGGTCAAGGAGCTGGAGGCCGGCAAGGGCGAACTGCGGCTGGGCCGTCTGCTCACCATGGACAGCCGCGGCGGCGCGCCGGACTTGCCTGGCGAAGTGGTGCGCGAGCCTGCCTTCGGCATGCCGGCGGCCTGGATCGAAGACGGTCTGCGCGAAGAGGCCTTGTTTCGCGGCTGCACCGTGGTGGACCCCGCCACCGTGCTCACCACTCATCTCACCGAAGTGGTGAAGGAGAATATGGCCGAGCTTCTCTCCATCGCGGAGGTGCAGAAGCTGATCCGGGAACTGCCCAAGGAGCACCAGAAGCTGGTGGAGGATACAATCCCATCGTCGATGAGCTGGGCGGCGCTCCAGCGCGTCTTGCAGAATCTGCTGCGCGAGCGGGTGTCCATCCGCGACCTCGGCGCGATCGTGGAAGCCGCAAGCGAGGTGGCCGGCCAGGACGCGGTGACGATCACCGAACATGTGCGTGGGCGCCTCGGCCGCCAGCTGTGCGCAGCCAACCAGGCGCCGGACGGGGCCCTGCCTATCCTGACGCTTTCGGCCGAGTGGGAGCAGGCCTTCGCCGAGAGCCTGATCGGCGAGCGCGACCGTCAGCTCGCCTTGCCGCCCAGCCAGGTGCATGATTTCGTCGCCGCCGTCCGCGACGCCTTCGACCGCGCAGCAGGGATCGGCGAAAGCCCCGTCCTGCTCACCAGCCCGATGATCCGGCCCTATGTGCGCTCGCTGGTGGAGCGCTTCCGTGGTCACACGGTCGTGCTGAGCCAGAACGAGGTGCATCCGCGCGCGAAGCTGCGCAGCGTGGGCGCTGTCTAGGGGCGCATGCCGAAGCGCCGCTCGCCCACCCGCTGGATGCGCTGGGCCAGGTTGATCCAGTCGCAGAGCAAGGGCCGGGTGTCGCGCGGGTCGATGATTTCCTCGGCGTAGAAGGATTCCGCAGTCCGGAAGGGCGAGCGCAGGCTCTCCAGCCAGGCCTTGATCTCGGCCAGCCGCGCCGCCGGATCGGGGTGGGCTTCCAGCTCGCGCTTGAAGGCGGCTTCCACGCCGCCATCCATCGGCAGGCTGCCCCAATCGCCCGACGGCCAGCAATAGCGCACCTTCGCCCGGCTCGGATTGGCCATGGCCGAGCCTGCCAGCCCATAGGCCTGACGCACCACGATGGAGCACCAGGGCACGCTGGCCTGATAGATGGCGCTCATCGCGCGCACCCCCTGGCGCGTGACGCCCGCCTTTTCGTGTTTCACGCCAACGGCAAAGCCCGGGCAATCCACGAAATGCACCACCGGCAGGTGGAAGGTCTCGGCCAGATCGATGAAGCGCTCGATCTTGCGCGCGGCGTCTGCTGTCCAGGCGCCGCCCAGAAACATCGGATCGCCCGCCATCACCGCCACGGGCCATCCGTCCAGCCGGGCAAAGCCGGTGATGATCGGCCGGCCCCAGAGCCGCCCGGTCTCGAAAAAGGAGCCGCCGTCGAGGCAGGCTTCAAGCACGCGGCGCATCTTGTAGGGCGTGCGCCGGTCGCGCGGCACGATGCCGATCAGGCTGTCGTCGCGCCGGTCGGGCCGGTCTGCGGGCGGACGGCGCTGGGGCAGATCATCGATCGAGCCCGGCAGATACGACAGGAAGGCGCGCGCCGCAGCGAAGGCCTCGGCCTCGCTCTCGACCACATCATCGACCACGCCGTTGCGGGCCTGGATCTCCCAGCCGCCGAGCTGTTCCTTGTCCACGTCCTCGCCGATCGCCTTGGCCACCGGCGGGCCGGCGACAAAGATCTGCGACAGGCCCTTCACCATCACGCTGTAATGGCTGGTGGCCACCCGCCCCGCGCCGAGGCCCGCGCAAGGTCCCAGCGCCAGCGCCACGCAGGGCACGGTCGCCATATTGGCGACCAGCCATTCCCAGCCGGGCGTTTCGGGGATGTAGGTGCGCGGATCCTTTTCCAGCATCCGCACGCTGCCGCCGCCGCCCGTGCCGTCAACAAGCCGGATGATCGGCATGCGGTATTCGTGGGCGGTCTGTTCGGCGAGCACCATCTTTTTCCAGATGGCCGCATCGGCCGCTCCGCCGCGCACGGTGAAATCGTCGCCGAGCACCACCACAGGCCGCCCGCCCACACGGGCGCGGCCCATCACGAAGTTGGAGGCGCGGAAGCCTTCAAGCTGATTGTCCGCCCCATAGCGCGCCTCGCCAGCGATCTTGCCGATCTCGTGGAAAGAACCCTGATCGACGAGCGCATCCACACGCTGGCGCACATCCAGCTTGCCCAGCGCATGCTGGCGCGCGACGCGCTCCTCGCCGCCCATGGCCTCGGCCAGAGCCTCGCGCAGGCGCAGTTCGGCGACATCCTTTTCCCAGCTCACCGGCGTTTCCCCTGTCTTGGCTCATGCCAGCACAGGCGGGGGGCGAGAGGCAAACGCTCGCAGCCGCGCCTCAGGCCGCGCTGGCGGCCGGATGGGGGCGCAGCAGGGCGCGGATGGCCTGCGGCGTCTCTGCGGCGCGCAGCTTCTCGCGCAGGTCGGCGCGGCGCAGCGTGCGGCTGACAAGCGCCAGAGCCTTGAGATGATCGGCGCCGGCATCCAGCGGCGCCACCAGCATGAACACCAGATCGCAGGGTTTGCCGTCATGCGCATCGAAGCTCTGCGGCGGATCGAGCCGGGCGAAAAAGCCCGTCACGCGCTCCGGCCCGGCGATGCGCGCATGCGGGATAGCGACGCCATCGCCCACGCCAGTGCCGCCCAGCGCTTCGCGCTCCAACACCGCTTCCAGCAAAAGAGAGGCGTCCAGCGACAGCGCCGAAGCCGCCGTGGCGCAGATCGCTTCCAGCGCCTCGCGTTTGGTGCCGGCCCGCACGCGCGCCAGAATGCCCGAAGCCGGCAGCAGCTCCCCAGGATCAGCCATCATCGTCGTTGCGTATCCCAATGTTTGCGTCGGGGCCAGCCTAGTTGGCGACGCCTGCCCCTTGGGGCGGATCGATCCAGCCGACATGCCCATCCCGGCGGCGATACACCATGTTCAGCCCGCCGTGTGCGGCGTTGCGAAACAGGAGCGCCGGGGCATCCTTCAGTTCCAGTTGCATTACCGCCGTCGCCACCGCCATGGTGCGCACCGGCTCGGTCATTTCCGCGATGATCATCGGGCCGTCTTCGGCTGGAACGGGCTCTGCGCCCTCTTCCTCGCCTTCGTCGGCGCGCAGCACGTAGGCCGGAACCGGCTCCTCCGGCAAGGGGGTCTTGTGCGCCGCATGATGGTTCTTGAGCCGGCGCTTGTAGCGCCGGACGCGCTTTTCGATCTTGGAGAGCGCGGAATCGAAGGCCGCGTGCGCGTCTCCGCCCTCGCCATGGGCCTCCAGCGTGATGCCGCTGTCGAGATGGACCACGCAATCGACGTCAAACAGATGGCCTTCGCGTGCGATCGTCACGCTCGCTTCCGCGCCATGGGAGAAATACTTCTGAACGCCCTTCGAGAGGTCCTCCAGGATCCGGCCGCGCAGCGCCTCGCCCACATCCATCTGCCGACCTGCCACCGAAACGCGAATGTCTCCCATCGCTTCGACCTCCTGTGCTTGGACAGACAGGCTGCGCCGGCTGGGCGACCAGCGCAAGGGGGGAGCGCCGCGACGGCGGACAGCAAAACGGCGCGCCAGTCTCCTGACGCGCCGCAGAGTCTGATCCTCGATTGAGGCGATCAGGCGGCCTTGGCCGCGCTTTCAATCGCCGGCGCGGGCGCAGGCGGCGCCGCCGCCTCGATGGCGATGCGGCGGGGCTTCATGGCTTCGGG
>JBIIUJ010000060.1:0-14848 GCA_044340025.1 Caulobacterales bacterium
CGCACGAGGCTGATGGAGAGCAGGCCATGCGCCAGCGTCGCGCCAGTGACGATCACATGGTCGGCGAGTTGGAAGCGCCGCTCGAAGCCGCGCTCGGCGATCCCACGGTGGATGAACTGGCGGCCGGCCTCGCTCGCTTCCTTCTTGCCGGAAACGGTGAGGGTGTTGTCCTTCAGTTCGATCGTGAGGTCGGCTTCGGCAAATCCGGCGACCGCCAGTTCGATGCGATAGGCGTCCTCGCCCGTCACTTCGATGTTGTAGGGCGGATAACCGGGGGCGGCGTCGAGACGCTGGGCGGTCTCAAGCAAGCTCGCCATCCGGTCGAAGCCCACGATGGTGCGGTAGAGGGGGGAGAGGTCGATGGTACGCATGGATGTGTCCTTTCAAAGCGACATGTCCGCGCCCCGGGCGATCCGGCCGGGGCTTCCGGTCCGGCGCTGTGGCGGTCCTGCTTCGAGGCCCCGCCGAATGCGCCGTCGCGGCCTGGGGATCCAGCGCCGCGCCCCAGAAGTGGGAAGGCCCCCGGCGCAGCGCAAGAGGCATTGAGCCGAGGCCGGCCTGGCACTAGCGTCTGCCCATCTCAGCCGGCGAGCACGATGAAAAGCAGACGTTTTCTTCTTGGCGGCGGCCTTGCTAGCGCCTGCGCCGGCCCGCTTGGCGCCCAGACCCCGCCATCGACCGCCCCCGGCCCGCAGCGCATCCTGCCGCCCAACCGGCCGATCAGCCTTGAAGTCGCCGCCGCCGGCCCGTGGCGGGTGGACCCCCAGCGCGACCTGTGGCGCCGGCCGGTGCAGACGCTGCGGTTCTTCGGCCTGCGCCCGACAGACTCCGTGATCGAGATCTGGCCCGGCGGCGGCTGGTATAGCGCCATCCTCGGCCCGTTCCTGAAATCGGGCGGCGGGAGGCTGACTGCCGCGCTCCTCGATCCGCCGCCGGGCGACAGCTATGCGGGCAGCATCAACGAGGCCTATCGCAATCGCTTCGTGGCGCAGCCGGACCTTTATGGGGCGATCAGCACTGTCTTGTTCGGCCCCCTCACAGGCCCGCTGGCCCCGGCCGAGACCGTCGATGCGATCTACACCTTCCGCAACGTCCACAACTGGATGGCGGAAGAATGGGTGGAAAAGGCGTTTGCGGACTTCTTCCAGGCGCTGAAGCCGGGCGGCGTGCTCGGCGTGGAGGAGCATCGCGCCGCCCCCGGCGGGGAGCAGGACCCCCTCGCACGCACCGGCTATGTGCAGGAACAATATGTGATCCGGCTGGCGCTGGAGGCCGGATTCGAGCTCCTCGACACCGCCGAGATCAACGCCAATCCGCGCGACACCAAAGATCATCCCTTCGGGGTCTGGACGTTGCCGCCGGTCCGGCTTACCGCGCCTATGGGGCGGCCTGCCAACCCGGCCTTTGATCGGCGCCGGTTCGACGCGATCGGGGAAAGCGACCGGATGACGTTGCGGTTCCGAAAGCCGCCGCCAGTATCCGGTCTCGCGGGAGCGGCGCCCGCCCTGCGCACAAGCCCGTGAGCGCCGTTTCGGCTTTTCGTGCGTTACGCCAAACCAGACCGCCGAGCTTTCGGCACAGGGAGATATCCGCCATGCGTCGCATCCTCGCCGCCCTTCTCGCTGGGGCCGCCCTCGCCGCCCCGATCGCGGCAGCCGCCCACGACCACAGCCCCCGTGCGCGCGCAGCCACGGCCAGCGCCCTCGCCACAGCCATCGCCCCCGCCAATCGCGACCCCGAAGACGTGGCCCGCGACGGCGCCCGCCGCCCGGCCGAAGCCATCGCGTTCTGGGGCGTCAAGCCGGGCATGACGGTGGTGGAGATCGGCGCCGGCGGCGGCTACTGGACCGATATTCTCGCCCAGTATCTGCGCACTGGCGGCGGCACGCTGATCGCCACGTTCAACGATCCCGAGCTGATGAACGATCAGCAGCGCGCCAATATGGCCAATTTCCTGAAGAAGTATCAGGACCGGTCGGAGGTCTATGGCCGCGTCGTGCCCGGCATCTTCGGCCAGCGCACCACCAAGCCGATCGCCGAACCCGCCAGCGCGGACCTCGTGCTGACCTCGCGCAACTTCCATGGCTGGATGCGCTTCGGCATGATGGACAAGGCGATCGCCGACATCAGCACGGTGCTGAAGCCCGGCGGTCTGGTGGCCGTGGAACAGCACCGCGGCGACCCGCGCAAGCCCCAGGATCCCACAGCGGCGTCCGGTTACGTGCGGCAGGACTACGTGATCGCCCAGTTCCTGAAGGCTGGTTTCCAGTTCGTGGGCTCTTCGGAAATCGCCGCCAACCCGAAGGACACGAAGGATCATCCCTTCGGCGTCTGGACGCTGCCGCCCACCCGGCGCACCTCGCCCCTGGGCCAGCCCGACAATCCGGCCTTCGACCGCACCGCGTTTGACGCCATCGGCGAGAGCGACCGCATGACGCTTCTGTTCCGCAAGCCGGCCTGATCGCCGGCGCGCGCCGCGCGCCCAAGAGCCTCCTTGCCCGGCAACGGGCGGGGAGGCTTTCTTGTGTCCGGATGCGGGGGCTGTGGGATGGCGCAGGCGAGCCCCTGAAACGCAAAACGGGCGCGCTGTTTGCCAGCGCGCCCGCCCCGTTTCTCTCGAGAGAGATATGACGGCGTCTCCTCCCCGAAACGCCTGCGACCGAACGTCGCCTCGTCCAGTCACGCCGCAGTGTTCGCTCTGTGGCGTTTGCAAGTCAAGCAGCGAATAGGGGCTAGTGACGCAGTTTTGTTGGGTTCTTGGCAGCCGATATTGCTTATGTCCGGACATTTACAGCTTTGCGGCGTTGCTGCACTGCAATAAACACGCGCGGCACGGGCGCCAGCATCGGGCTAGCTCTTCAGCGTGCGCAGGATGGCGTCGGCGTCGCCCGCTCGGTCGGCGGCCACTGCGGCAAGCAGCGGCTTGGCCGCGTCCAGAGCGGCGCTGTCCCAGCGGGCGTTGCGGCTGGCGGCGAGCTGGGCCTGGCTTTTCAGGATCAGGCCGTCGGCCAGGATTTTCAGCCCGTTGGCGGCCAGCGTCGCGCCGGTGGTGGTGATGTCGACGATCACTTCAGCGACGCCCGCGGCGGGCGCGCCCTCGGTGGCGCCAAGGCTTTCCACCACGCGATGGTCGGCGACGCCATGGGCGGCAAAGAAGCGGGCGGCCGAGCGGACATATTTCGTGGCCACCCGCAGGCGCCGGCCCTGACGAGCCCGGTATTCGGCCGCCACCTCGGCCAGATCGGCCATGGTGGTCACGTCGGCCCAGCGCGCCGGCGCCGCCACGACGAGGTCGGCCCGCCCGAAGCCCAAAGGCGCGACGAGCCGGACCTGGGCGTCGAAGTCACGCGCGTTTTCGCGCAGCACATCTTCGCCCGTCACGCCCAGATGCACCTCGCCGGCCAAGAGCGCCGCCGTGATGTCGGAGACAGACGCCAATCGCACCGCGATCCCGGGATGCCCTTCAAGGCTGGCGCTATAGCCACGCTCCCCGCCATGCGCTTCCAGCGCCAGACCGCAGCCGCGCAGCCATGCCTCGGTCTGCTCCTTCAGGCGGCCCTTCGAGGGAATGGCGAGCGTGAGCGCGCTCATGCTTCGGCCTCCGCAGCGGCAAGCAGCGCATCGGGCAGCAGCGCCAGACCCACCGCCGGCGCATCCACCGCCCCGCCGCTGAGAAAGCTCACCAGCCCGTCATAGCGGCCCCCGCCTGCGACCACGCCGCCGCGGTCCACCCGCTTGGCGCGGATGGAGAACAGGAAGCCGTCGTAATACCAGAAGTTGCCCTGGAAGGCGGGATCGACAAACAGCTCCACCTCCGGCCCGATGCGCTCCTGCATGGCGGCGAGGCGCGCGGCGCTGTGGGCAAAAAAGCCTTCGAGGTTGACGCCGGCGGCCTGCGCGGCCTCGCGCCGCTTCGCGAGCACCCGGGTCGGCGAGCCCTTGGCCGCAAAGAACGCCAGCAGGCAGGCGAGAGCGGCTTCGGGCGGGCGCGGCGCCTCGGCGAAGGCAGCTTTAGCCACCAGCCGGCGGATGATGGCCGCACGGCCCCGGCCCGCGGCACTGCCCGGCAGATCCGAAACCAGCGCTGCGGCCGCCGCTTCCGCTTCGGCGGGCGCAAGGCCGAGGAGCGCGCGGGCGGGATCGTCGGGGTGCAGCGCCACGGGATCGACCAGCAGCGCCTTGAGCCGCGCTGGCCGGCGTGCGGCTGCGCGCAGGCGGCCGTTCCACGGCTCTGGCAGGGCCAGCGCGTCGAGCGCGGCGGTAAACACCGCCAGATCGTTCAGCTTCACCGTCACGTCACGCACGCCCGCCGCCGCGCAGGCGGCAAGGGCTGCGGCCAGCACATCGGCGTCGGCTGCGGCGGGATCGGGGTCGCCGAAGCGCTCCAGACCCAGGCTCTCGCGCTCGGCGGTCTGCCACCCGTCGAGGCCCGGGGCGCGATAGATCCGGCCCGCGCAGAGATAGGCGCGCGGGGCCGGCGCCTGGGCCAGATAGGACTGCGCTGTGGGCAGGGTGAGGTCCGGGCGCAGGCAGAGCTCGCCCCCCGTGCTGCCGGAGACAAAGAGCAGGCGGGGGCGAATGTCCTCCCCGGCGAGTTCCAGCGCCTGGCCCGCGCTGACCAGCAGCGGCGGATCAAGCAGCGCTGCATCGGGCGCGCAGGCCGCCAGCGCGGCGCGCGCCGCCTCCAGCCGCGCGCTCATGCCCGCGCGAGCATGGCTTTGACCGTGGCGACAAGCGCGGCCTGCGGCACGGTCTTTTGCACCTGATCGCGCAAAGCGGCGTATTTCTCGCGATCCTCGCCGGCGGTGGCCGCGAGTTCAGCGCCGAGGCGCAGATCCTTCACCGTCACGGTTCCTGCCGCGCGCTCGTCTCCGCCGAGAATGACTGCAACCGGGCTTGCCCGGCGGTCGGCGTATTTCAGCTGCGCCTTCATGCCGGACGCGCCGAGATAGACCTCTGCCGCCACCCCTGCGGCCCGCAGGGCGCTGGCGAAGGCGAGGTTCTGGGCCATGGCGTCGGCGTCCAGCGCCAGCACCACCACCGGGCCATCCAGCGGCGCCGCCTCAAGGCCGGCGGCCGCCAACGCCGCCGCCAGCCGGGAGACGCCGACCGAAAAGCCGGTGGCGGGCACAGCCTCGCCCCGGAAGCGGGAGACCAGATCGTCATAGCGCCCGCCGCCGCCAACAGAACCGAACCGCACCAGCCGTCCCTGCTCGTCTGTCGTCTCGGCCAGCAGCTCGGCTTCGAAAACGGCGCCGGTATAGTATTCAAGGCCGCGCACGACGGAGGGATCAAAGCGGGCCTGATCCTCGCTGACGCCCAGCGCGGTCAGGGCCTCATCCATCGCGGCCAGCTCTGCGAGACCCGCAGCGCCTTCCGCTGTCTGGCCCAGCACCGGACCAAGCGCGGCGAGCACCCCTGCCCGGCCGTTCGCCACCGCACCCACATAGGCGAGCACACGCTCGATGCCGTCGGGCGCGAGGCCGGCGCCCTTGGTGAAGTCCCCGCTCTCGTCCATCCGCCCCTCACCCAAGAGGGCGCGCACGCCATCGGTTCCCAGCCGGTCGAGCTTGTCGATCGCGCGCAGCACCGCAAGGCGCTGGCCGGTCGCCTCGGCCGGCACGCCCACCCCGGAAAGCAGCCCGTTCAGCAGCTTGCGCGAAGAAACCTTCAGCAGGAACCGGCCCCGCGGCACGCCGGCGGCTTCCAGCGCTTCGCACGCCATGGCGATCATTTCCGCATCTGCAGCGGGGCTGGCGGCGCCCACCGTATCGGCGTCACACTGCCAGAATTCGCGGCCCCGGCCGGGCCCGGGCTTCTCGTTGCGCCAGACGGGGCCGGCGGCACAGCGCCGGAACGGCTTGGGCAGACCATCCCAGTGCTCGGCGGCGAAGCGCGCCAGCGGCGCGGTCAGGTCGTAGCGCAGCGCCATCCACTGCTCGTCATCGTCCTGGAGGGCGAAGACGCCCTCGTTGGGGCGGTCGGCGTCGGGCAGGAACTTGCCCAGCGCGTCTGCATACTCGAAGGCGCTCGTCTCCAGCCGTTCAAAGCCCCAGCGCTCATAGACGCCCAGCACCGCTTCCACGATTGCGCGCTCGCGCCGGATCTGGGCGGCGCGTTTATCGTCGAAGCCGCGCGGGCGGCGGGCCTTGGGGCGGAAGGCTGGCTGGTCGGTCATGGCCGGGCGCTTCTAGGCAAACCCGCCGGCAAAGGGAATTGCCTGCGTGCGGACGGGGATTGCAGGGACCCCGCGCCCTGAGGCGTCAGCACGCTGACCGGCCTGCGGCCTTGGCGGGCCCCGCATCTGCACAAAGCCGCGCAGATCGCTACGCCGTGACCGCTCAAGGAGCGAACCCGTGGCCGACCCGATCCTGCGCCAGCATCTGAAAGACGGCGTGTTTTTCGTCGCGCCTGGCGCGCAGGACATGATTGCGGCGACCCTGATCCGGGAGGCGGGCTTTGCGTTCGCCTATGGCTCCGGCTTCTGGCTCACCGCGTCCTCGCTCGGCCTGCCGGACGCGGGCATCGCCACCTACAGCGAGATGGTCGAGCGCATGGCCCTGCTGGTGAAGACCTCCGGCGCGGCCGTGATCGCCGATGCGGACACAGGCTATGGCGGGCTGCTGAATGTGCGCCACACCGTGCAGGGCTATGAGGCTGCGGGCGTCACTGCAATCCAGATCGAAGATCAGGTGTTTCCCAAGAAGTGCGGACACACGCCGAACCGGGCCTGCGTGCCGACAGCTGAAATGGTGGCGCGCATCCAGGTTGCGGTCGAGGCGCGCTCGGACCCCAATCTCGTCATCATCGCCCGGACCGACGCGGCGGACACAGAAGGCTTCGACGCCGCCCGCCGCCGGCTTGACGCCTACGCCGCAGCCGGGGCCGATCTCCTGTTCTTCGAGGCGGCGCGATCAGAAGAAGAGCTCGCTTGTGCGGTCGCGGGCGCTCCCGCGCCGATGATGGCCAATATGGCGACGGGGGGCGTCACGCCGATCCTGCCGGTCGCCACCTTGAGGGAGATCGGCTTTGCGGGGGCCGCCGGAGCGATGATTCTGGCTCTGAGCCGCCTCAAGGCTGACGGCGTGGGCGACGGCGGCGGCGCGCCGCTCCATGACTTCAAGACGTTCTGCAGGCAGATCGGATTTGAGGACGTCTGGGCCTTCGAGGCGCGCTGGGGTGCGGGGAGCGCAGGCCGCTAGACCCTGCTGGCGTCCGCGATCGCGCTGGCGCCTGCGCTCCAGACCGCAGGATCGACCCGCAGCCCGTCCAGGATCGTGCGCACCGCCTGGATCCGGAACGGCAGACCGGCGAGATAGGGCGTCAGGGTGAAGCCAAGCACCTGGCCGCCGAAGCGGTCGTGTTCGCTCGCCAGAAGGTCCTTCGCCTCCAGGATCTGGCGCGCCCAGATGGTTTCGTCGTGGCGCTTGTCGGAGAGGATCAACCGGTCGTCCAGCTCGTTGAGGAGCGGCACGGCGGCGAGGGCGCCCGCCTCGGTCTGCAGCGCCAGCGGCGCGCCATCGCTTTCCCAGTCGAGGCAGACATCAAAGCCCGCCGCGCGGATCAGGTCCGGGGTGGCGAAACTCTCCTGGCGCGCCGGCGAAAGCCAGGTTCGCGGCGCATAGCCATGGGCGGCGAAAACCGCGCGGGTCTTGGCCACCAGCGCGCGTTCCGCCTCCACATCGCCGCCGCCCCAGGCGATGCTGTCGGTATCATAGCCGTGGGCCGCGATTTCATGGCCATCGGCTGCGCAATCGGCCACAAGGCCGGGATAGCGCTCCAGCACCCGGGCGTTGACCGCCACCGTGGCTCTCAGACCTGCCCCGGCGAGAGCCTTGAGAAGCCGATACACCCCCACCCGGTTGCCATAATCCCGCGTGGTGTAGTGGCGCAGGTCTGGATAGGGCGTGACCATGGCGCCGGGATGCCTGAAGGGCTTGCCGGTCGGATTGAGCGGGAAAAACTCCAGCGGCACGACGATCATCGCCGCCACAGCCGCCCCGCCGGGCCAGGCGATCTTTGGCCGGTCGATCGAGAGCCGCCAGTCATAGCGGTCGATGTCCTGGCCATGGCGGCGGCGGGGATAGGCGAGATAGGCGTCTGGCAGCGGCACGGTCGGAGCCTTCTATTGTGGGGGCGCAAGGCCCAGCGCGATCCTCTGCGGCGGCTCAGCCCCGCTGGCAAGGGCGTGCGCCACCGCGCCAAGGCAGAGCGGATAGAGCCGGTGTTCCAGCCCCAGCACGCGGGCGGCGAGGCTGGCCTCGTCGTCGTCCGGCAGGACGGGACAGACCGCCTGGCCGATGATGGCGCCCTCGTCCACGCCCTCGCTCACCCAATGCACCGTGCAGCCATGCACCGCCACGCCGGCCGCCAGCGCGCGGGCGTGGGTGTCGAGCCCGCGAAAGCTGGGCAGAAGTGCTGGATGGATATTGATCAGCCGTCCCGCCCAGGCGCGCACGAAGAAGGGCGTCAGCACCCGCATGAAGCCCGCGCAGGCCACAAGCTCGATTCCGGCGGCCCGCAGCGCGGCGTCGAGCGCGCGCTCGAACGCCTCGCGGTCCTTGCCGAAGGCCGCATGGTCTATGGTTTCGGTCGTCACGCCATGGGCGGCCGCGATGGCGAGCGCGCCGGCGCCGGGCCGGTTGGAGATGACGTGACTGATGCGGGCGGGAAAGTCGGGCGCCTGCGCGGCCTCAAGCAAAGCGCCGAGATTGGAGCCCCGGCCCGAAACCAGAACCGCCGTCCTCACGCTGCGGCCTGCACCGCGCCGATCACCCGCCCGGGCTCGCCGGCCTCGGCAAGCAGCGCCAGCGCCGCGTCGGCATTTTGCGGCGCCACGCAGAACACCAGCCCGATGCCGCAATTGAACGCACGCAGCATCTCGGCCTCGGCCACGCCGCCTTCCTCCTGCAGCCACTGGAACAGCGCCGGGCGCGGCCAGGCGTGCGCGTCGATCACAGGCGCAAGGTGCTTGGGCAGCATGCGGGGGGTGTTTTCGGTCAGGCCGCCGCCGGTGATGTGGGCGAGCCCCGAGACCAGCCCGGAGCGGATCAGCGGCAGGGCGTGCCTGGGATAGAGCCGCGTGGGCGTCAACAACGCTTCGCCAAGGCTCTGGCCCGGCGCAAACGGCGCCGGCGCGTCCCAGCCAAGCCCCGTGCGCGCCACGATCTTGCGGATCAGCGAATAGCCGTTGGAATGAGCGCCGCTGCTGGCCAGCCCGATCAGGAGATCGCCTGCGGCCATGGCCTGATGGCGCGGCAGCACGCGATCGCGCTCCACCGCGCCCACGGTGAAGCCGGCGAGGTCGTAGTGGCCGGCCTCATACATGCCCGGCATTTCCGCCGTTTCCCCGCCGATCAGGGCGCAGCCGGCCTCCTGGCACGCGCGCGCAATGCCGGCCACCACCGCTTCCGCCACGCCAAGCTCCAGCACGCCGCAGGCAAAGTAATCGAGGAAGAACAAAGGCTCGGCCCCCTGGGCCAGCACGTCGTTGACGCACATCGCCACCAGATCCTGACCGATCGTGTCGTGCAGGCCGGTTTCGATCGCAATCTTCAGCTTGGTGCCGACCCCATCGGTCCCGGACACCAGGATCGGATCGACAAAGCCCGCCGCCTTCAGATCGAACAGGCCGCCAAAGCCGCCGAGCGCGGCGTCCGCGCCCGCCCGCGCCGTGGCGCGCGCCAGCGGCGCAATCCTGCGCACCAGAGCGTCGCCCGCCTCGATATCGACGCCGGCGTCCTTGTAGGTCAGGCCGGGGGAGGAAGGGGGCTGCGCCATCGGCAGGCCGATACGCGCAACCGGCAGAAGGCTCAAGGCTGCGCTTTCGCTGCGACGCGGTCTTGGCTAGGGGATGGCCATGACACGATCACGCGACGGGACCGGCGGCCGGACTGGGGCAGGCAGGCAGGCAGGCGCAGCAGCGCTCGCGCTCGCGCTGCTGGCCGGGCCGATGGCGCTCGCCCAGACCCCGCCCGCCGGGCCGCAGCAGAGCTTCGCGCAGCTCGCCGAGCGGCTGTCGCCCGCGGTGGTGAATGTGTCGGTCAAGCGCGATGCGCCCAATCCGGAGATCGCGCCCGGATCGCCGCTGCGCCGGCTGGCGCCGAACGAGGGGCCAACCGAGCAGATCAGCGCCTCCGGCTCGGGCTTTTTGGTCAGCCCCGATGGGCTGGTGGTAACCAACAACCACGTCATCGAGGGCGCACGCGCCATCGAGGTGGCCTTCTCCGATGGCGACCGGCGAGCCGCCGATCTCGTCGGGCGCGATCCGGCCACCGATCTCGCCGTGCTGCGCGTGCGCGGGGTGCGGGGGCTGCCGGCGGCGCGCTGGGGCGATAGCGACGCTGCGCGCGTGGGCGATTGGGCCATCGCGATCGGCAATCCGTTCGGGCTGGGCGGCTCGCTTTCGGTGGGGGTGATCTCGGCGCGCAACCGCGATCTCCAGACCGGCCGGTTCGACGATTTTCTCCAGACCGACGCCGCCATCAACCGGGGCAATTCCGGCGGGCCCCTGTTCAACGCCGCCGGCGAGGTGATCGGCGTCACCACCGCGATCGTCTCGCCCACCGGCGGCTCGGTCGGGATCGGCTTTGCAGTGCCCTCCCAGATGGCGCGGCGCGTGGTGGATCAGCTGGTCCGCACCGGCGTGGTGCGGCGCGGCTGGATCGGCGTGCGGCTCCAGCCGGTGACGGCCGAAATCGCCCAGAGCGCCCGGCTGCCTGCAGCGAGGGGCGCGCTGATCGCCGACCTCGACCGGCGCGGTCCCGCCGCCTTAGCCGGCCTGCGCGAAGGCGACGTGATCATCGCCTTCAACGGCCGACCGGTCGCCGACAGCCGCACGCTTTCGCGCCTGGTGGCCGAGGCGGCGCCCGGGACGCGCGCGCCGGTGCAGGCGCTGCGCGAGGGCGTGGCGGTGAGCGTTCTGGTCAGCGTGGCGCTGCTCGATCCCGGCCGGGGTGCGCCCGCGCCGCGCGGGGCGGCCGCGACGCCCGCTGCGGTGGAGGCTTTCGGCCTGTCGCTTGCGCCGCTCACCGCGCAGGACCGCACCCGCGCGACACTGCCGCCCGAGCGCAGCGGCGTGATCATCTCCAGCGTGGATCGCAGCGGGCCGGCGGCAGCGGCCCTGCGGCCCGGCGACATCGTGCTGGCGGTTCAGTTCCGGCCCGTGCTCAGCCCGCCAGATGCGCGCGCCCAGATCGAACGGGCGAGAGGTCAGGGCCGGCCCGTCCTGTTCCAGATCTGGCGCGACGGCGCCTCGACTTACCGCACCGTGCGGGCGCGCGAGTAGGCGCGCGGCCTCAGCCCACGAAATCGGCGCGGGAATAGCCCTGGAAGAACAGCGCCGAGACGAGCGAGCCGTGCGTGATGCGGGCGTGCGCCTGGGCGGCCACCACCGGTTTGGCGCGATAGGCGACGCCCAGCCCTGCCGCCGTGAGCATCGCGAGATCATTGGCCCCGTCGCCGATCGCCATTGCGTCTTGCGGCTCAAGCCCCCGCGCGGCGGCAAGCCGGAGCAGCGCCTCGCGCTTGGCTTCCCGGCCGAGGATGGGGCGCGCGACCGCCCCGGTGAGCGCCGCGCCGTCATCGAGCAGCACATTGGCCTGATGCTCGTCGAAGCCCGCCGCCTGCGCCACGCGGCTGGTGAAAAAGGTGAAGCCGCCCGAGACCAGCGCAGCATGGGCTCCATGCGCCCGCATGGTCGCCAGAAGCGTGCGCGCGCCGGGGTTGAGGCTGACCCGCTCGTCGTAGCATTGCTGCAGGGCCGAAAGCGGCAGGCCCGCGATCATCGCCACGCGTTCGGTGAGCGCGCCTTCGAAGTCGAGCTCGCCGCGCATGGCGCGCTCGGTGATCGCCGCGACCGCCGCGCCCACGCCGGCGAGATCGGCCAGCTCATCGAGGCATTCCTGCCCGATGATGGTGGAATCCATGTCCGCGATCAGAAGGCGCTTGCGCCGGCCGGCGACAGGCTGGACCGCCCAGTCCACGGCAAGCCCGTCGAGCGGGGCGATCAGCGCCTGGGCGAGGGCGCCGGCCTCGCCTCCTTCGACGAAAAGATCATCAGCCTCCCCCGGGCTGAGGGCGGCCTGCCCGGTGAGGCGGGCGCCAAAGTCGGCCACGACGCGGGCGGCGGCGGCAAAGGCGGGCGCAAGGTCTGGCCCGCCGACAAGCGTGATCACGAGGGTCATGGAGCGAGGGGGTCTTCGGGACTAGGTTGCCGCGATGAAACGCGCGCTTCTTATCGCCGGCCCGACGGCGAGCGGCAAGTCCGCGCTGGCGCTGGCGCTGGCGCGCGAAACCGGCGGGGTGATCGTCAATGCGGACGCCATGCAGGTCTATGCCGATCTGCGTGTGCTGACCGCGCGCCCCACCCCGGCCGAGGAGGCGAGCGCGCCGCACAGGCTCTATGGCGTGGTGGACGCCGCCGAGGCCTATAGCGCCGGCAAGTGGCAGCGCGCAGCGCTTTCCGCGCTGAACGCGATCTGGGCGGAGGATCGCCTCGCCATCGTGGTGGGCGGCACCGGCCTGCATTTCGCGGCCCTGACCGAAGGGCTGGCCCCCGCGCCCGACATCCCGCCAGACATCACGCGCGCAGCGCGGGCCGAAGCCGGCGCCGATCCCGCCGCAGCTCATGCGCGGCTCGCGCTGGTGGACCCCTTCGCCGCCGCGCGCATCAGCCCGACCGACGCCGTGCGCATCGCGCGCGCGCTGGAGGTTCACGACGCAACCGGCGCACCGCTGAGCGCTCTTCAGGCCGAAACCCGCCCGCCGCTGGAGGCAGGGCTCTGGGCGGGCATTGCCCTCGCCCCCCCGCGCGAGGGGCTGTACGCCGCGATCGAGCGCCGGTTCGAAGCAATGCTCTCGGCCGGCGCGCTGGAAGAAGCGCGCGCTCTGCATCAGCGCGACCTCGACCCCGCTTTGCCCTGCATGAAGGCGCATGGGATGCCCTGGCTCGCGCGCCATTTCGAGGGCGCGATCACGCTCGCCGCCGCAGCGCAGGGCGCCATCCTCGACACGCGCCACTACGCCAAGCGCCAACTCACCTGGATGCGCAATCGCATGCGAGACTGGACGGTGGTGGAGGCGACGGATCTGGCGGCGCGGCTTGGCGCGGCGCGCGCGGCGCTGCAGGCGCCCTGACGGTTTCGGCCGCGGCTGCATGAGCCTGCCAGCCACGAAAGCAATCGGAAAATCACCCCTAAGACCACAATAGGGAAAAGGGCATTACTCGTGGCGCGTTTGTCGTCAGCATCCGGATAAAGCTTGGGGCTGAGCGCAGTTGAATCTGAGCGGGAAGCCTGATTTTCTGAGATCGACGTAATGTCGACGTTTGCGAGGGAGAATGGTGATGCGAAAATTGCGTCGCCTTGTCGATCACGCCATCGTCCCTGTCATGAGCCTTCTGGCGGCGGGCAGCGCCGTTCTGGCGTTGCTTACCATCGCTCTTGAGTGAGGACTTCAGGCGGTTTCGGCCAAAAGCGTGCGCGCGGTGCGGGCGTGGAGCCGCGCCTGCACAATCTCGCCGGCGCCGCCAGCCACGCCCTCCACCTCGGTGAAGGTCTCCAACCGGCCGCGCCCTTCCCGCTCGATCAGCACCGGCTTCACCGTTCCGACCAGCCCGTCGAGATGGCGGCCAAGCGCAGTTTCCCCGTGGGCGCGCAGGCGGGCCGCACGCTCCCGGATCAGGCTTGGGGCAAGCTGGGGCATCTTCGCCGCCGGCGTCCCCTCGCGCGCGGAGAAGGCGAAGACATGCAGGAAGGCGAGGTCCATCTCGTCCACAAGGTCCAGGGTCTGGCGAAAGCAGTCTTGGGTCTCGGTGGGAAAGCCAGCGATGAGATCCGCGCCGAAGGCGATCTCCGGCCGCACCGCGCGTAGCCGGGCGGCGAGCGCCAGCGCATCGGCGCGCAGATGCCGGCGCTTCATCCGCTTCAGGATGATGTCCGCGCCATGCTGGAGCGAGAGGTGCAGGTGCGGCATCAGCCGCTCTTCCTCCGCGAACAGGCCAAACAGCGTCTCGTCGATCTCGCAGGCATCCACTGAGGAGAGGCGCAGCCGCTTGAGCTCCGGGACGAGCTTGAGGATTCGCGCACACAGATTGCCCAGCGTGGGCTGGCCCGGCAGATCCTGACCCCAGGAGGTGAGATCCACCCCGGTCAGCACCACTTCGGGCACGCCAAGACCGGCGAGCCTTCGCACCTGCTCGACCACCTCGCCGGCGGGCACGGAGCGCGAATTGCCCCGGCCATAGGGGATGATGCAGAAAGTGCAGCGATGGTCGCAGCCATTCTGCACCTGCACATACGCGCGCGCGCGGTCGGCGAGCCCGTCGATCAGATGGCCGGCAGTCTCGCGCACGGCCATGATGTCGTTGACCTGCACCCGGTCGTTGCGGCGGGCGAGATCGCGAAAGCTTTCGGATTTCATCTTCTCGGCGTTGCCGAGGACGTGGTTCACTTCGGGCATCGCGGCGAACTTCGCCGGATCGATCTGGGCGGCGCAGCCGGTGACCACGATCTGCGCGCCCGGGTTCTCGCGCCGCGCGCGCCGGATGGTCTGGCCGGCCTGACGCACGGCCTCGTTGGTGACCGCGCAGGTGTTGACGATCACCACCTTGCCTTCATTGCCGCCCGCCGCCAACGCGCGCATCGCCTCGCTCTCGTAAGCGTTCAGCCGGCAGCCAAGCGTGATCACCTCCACCTCCGCGGGGGCGGCGTTTTCAAGCGCTGAGGCGGCGACAGGCGCGGTCATGCGCGCTGTAAGGGGCAAAAAACGGCGCATGGTCAAGGCAGGGGACGCACTCCGTCATCCCGGACGGGCCAAAGGCCCGATCCGGGACCTCACCCGGCCTCAT
>JBIIUJ010000240.1:0-2546 GCA_044340025.1 Caulobacterales bacterium
AAGAGGAGCCCTGGTGCGCGATGAATTACGTCAAGACCGCCATTCTGCTCGCCGCCATGACGGCGCTGTTCGGCGCCATCGGCTTCGCGCTGGGCGGGGCGCAGGGCATGCTGATCGCGCTGCTCGTTGCGGCCGGCATGAACGTCTATTCCTACTGGAACTCCGACAAGATCGTGCTGCGGGCCTATCGGGCGGTGGAGGTGAGCGACACCCACCCCGATCCCACGATCCGCACCTTCGCGGCCGACACGATTGCGCTGGCGCGCGCGGCCGCGATGCCGATCCCGAAAATCTATGTGATCGACAATGATCAGCCCAACGCCTTCGCCACGGGGCGCAACCCCGAGAATGCGGCGGTCGCCGCCACCACGGGCCTCCTGCGCATGCTCGACCGGCGCGAAGTGCGCGGCGTGATGGCTCACGAACTCGCCCATGTGACCAACCGCGACACGCTGATCATGACGGTCACGGCCACGATCGCCGGCGCCATCGGCATGCTCGCCAATTTCGCGATGTTCTTCGGCGGCGACCGGGAGCGGCCGAACATGATCGTCACGCTTGCGGTGATGCTGCTTGCTCCCATGATGGCGGCGGTGGTGCAGATGGCGATCAGCCGCGGCCGCGAGTATGAGGCCGATCGCGTGGGGGCGGAAATCTCGGGCGATCCGGGCGCGCTCGCGAGCGCGCTGGAGAAGATCGAGCGCGGCGCGCGCCGGGTGGTGAATTACGACGCGGAAGAGAACAAGGCGACCGCGCACATGTTCATCATCAACCCGCTGGCCGGTCGGATGGGGGACAATCTGTTCTCCACCCACCCGGCCACCGCCAACCGGATTGCAGCCCTGCGCGCGATGGCGGGCGACGGGTTCGACGCGCCTGCGCCTTCCGCCGGCCCCTGGGGCGAGGCGGGATCCAGCCGGGGCCCGTGGGGGTGAAACCGGGGCCTGTCTGCATGAAACCGGGGCCAGACTGCATGAAACGGGACGTCTGAATCGCACAGTTTCGCAGGGCTTGCTCCGAACCGAACCGTTCGGTACGGAAGGGACATGAGCCCCGCGCCGCCCGATCCTGCCGAGCCGTCCGCCCGCCAGGCCGAGATCCTGGCCGCCGCGCTCGACTGCATGGTCGCCGACGGGGACCGCTTCTCCATGGCCTCGGTGGCGCGCGCGGCCTCCTGTTCCAAGGAGACGCTCTATCGCTGGTTTGGCGACCGCGACGGGCTCTTGACCGCCACGGTGCGCTGGCAGGCCGCGAAAGTGGGATGGCCGCAGCCGCTCGCCGGGCCAGCCAGCCACCAAGCCGTGCGCGAGACGCTGGCGGCATTCGCCGAGCGCTGGCTCGCCGTGATCACGGGGGAGGCCTCTGTCGGGCTGAACCGGCTGGCCGTCAGCCATCCCGGCCCCGCGCCCGAGGCGCTGGGCGCCATCGTTCTGGAGAACGGCCCCCGCGCCATGGCCGAGCGTCTGCGTCCCACATTCGAGGACGCACGCCGCTCTGGGCTGATCGCCTATGGGCGGTTCGAGGACGCTTTTTCTTTGTTTTTCGGGCTTGTGGTGCGCGATACGCAGATCCGGCTTCTGCTGGGCGAGGGCGATCCGCCGCCGCCCTCCGCCCACGCCCAGCGCGCCCGCGAGGCCGCAGACCAGTTCCTGGCGCTTGCCGCGCCGCCCCCGCGCGAAGGAGAACCGCGATGAAAGTGTATTATGACGCAGACTGCGACCTCGGCCTGATCCTGAACAAGACGATCGCCATCGTCGGCTATGGCAGCCAGGGGCATGCCCATGCCCTCAACCTGCGCGACTCGGGCGTGAAGAACGTCAGCATCGCGCTGAAGGACGGCTCGCCCAGCGCCGCCAAGGCCCGCGCCGCCGGCCTGACGGTGATGAGCGTGGCCGATGCGGCCAAGGCGGCTGACGCCATCATGATCCTGGCCCCCGACGAGCTTCAGGCCGACATCTACAATGCCGAGATCGCGCCCTTCATGAAGGCCGGCAAGACATTGCTGTTTGCTCATGGATTCAATGTGCATTTCGGACTGATCGCCCCGCCCGCCGACGTCGATGTGGCGATGATCGCGCCCAAGGGGCCCGGCCACACGGTGCGCGGCGAATATCAGAAGGGCGGCGGCGTGCCCTGCCTGGTGGCGGTGCACCAGAACGCGTCGGGCAAGGCGCTCGACTTCGCGCTCGCCTATGCCTCCGGCGTCGGCGGCGGCCGCTCGGGCATCATCGAGACCAACTTCCGCGAGGAGTGCGAGACCGATCTGTTCGGCGAGCAGGTCGTGCTCTGCGGCGGTCTGGTGGAGCTGATCCGCGCCGGCTTCGAAACGCTGGTGGAAGCCGGCTACGCCCCTGAAATGGCGTACTTCGAGTGCCTCCACGAGGTGAAGCTGATCGTCGATCTGATCTATGAAGGCGGCATCGCCACCATGAATTACTCGATCTCCAACACGGCCGAGTATGGCGAGTATGTCACCGGTCCGCGCATCGTCACGGCGCAGACCAAGGCCGAGATGAAGAAGGTGCTGGAGCATATCCAGAACGGCG
>JBIIUJ010000093.1:0-10426 GCA_044340025.1 Caulobacterales bacterium
CCGGCATGATGGATACGGTGCTCAACCTCGGGCTCAATGATGCGACGGTGGAGGGGCTGGCCGCCCTTTCCGGCGATCGGCGTTTCGCCTTCGACAGCTACCGCCGCTTCATCCAGATGTATTCCAACGTGGTGCTGGATCTGAACCACCACATGTTCGAGGACATTCTCGAAACCTATAAGGAAGAGAATGACATCCGCGTCGATACCGACATGGCGGCGCAGGATTGGGAGGCGATCGTCCCCAAATACAAGCGCGCGGGGGAGGAGGAGCTGGGCCGGGCCTTCCCGCAGGACGTGACCGAGCAGCTTTGGGGCGCGGTGGGCGCCGTGTTCAAGAGCTGGATGAACGACCGGGCGAAATTCTATCGCCGCATGCACGATATCCCCGAAAGCTGGGGCACGGCGGTGAATGTTCAGGCCATGGTGTTTGGCAATATGGGCGAAACGTCCGCCACCGGCGTTGCGTTCACGCGCGACCCATCCACCGGGCGCAAGGTCTTCTATGGCGAGTATCTGATCAACGCCCAGGGCGAGGATGTGGTGGCCGGCATCCGCACCCCCAAGCCGATCACGAAAGTGGCGCGCGAGGAGATGGGCGAGGAGGGCCTGTCGCTCGAGGAAGCCCTGCCTGACGTCTATGAGCAGCTTGTGGCCGTCTACAAGCAGCTTGAAGGCCACTACCGCGACATGCAGGACATCGAGTTCACCGTTGAAAAGCGCAAGCTCTGGATGCTCCAGACCCGCAACGGCAAGCGCACCGCCAAGGCGGCGCTCAAGATCGCAGTCGACATGGCGGGCGAGGGCCTGATCGGCGAGGAGGAAGCGGTCGCGCGCGTGGATGCGTCTGCGCTGGATCAGCTCCTACACCCCACGATCGATCCCAAAGCGGTGCGCGATGTCGTGGCGGTCGGCCTGCCGGCCTCGCCAGGCGCAGCGGTCGGCGCGGTCGTGTTCGACCCCGACGAGGCGGAAGCGCGCGCCCACGCGGGCGAGGCGGTCATCCTTGTGCGGGAAGAGACGAGCCCGGAGGACATCCATGGCATGCACGCGGCCAAGGCGATCGTCACCTCGCGCGGCGGCATGACCAGCCACGCCGCCGTCGTGGCGCGCGGCATGGGCCGCCCGTGCGTTTCAGGGGCTGGGGAAATTCGCATCGACGCCGGCGCCGGCAAGTTCACCGCGCGCGGCCGCACCATCCGCCATGGCGAGATCGTCACCGTGGACGGCGCGACCGGCGAAGTGCTCTCCGGCGCGGTCGACATGATCCAGCCCGAACTCTCAGGCGATTTCGCAAAGCTGATGGAATGGGCCGACAAGGTGCGCCGCCTGAAGGTGCGCGCCAATGCGGAAACCCCGCTCGACGTTCAGACTGCGCGCGATTTCGGCGCGGAGGGCGTGGGCCTGTGCCGCACCGAGCACATGTTCTTTGATGCCGAGCGGATCGCGGCGGTGCGCGAGATGATCCTGTCGGACGCCAAGGAAGGCCGCGTGGCGGCGCTCGCCAAGATCCTGCCGATGCAGCGCGCCGACTTCGAGGCGATCTTTCGCATCATGGCAGGCCTGCCGGTCACGATCCGCCTGCTCGATCCGCCGCTGCACGAATTCCTGCCGCATTCGGAAGAAGATGTGGCGGCGGTGGCGGAGGCCACGGGCCTCGACAAGGCCAAGCTGCTGGAGCGCGCCAAGGACCTGCATGAGGTCAATCCCATGCTCGGCCATCGTGGTTGCCGGCTTGGGATCTCTTATCCCGAAATCTACGAGATGCAGGCGCGCGCCATCTTCGAGGCTGCGGTTGCGGTCGCGCGCGAGACCGGCAAGGCTCCGATCCCGGAAATCATGATCCCGCTGGTCGCCACCCGCAAGGAACTGACGATCCTGAAGGGCCGGGTCGATGCGATCGGGGCAGCGGTGATGGCCGAAACCGGCGTGACGATCGAATACATGGTCGGCACCATGATCGAGCTGCCGCGCGCCGCGCTCCGCGCCGACGAGATCGCCGAGGATGCCGAATTCTTCTCCTTCGGCACCAATGATCTGACCCAGACGACGCTCGGCATCAGCCGCGACGACGCTGGCCGCTTCATGCACCACTATGTCGAGGCGGGCATCTTCGAGAAGGACCCGTTCGTGACGCTGGATCAGTCCGGCGTTGGCGATCTGATCAAGATCGCCAAGGAGCGGGGCAGGGCGACGCGGGCCGACCTGAAGCTGGGCATTTGCGGGGAGCACGGCGGGGATCCCGCCTCGATCGCCTTCTGTGAGGCCGCAGGGCTCGATTACGTGTCCTGTTCGCCTTATCGCGTGCCGATTGCACGTCTTGCGGCCGCCCAGGCGGCCCTTGCGGCGCGCAAAGGGTAGGGGCTGCACGTCCATCCAGGAAACGGCCTCGCCCCGGCCACGGCTGGGGCCCGGGTCGTCATGCGCGCGGCGTTTCGTTCTGGACCCCGGCTTTCACCGGGGAGAGGCCTCCATGGAAGGCAAGCGCCCTGTCCGCGGACTGCCCAGAGGGTGGGCAGCCCGCCATCTGCCCCAAGATGCGGAAATTTCTAGCCAAACTCAGCGAACACCGCCGGGCGCGCGCTCCGCGGCCGTGGATAAGTCGCGATTGCCGCTCTCTGCGCTTGAACGCGGGCAGAACGCGCCCAACATAAGTTGCAACCCTTGGGGCGGAGCGTGATTCCGCCCCGCTCAAGAGCAAGGGCGGGAGAAGACCCGCCCGGAGACCGATATGACGGACGCCCGTTCCATCCCCCTCCTTCCCCTGCGCGATATCGTGGTCTTCCCGCATATGGTCGCCCCGCTGTTTGTCGGGCGCGACAAGTCGGTGAAGGCGCTTGAAGCGGTGATGAAGGGCGACAAGCAAATCCTGCTCGCCGCCCAGAAAGACGCCGCCGACGACGATCCCGGCCAGGACGACATCTATCCCATCGGCACGATCGCCACCGTGCTGCAATTGCTGAAACTGCCCGACGGCACGGTGAAGGTGCTGGTGGAGGGCGCAGGCCGCGCGCGCATCACAGGCTTCCTCGACACCAAGGCGTTTTTCGAGGTCACGGCCGAGCCGGTCGCCGAAGAAGGCGCAGACGCGAGCGAGGCCCAGGCGCTGGCGCGCACCGCCATCGAGCAGTTTGAAAGCTATGTGAAGCTCAACCGCAAGGCGCCGCCCGAAGTGGTGGCGACCGTCTCCCAGATCGCAGAACCCGGCCGTCTGGCCGATACGATTGCGGCCAATCTGGCGATCAAGATCCCGCAGAAGCAGGAGCTTCTGGAAACGCTGGTGGTTGCCCAGCGGCTGGAAAAGATCTTCGGCTTCATGGAAGGCGAGATCGGGGTGCTTCAGGTGGAGCGGCGCATCCGCAATCGCGTGAAGCGACAGATGGAGAAATCACAGCGCGAATACTACCTGAACGAGCAGATGAAGGCGATCCAGCGCGAACTCGGCGAGACCGAGGATGGTCGCGATGAGCTCGCCGAACTCGCCGACAAGATCCAGAAGACGAAGTTCACCAAGGAAGCGCGCGCCAAGGTCGAAGCAGAGCTGAAAAAGCTCAAGCAGATGTCGCCCACCAGCGCTGAATCGACCGTGGTTCGCAACTATCTCGATTGGATGCTCTCCATTCCGTGGGGCAAGAGCAAGAAAGTCCGCAAGGATCTCGATTACGCCCAGCAGATCCTGGACGAGGACCACTACGGCCTCGACAAGGTGAAGGAGCGCATCCTCGAATATCTGGCCGTGGGACAGCGGACCTCCAAGCTGCGCGGGCCGATCCTGTGCCTTGTGGGGCCGCCCGGCGTGGGCAAGACCTCGCTCGGCAAGTCGATCGCCAAGGCGACGGGGCGTGATTTCGTGCGCGTGTCGCTGGGCGGGGTGCGCGATGAGGCCGAAATCCGCGGCCACCGGCGCACCTATATCGGCTCCATGCCTGGCCGGGTGATCCAGTCGATGAAGAAAGCCAAGAGCTCCAACCCGCTCTTCCTGCTCGACGAGATCGACAAGATGGGCGCGGACTATCGCGGCGATCCCGCAGCGGCGTTGCTCGAGGTGCTCGATCCCGAACAGAACGCGACGTTCAATGATCACTATCTGGAGGTCGATTACGACCTCTCAGACGTGATGTTCATCACGACCGCGAACTCGCTCTACATGAGCCAGCCGCTCCTCGACCGGATGGAGATCATCCGCATTCCCGGCTACACCGAGGATGAAAAGATCGAGATCGCCAAGCGCCACCTGATCCCGAAACAGATCGAGGCGCATGGCCTGCGGGCGGGCGAATGGGCGATCACCGATGAGGCGCTGCGCGACCTCGTTCGCTACTACACCCGCGAAGCCGGCGTGCGGAATCTCGAGCGCGAGCTTGCCGGCCTTGCCCGCAAGGCTGTGCGCCAGCTGGAGCAGAAGAAGGCCCTCGCTGTCGAGGTGACGCCGGAAAACCTTTCGGACTTCGCCGGCGTGCGCAAGCACCGCTATGGCGAGGCTGAACTGGAAGACCAGATCGGCGCTGTCACGGGCCTGGCCTGGACCGAGGTCGGCGGCGACACGCTGACGATCGAGGCGGTGCAGATGTTCGGCAAGGGCCGGATGACGGTCACCGGCAACCTCAAGGACGTGATGAAGGAATCGATTTCGGCGGCGGCCTCCTTCGTGAAGGCGCGTGCGCCGCACCTGGGCATCAAGCCGACGGTGTTCGATCAGGCCGACATCCACGTCCATGTGCCCGAAGGCGCAACGCCGAAGGACGGCCCCTCCGCCGGCATCGCCATGATGACCGCGATCGTGAGCCTGCTCACGAGCAACCCGGTCTCCAAATCGGTCGCCATGACCGGCGAGATCACGTTGCGCGGTCGGGTGCTGCCGATCGGCGGGCTCAAGGAGAAACTGCTCGCGGCCCTGAGGGCGGGGGTGACGACCGTTCTGATCCCGAAGGACAATGAGAAAGACCTCGCCGACATCCCGGACAATGTGAAGGGCGCGCTGGAGATCATCCCGGTCTCCACCGCAGACGAGGTGCTGGTGCGCGCGCTGACCCGGCCGATCAAGCCGATTGAATGGACCGAGGAAGACCAGGCCGCAGCCCTCCGCGCGACGCCCCGGGCGCCCGATCCGGAGGCGCCCGTGGCCCACTAGAGCGGGGAAAGGGCCTCGGAGCGATCCGGGGCCTTTTCTTTTCTCCGCTGTCGGTCACGCTGCCCGGGCAGAGGTCTGCCGGGGGGGCAAGGGCATGAAGCTGGGCTTGTGGGTTCTCGCGGCGCTGACGCTCGGCGTTACGCTCGGCGCCTGGATCGACGCGGCCGGCGGCTCGGGTTTGCGGGCCGCTGCGGAGGGGGTCAGCGTTCTCGGCTCGGTCTGGCTCGACGCCCTGCGCATGACGCTGGTGCCGCTGATCTTTGCAATCCTGGTGGCCTCGATCGCTCAGATCGCAGAGACGGCGAGCGTTGGTCCTCTGGCGCGCCGGACGCTCGCGCTTATGGCGGTCCTTGTCCTGCTGGCGGGCCTTTATGGCGTCACGGCGACCAATGCGGTGCTGTCGGCGTTTCCTGTCGCGCCGGGCGTAGGCGAGGCGCTCCTGGCGAGTGCGTCGGGCGAGGCCGCCCCCGATGCGCCCCTGAGCCTTGCTGCCTGGGCGCGCTCTCTGATCCCCGCCAATGTCGTCAAGGCTGCGGCTGAAAATGCGGTGCTGCCTCTCGTGGTCTTTGCCTGTCTTTTCGGGTTCGCAACGACGCGGCTCGCCCCAGATCTGCGTGCGCCGATCGTGTCGTTCTTTCGGGCGAGCGGGGAAGCGATGATCCTGATCGTCGGCTGGATCCTGGCGCTCGCGCCCGTCGGCGTTTTCGGCCTCTCGCTCGCGCTGGGGCTGGAGACAGGCTTTGCCGCCATCGGGGTGCTTGCCCATTATGTGCTGGTCGTCAGCGGCGTCACGGTCGGGGTGATCGCTGTGGCCTTTCTGATCGGTCTGTTCGGTGCAGGATTGCCTGCGGCGGTCTTTGCCCGCGCGGTCGCGCCGGTGCAGGTGATCGGAGCGTCCACCCAAAGCTCGCTTGCCTCGCTGCCCGCCATGCTGTCGGCCGCGTTGGGGCCCATGCAGGTCTCGCCCAGGGTGGCGGAGTTCGTGCTGCCACTCGCGGTGGCGGTTTTCCGCATCACCAGCCCGGTGGCCAATCTGGCGGTGGCTGCGTTCGTGGCTCATCTGCATGGGCTGGAGCCCAGCCTTGCCCAATGGGCTGCAGCGCTTCTTGTCGCGTTCGCTGTCAGCGTCTCCACCATCGGCCTGCCCGGTCAGGCGAGCTTTTTTGCCAGCGTTGCGCCGATCTGCGTCGCGCTCGGCGTGCCGGTGACGGTGTTGCCGATCCTGCTGGCGGTTGAGGTGATCCCCGATGTGTTCCGCACCATCGGCAATGTCACCGCAGACCTCTCTGTGACCGGGCTGATCAATCGCTGGCAGAAGCGGCGCGAAGCCGCTGGCGCCTGATTGTCGCGCGGGAAGGGCGCGGCTACACCCGCCGCCATGACAGAGCCCCGCCACGACCGCGTCCTTATCATCGATTTCGGCAGCCAGGTGACCCAGCTCATCGCGCGGCGCGTGCGCGAGGCTGGGGTCTATTGCGAGATCCACCCCTTCAATGCCGCCGAGCGCGTGCTGGCGGGCGGTTTCAACCCGAAAGCAATCATCTTTTCCGGCGGGCCGGCCTCTGTGACCGAGGAGGACAGCCCCCGCGCGCCGCAGGCGGCGTTCGACCTCGGCGTGCCGATCCTGGCGATCTGCTATGGTCAGCAGACGACGGCCGTTCAGCTTGGCGGCGCGGTGGAGGGCGGCCATGCCGCCGAGTTCGGCCGCGCCGTGATCGAGGTGAAGGAGCACAGCGCCCTGTTCGAGGGGCTCTGGGACGTCGGCGGCTGCTATACCGTCTGGATGAGCCATGGCGACCGCGTGACCCGGCTGCCCGACGGTTTCAGCGTCAAGGCGGTCAGTGAAAACGCCCCCTTCGCCATCGCAAGCGACGAAGAACGCCGCATCTACACCACCATGTTCCACCCGGAGGTGGTGCATACCCCCGACGGGGCGAAGCTTCTGTCCAACTTCGTGCTGAAGATCGCGGGCTGTCGCGGCGACTGGACGATGGCGGCCTATCGCGCAGAGATGATCGACAAGATCCGCGCCCAGGTAGGCAGGGAGCGGGTGATTTGCGGCCTGTCGGGCGGTGTGGACAGTTCGGTCGCGGCCGTCCTGATCCATGAGGCTATCGGCGATCAGCTCACCTGCGTGTTCGTCGATACCGGCCTGATGCGGGCGGGCGAAGCCGAGGAGGTTGTGCGCCTGTTTCGCGACTCCTACAACATCCCGCTGATCCACGCCGATGAGGGGGAGCGGTTTCTCTCTGCGCTCGCCGGCGTTTCCGACCCCGAGATCAAGCGCAAGACGATTGGCAAGCTCTTCATCGATGTCTTTGAAGACAAAGCGAAATCCTTGGGCGGCGCCGCGTTCCTCGCCCAGGGCACGCTCTATCCCGATGTGATCGAGAGCGTCTCCTTCACCGGCGGGCCTTCGGTGACCATCAAGAGCCACCACAATGTCGGCGGGCTGCCCGAGCGGATGAACATGAAGCTCGTGGAACCCCTGCGCGAGCTGTTCAAGGACGAGGTGCGCGCCCTCGGCCGCGAGCTGGGCTTGCCGGACCATTTCGTTGGGCGCCATCCATTCCCCGGTCCGGGGCTGGCCATCCGCGTGCCGGGCGAGATCACGCCCGAAAAGCTCGACATCCTGCGCAAGGCGGACGCCATCTATCTCGACGAGATCCGCCGGGCTGGCCTTTACGACGCCATCTGGCAGGCTTTCGCGGTGCTGCTGCCGGTCAAGACCGTGGGCGTGATGGGCGATGGGCGCACCTACGACCATGTGTGTGCGCTGCGGGCCGTGACCTCCACCGACGGGATGACGGCGGACTTCTACCCGTTCGACATCGCCTTCCTCGGCCGCGCCGCGACGCGGATCATCAACGAAGTCAAAGGCATCAACCGCGTCGTCTACGATGTGACCAGCAAGCCGCCCGGCACGATCGAGTGGGAATAATTTTTGCCCATCCGAGGGTATCCAAAACTACGCCAGAATACGCTCTAACTCACTGAAAAACAGAAATAATTAAGCCATAGCCTATCGATGACTATCGGTGGGCATGGAACGCGTCTGTCGTATCTGGTGACGGACCCGCCCCCCGTTGATCATCCGGAAAATCGAAAGTACCGTCACAGCGATAGAGGCTCGTGACGGTACTTTTTTCAGCCTAACACGCTGAACATAAATGGAAAAGTTCGTCGAAAGTCTCCAAAAGCCGCGTGACGGTCTTTTTGCGCGAGGAGGCCCAGAATGTTGACGGATGCGGCACTCAAGTGTCTGAAACCAAAAGCCAAAATGTACAAGGTGACTGATCGTGACGGCATGTATGTGCGTGTCGCGCCGACAGGCGGCATCTCGTTTAGGCTCGACTACCGGCTGAATGGCAGGCGCGAGACCGTCCATCTGGGAAAGTACGCCCGAGATGGGATCTCGCTCGCCAGGGCGCGCGAACTATGTCTGGACGCGAAACGGATGATCGCCGAGGGGCGGTCCCCCGCCATCGAGAAGCAGCGGGATAAACGCCGGATCAAGGAGGCTAAGAGCTTCGGTGAGTTCGGCGAGAAGTGGCTGACGGGCGCGCCCATGGCGGACAGCACGCGCGCCATGCGCCGCGCCATCTTCGAGCGCGAACTCAAGCCCGTCTGGCGGAACCGGTTGTTGACCGAGATAACGCCTGATGACCTGCGCGCTCACTGCGCCAAGATCGTGGAACGGGGCGCGCCGGCGACAGCCATCCATGTGCGGGATATCCTGAAGCAGATCTACGCCTTCGCCATTCTCCATGGCGAGAAGGTCGCGAACCCGGCCGATGACGTTGGTCCGGCTTCGATTGCCACGTTCACGCCCAAGGACCGGGCGCTTTCGCCGACCGAGATCCGCATCATGCTCAAACAACTGGAGCATGTCGCGACGCTGCCGACGATCCGGCTCGGCATGAAGCTCTACCTCCTCACCATGGTCCGGAAGAGCGAGCTACAGGACGCGGTCTGGGATGAGGTCGATTTCGAAAACGCCGTCTGGACGATCCCGAAGGAGCGCATGAAGCGATCGAAGCCGCACAATGTCTATATGTGCCGGCAGACCCTCGACATCATGATCGCGCTCAAGACCTGCGCCGGCAATTCCCGGTATCTGCTGCCGTCCCGCTACGATGCGGACGCGCCGATGTCGCGGGCGACATTCAACCGGGTCACCTACGCTGTCGTCGAACAGGCCAAGAAGGAGGGGCTGCCGCTGGAGCCGTTCACCGTCCATGATCTTCGGCGCACGGGGTCGACGCTGCTCAACGAGCTGGGCTTCAACCGCGACTGGATCGAGAAGTGCCTGGCGCACGAGGATGGGCGTTCATCGCGCGGCGTCTACAACAAGGCCGAGTACGAAGTTCAGCGTCGCCACATGATGCAGGAATGGGCTGACACCGTCGATGCCTGGGTCGAGGGCCGGAAATATGTTCCGACGCTGCTGCCGACAGTCATGCCGTCTATCGCGCTCGATCCTGCCCTTTGACCGGGCGGGACTTGCGCTTGGTGACGTCGGGATGCTGTGCGCGATGGATCGGCTTCGCGCGCCGCGCCAGCAACCAGGCGTGGACCTCGGCGAGATCCCAGACGATGCAGCGCGGTGATAGAGCGAAGCGGCGTGGGAATTCGCCGCGCTGCTCCATCTCGTAGATTGTGCTGTCGGCCAGGGGCACCATCTCGCGCAGTTGGTGCCGCCGGATGATCTTCCTGATCTCCAAAGGCTCGCTCTGACCCATACCCAATCTCCTTAGCGGCTGTCGCTGGCGATTGAGAACGATAGGTGCCGATGCCGGAAGTCCCTCCCGAGTGGCGTGCGGCAATTTCGGGCTCTGGCGTAGAAATCGGCGGGTCATTTTCAGTCCTGACAGCGCGGCCGGACATCCGTCAGCTCACAGAATCTGCACGACTCGCCGCACGCGTTCCGCGCCGTAATTGCGCTGTTCAGATCATGCACCCTTCAACGCTTGCGCCGGCGAGATGCGATCCGGAAGTCCGCTAGCGACGTAGCAACAGTCGAGTGTGTGACGCTTAAGGATTTCGTGGGCGGCGGTGACGAGGTGGGCCATAACCGGCGAGCATCCCTACCTCTATCTCGACGGGATCGTGATGAGGCGCAGCTGGGCCGGTGAAGTTCGCAATGTTTCCCTTCTGGTCGCAAGTGCCGTCAATTCCGAGGGTTTCCGAGAGATCCTAGGGATTTGTGAAGGGGCCAAGGAAGATAAATCCGGCTGGTCGGCATTCCTCCGCCACTTGGTCGAGCGGGGCCTCAAGGGCGTGATGCTGATCATTT
>JBIIUJ010000241.1:0-2539 GCA_044340025.1 Caulobacterales bacterium
AAGGTGTTGGCGATCAGCGCCGCAGCCCGCGGCAGATGACCGGGGATATAGTCCTCGATCACGACCTGGAGACCCAGGCGCATGTGATAAAATGCCGTCAGCAGCAACAAAGTGAGCAGGATCGCGTTGAGCGGGTGCCCGATCCAGGCCGTTGCGCCCGCAAAGCCCGCCTGCAGGGCGAAGACCAGCGACAGCAGGAACCACGGAACCAGGATCGCCAGCGCGACCGCCGTCACGCGCTGCTTGATGAAATGGCCGACGCCTTCCTTGGCCGAGCCGAGCCCGCGGGCCCGCGAGAGGGGCGTGCGCATCGAATGAGACATCGCTTTTGCTCCTGTCAGGCCAGAAACGCGCCGACCCAGATCAGGATCGTGGCGACGGCGGCGAAAAGGATCACAAACCAGCCCGAGGCGTTGGCGTCCTTCACGTCGAGGCCCTTGCCCATGTCCCAGAGCAGGTGACGCAGCCCGTTGGCGAAATGAAACGTCGCCGCAGCGGTGAAAGCGAAAAGCAGCACAAGGCCCACCGGCGACAGCAACACGCCCTCGTAAGCCGCATACGCCTCCGGTCCGGAAGCCGCCGCGACGAGCCAGCCCACGAGCAGAAGCGAGCCTGCATAGAGCGCCACCCCGCCGGCCCGGTGGAAGATGGAGGTCGCCATCGTCACATGCCAACGCCACACCTGAAGGTGCGGCGACATCGGCCGCTTGTCGGCCCAGCCCGATCCCGCCATTCGTTTTTCCCCGCAGCGCACACGCCTGTCCGCGGCGCGGACAATAGGGGCGAGCCCCTTCAAGTCAACGCGATCACGGCGCCTGCGAAAGTCTTGGGCGAGAGCGCGCAAGGCCCCCCGAACCGGGAACCGGTTCGCAAGCCCGACCGGGCGTCGCGGCCCCTGCCGCGCCCCGCCGGAGCGCGCCTGCGCGCGTAAGGCATGAAAACCGAAATGGTGAGCCGGGCGGGGATCGAACCCGCGACCACATGATTAAAAGTCACGTGCTCTACCGACTGAGCTACCGGCTCACCCTTGCACGGCCCGGCATGCGCCGAGCGAGGCGGTGGGGTCTATCGGGGCGGCCGATCGGGGTCAACCAACGCCGTCAGGCGGCGGCCAGACCACGGCGACGGCGGCCGGTTTTCTGCTTGCCGGCGATCCTGCGAGGCTTAGGCTGAGGACAAGACAATCGGGAGGATCGCCATGGACGGCGCGCAAGGCGGCAAGACGCCCTTCTTTCTGCGCGGAAACTACGCCCCCGTGCAGGACGAGGCCACTCTCGACGCGCTGGAGGTGGAGGGCGCGATCCCGCCCGAACTGACGGGCGTCTATCTGCGCAACGGACCCAATCCGTCGGAGGGCTCGTCCCAGCACTGGTTCTTCGGCGACGGCATGCTGCATGGCGTTGCGCTGAAGGGCGGGCGGGCGCTCTGGTATCGCAACCGGTTTGTCCAGACCAAGCAGCTGGCTGGCCAGCCCATGATGCGGCCCGACTTCTCGGTCGACTATAGCGTCGCCGCTGCGAACACGAGCGTTGCGCGCCATGCCGGCAAGCTCTTCGCGCTGGTGGAATCGAGCTTCCCCACAGAGGTGACGAGCGGGCTCGACACGATCGGCCCTTATGATTTCGGCGGGGCGCTGAAGAGCAACTTCACCGCGCACCCCAAAATCTGTCCGGAAACCGGCGAAATGCACGCCTTCGGCTATGGCTACATGCCGCCCTGGCTCACCTATCACCGCATCGGGGCGGACGGCGCGCTGATCGAAAGCGTGCCGATCGACATGGGCGGCCCGACGATGATCCATGACTTCGCGCTGACGCGACACCACGTGGTCTTCCTCGATCTGCCCATCGTGTTTGATGTGAACCGCGCGCTGCGCGGCAAGATGCCGTTTGTCTGGTCGGATGACTATCCGGCGCGCATCGGCGTGATGCCGCGCGGGGGAACCAATCGCGACGTCCGCTGGGCCAGCGTGGCGGCTTGCTATGTCTTCCACGTCGCCAACGCCTTTGAAGCGGACGGACGGATCGTGCTGGACGTTGCGCGATACGCCGAACTCTGGCGCGCGGAATCGGAAAAGTTCCAGAGCGCTGCGGAGCTCGCCCGCTGGTCGATCGATCTTTCCGCCATGACCGTGCGCGAAGAGACGCTGGACCCCCGGGCGATGGAGTTCCCGCGCATCGATGATCGCCGCACCGGCCTGCCCTACCGTTATGTCTATGCGGCGAGCGGGGATGGGGCGGCAAACGAGGGCGGAGCCGATTTCGCCGGCCTGATCCGGCATGACCTCCAGACCGGCCAGTCGATCCGGCGGGACTTCGGACCCGGCGCGCTTGTCTCGGAGTTCAGCTTCGCACCCGCAGGGCCGGGCGAAGACGAGGGCTGGCTGATGGGCTTTGTCCATGACGCAACCCGAGCGGCGAGCGACTTCTGGATCCTGGAGGCGCAGAGCCTGAAGCCCGCCGCCTGCGTCCGCCTCCCCCGCCGGGTGCCGCAAGGCTTCCACGGCGGCTGGTTCGACGGGCCGCCGCCGCGCTGACCC
>JBIIUJ010000094.1:0-10391 GCA_044340025.1 Caulobacterales bacterium
GTTACCCACTGGGCCCTCGCCTGCGCGAGGGCGACGCAAGTCACCGGGTCCCGGTCGTGCCCCGAATTCCAAGGCGGTTGCCCTGGCTGGACGCTTGCTCAGGATCGCCATGCGCTACGCAGCGACGACAAGTCGATAGCCTGCGTCATAGGCTTCCAGTCCCGCCAGCGCTGCATGGCGGTCCGCCCAGATCCCGCTTTCGAGGTCCGCCGCCAGGCGCGCGAGGCCGGCGGCGGCGTCGATCTTCCAGAACGACGAGCTTCCCGAACGCACCCGCTCGTCCAGATACGCCGAGGGCCGGCGCCAGTAAGCGTAGAGGAAGCCATCCGAGCAGTCGTGAGGGATAAGCAAGGGCTCGATCCGCACCGGCCCGAGAGCCTCACAGTAGCGCTCCATTGGCGGCATCGAGACGTCATCCAGCGCCGCCAGCCCCGGAAGATAGTCCGTCAGCCATGGTCGCGCCGCTGGATCGAAGGTGACCAGGACGACCGGCCCGCGCGCCACCCGGCGCATCTCGGCGAGCCCTGCGGCGACATCGCGCCAGTGATGCACGGTGAGAACCGCCATCGCCGCATCGAACGCATCATCGGCGAACGGCAAACGCTCGGCGATCGCTTGCAGCGCCGGCGCGGCGCCGGCCGGGCGCTTTGCGATCATGGCGGCGGAGGGTTCCACCGCCACGACATCGCGATCCTCTGGTTCATAGGAGCCGGCGCCGGCGCCAACATTCACCACGGTCCGCGCCCCGCCCAAGGCGCGGCGGATGGCAGCGGCGATGCGCGGATCGGGCCGGCGCAGCGCAGCATAATTCACCCCGATCGTGTCATAGAGCGCGTTCATGCCTCGTCAGTCTGCCATGGCGCCCGGCCGCCGCCAAACTGGGCGATGACAAAGTCGGCGAAGGCGCGCACGCGGCGCGGCTGCGCCCGGCCCGGCGGAGACAGGATGTGCAGCGTCGGCTCCGGGGAGCGCCAGTCGCTCAGCACCGCCTCCAGCGCGCCAGCCTTCACATCCTCCCAGATGATGAAGTCGGGCAGCAGCGCCACCCCGATCCCGGCGCGCAGGGAGGGCAGCTCCGCATCGCCATTGTTGATGCAGAGCGGCCCATCGACCGCCACGCGCGCGCTCTGGCCGTCCGGCCCCTCGAAGGTCCAGAACACGCCGGTGGGCAGATTGGCGTAGCGAAAGCAGGGATGCAGGCTCAGCTCCTCGGGCCGCTGCGGGCGACCGTGCGCCGCCCAATAGGCGGGGCTCGCCACCACCGAGAGCCGAACAGGGGCCAAAGGGCGGGCGCGCAGGCTTGAATCCGGCATCTGACTGATCCGGATCGCCAGATCGAAGCCCTCGGCGATCAGATCGATGCGCCGATCATCAAGCGAAAGTTCCAGCTGCACCTCGGGATGGGCGGCCAGAAACGCCGGCAGGACCGGCGCAAGATAGCGCACCGCAAAGCTGAGCGGGGCTGCGACCCGAACCCGGCCGCGCAGGCTCGTGCGTGTTTCGGCGGCCTCCTCCGCGGCGGCCTCGGCCTCTTCCACCATGCGCTGGGCGCGCGCCAGAACCCGCCCCCCGGCTTCCGTCAGCGACAGGCGGCGCGTGGTGCGGTGCAGAAGCGCGACGCCGAGGCGGGCCTCCAGCTCCGCCACCTGCTTGGACACCGTCGCCTTGGACACGCCCAGCGCGCGCGCGGCGCCGGAAAAGCCCTGCAGCTCGGCCACCTTGGCGAAGGCGGCAAACAGATCCAGCGAAACAGACGACATGGATCAGATCGTCTCAAGAAACAATCCGTCTCGCAAGGGCGGATTTCCAGACCAATCGAGCGCGCTTATCTCTGGGACACGCATCAAGGGCAGCATATGCGCCCGCAGGAGACAGACCATGATAGAGAGACGTCCCTTCGAGAGCCTGGGCGGCGCCGATTTCGGCTGGCTGAAGGCCAAGCACCACTTCTCCTTCGGCCATTATCGCGATCCGTCGCGCGTCCATTGGGGCGCGCTGCGGGTCTGGAACGACGACATCATCGCGCCGGGCACGGGTTTTGACCCGCACAGCCACGCCGACATGGAAATCATCACCTATGTCCGCGAAGGCGCCATCACCCACAAGGACAGCCTGGGCAATCAGGGCCGCACCGAAGCCGGCGACGTTCAGGTGATGAGCGCCGGCGCCGGCATCACGCATGCCGAATACAATCTGGAGAGCGCGGACACCAAGATCTTCCAGATCTGGATCCTGCCGAAGGAACGCAGCGGCAAGCCCTTCTGGGCGGCGCGCCAGTTCCCCAAGGGCGACCGGGAGGGCCAGTTCGTGGTGCTCGCCTCCGGCATGCCGGGCGACGACGCCGCGCCCATCCGGCAGGAGGCGCGCGTTCTGGGCGCGACGCTGAAAGCCGGCTCCAGCGCCACCTACAGCCTCGCTGCGGGCCGCTACGCCTATCTCGCGCTTGCCCAGGGGGAAGCGACGGTGAACGGCGTGGAACTCTCAACCCGCGACGGAGCCGCGATCACCGACGAGCAGCAGATCACCGTCACCGCCATCGCAGACGCCGAGATCGTGCTGGTGGACGCCCCGGGGCTCGCCTGACGCTGGGGACCGAAGCGCACCTCGCTGCGGCGAAGGCCGAGCGCAGATCGGAAGAGGGTGCGCTTTGGGATCTGGGTCCCGGCCTTCGCCGGGATGGGGCGCGCGAGACTGACTGAGGGCCTGTATGAGGTCTTTGTTTTAATGCTCAGTCCATGAACAGGATTTCCGGTGCGGGCTTGAGGCCTGCGCCGGCGTCCAGCGCTTCGGCCACGAGCCCGGCGATGGCGAGAAACCGGCCCGCGGTCTTGCTTTGCGGCGCGGCCGCCACCAGCGGCGCGCCGGCGTCGCCGCCCTCGCGCAGGGCGATGTCGATGGGCAGCTCGCCCAGAAACGGCACGTCGAGCGATTGCGCAGTCCGGCGTGCGCCCCCTTCGCCAAACAGGTGCGTGCGCGCGCCGTCCGGGCCTTCGTACCAGGCCATGTTTTCCACGATCCCGAGGATCGGCACCGCGGTCTTCTGGAACATCGCCGCGCCCCGGCGCACGTCGATCAGGGCGATCTCCTGCGGGGTGGAGACGATCACCGCCCCGTTCAGCGGCACGCGCTGGGCCATGGTGAGCTGCGCATCGCCGGTGCCGGGCGGCATGTCGACAACCAGAATGTCGAGCGCGCCCCACGCCACGTCGTTCAGCATCTGGGTGATCGCGCTCATCACGATCGGCCCGCGCCAGATCATGGGCGCATCGGCGTCCACCAGATAGCCGATCGACATGCTCTTCAGCCCGAACGCCTCAAGCGGGATCAGCTTCTTGTCAGGCCCGGTGGCGGGCTCGGCGGCGGCCAGACCCAGCATGGTCGGCACGCTGGGGCCGTAAATGTCTGCGTCCAATAGTCCCACGCGTTTGCCCAGCCGGGCGAGCGCGACCGCGAGATTGACCGCAACGGTGGACTTGCCCACCCCCCCTTTGGCGGACGCCACCGCGATGATCGCGCCGATCCCCGGCAAGGCGATCTGGGCGGCGCCCGCGCGCGGGCTGGTCTGGGCGGCGGCCTCATCCGACAGGCGCGCGCCTTTGCGCACCCGCCGCGTCTCGCCTGCCGGCATCGCCGGGATCGGGGCCGGCGCGCGCGGCGCAGCGGGCCCCGCGACGCTGGAATGGGCCGTCGCCACGACGCTGACGGCGGTGACGCCCCTGACCGCCAGAACCGCCGCCTCGGCCTGAGCGCGCAGCGTCTGGCCGTGGTCCGGCGCGGCCGGATCCACCTCGATGATGAAGCGGACGCGACCGTCCGGCTCGATCGTCAGGCCCTGCGCCGCGCCGCTCTCAAGAAGGCCGCGCCCGTCCGGCAGCCGGACGGCGTTCAGCGCCGCAACGATGCTCTCGCGTTTCGGTGATCGGCGGGACAGCCCGAACATCCTTGATCCTTTGCCAATCATCCGCACATAAGCGGTTCGACACGCCGCGCACAGGGCGCGGCCACGAAAGGCCTTGTGATCTATGCCTTGGAATGACAACGCCGGGAATGGCGGCGGCCCTTGGGGCGATCGCGGCGGCAAGGAGCCGCCCAAGAGCCCCTGGGGACCTCCCCCTGGCGGCGGCGGCGGCGGTCCGCGCCGGCCGCAGGGTCCTAACGGACAGGGCCCAGACCTCGACGATCTGATGCGTCAGATGCAGGAACGCTTCAAAGGGGCGATGGGTCCCGGCGGCGGCGCGCCCGGTCAGGGCGGCGGGCTGAACCGCAACACGATCCTGGGCATCGGCGGGCTTGTGATCGCCGGCTGGCTGGCGACCGGCGTGTTCCAGGTGGACGCGGGCGAACAGGGCGTCGTGACCCAGTTTGGCCGCTTCACCCGCATTGCCGATCCCGGCCTGCACTTCCATTTGCCCAGCCCGATCGAGGCCGTGGAGATCGTCCAGACCTCGCGCGAGCGGACGCTGGAAATCGGCGGCGTTCAGCAGGGCGCCGATGGCGCTGCCGCCGAAGGCCTGATGCTGACGGGCGACGAAAACATCGTCGACATCGGCTTCCAGGTGAACTGGACCGTCTCGGACGCGCGCGCCTTCCTGTTCAACGTGTCCGACCCTGAAAGCGCCGTGCGCTCTGTGGCGGAAAGCGCCATGCGCGAAGCGGTGGGCAGCAGCCAGCTGCAGGCGGTTCTCACCACCGGCCGCTCGCAGATCGAAACCCAGACGCGCGAGCTTCTGCAAAAGACGCTCGATTCCTACGGCGCCGGGGTCCGCGTCACGCGGGTGAACCTGCGCCGGGCGGATCCCCCGGCCCGCGTGCAGGAAGCCTTCCGCGCGGTGGCCGGCGCCGGTCAGGAGGCCGAACGCCTCGTCAACCAGGCCACCGCCTACCGCAACCAGGTCGTGCCGGTCGCGCAGGGTGAAGCCGCCCGCTTCAACCAGCTCTACGCCGAGTATCAGCGCGCGCCCGACGTGATGCGCCAGCGGCTCTATATCGAGGCGATGGAGCGGGTGTATTCGCGTTCCAACAAGGTGATCCTCGACACGGGCTCGGCCAATGGCGGCAGCCAGCCGATGATCGTCCTTCCGCCGGAGCTGCTGCGGGGCGCCGTTGCGCCGCCCGCCGCCGCTCAGGACCGCAATCAGCCCGCTCAGCCGGAGATCCGCCCGTGACCCGCTCGCTTCCCGTCATTCTCGGCGGCCTGTTCGCGTTGCTGGTGGTGATCACCAACAGCGTCTTCACCGTCGATCAGCGCACCACCGCCCTCATTCTCCAGTTCGGGGAAGCCCAGCGCGTGATCAACGAGCCCGGCAAGGATGAAGCCGGCCTGCATTTCATGATCCCCTTCGTCCAGCAGCGCGTGGTCTATGACCGCCGCAATCTGAACCTCGCCCCGGCGGACACGCGCGAAGTCGTCGCCGCCGACCAGGAGCGGCTGGAGGTGGATGTGTTCGCCCGCTGGCGGATCGCCGATCCGCTGCGCTTCTATCGCGCCGTGCGCACCCTTTCGGTGGCCGAACAGCGGCTGGAAGGCCTGCTCGACGCCTCGATGCGGCGGGTGTTGGGCGCAGCCCAGTCCAATCAGATCGTTTCCGGCGGCCGGGCCCAGCTGATGGCGCAGATCCGCTCGGAAATGAACCGCGAAAGCGCGGCTCTGGGCATCGAGGTGGTGGACGTGAAGATCCGCCGCGCCGACCTGCCGCAGGCCAACTCCGAGCGCGTGTTCGCCCGGATGGAAGCCGAGCGCGAACAGGCCGCCGCCCAGATCCGCGCCGATGGCGAACGGCGGGCCCAGATCATCCGCGCCGAAGCCGATCGCGAACGCGCCGATATTCTGGCCACCGCCTTCGGGCAGGACCCGGAGTTTGCGTCCTTCTACCGCTCGATGCAGGCCTATGAGCGCTCGATCCAGCCGGGCACCACGATCGTGATGACCCCGCAGGGCGACTTCTTCCGCTACTTCGACAGCCAGCGCGGGTCGGGCGGCAATCGGTAGAAACGTCGGCCAAGGCATGCGCGCCTCTGGCCCCCAATCGGGGCCGGGGCGGCGGCCAGGGGAAAGCGCGTCGGGCGATGTCTGACATTTTCGTGGCGATCGGCCTCGTTCTGGTGCTGGAGGGTCTACTCTATGCGGCCTTTCCCCAGACGATGAAGCGCGCCATCGCCGAGGTGCTCAAGCTTGCCGACGAGCATCTGCGCTGGATTGCGCTGGGCGCGGCGGTCGTGGGGCTTGGGATCGTGTGGCTGGCGCGCGGCTGAAGCGCTGCGCGGCGGTTGGCGCTTCTCGCGCAATGAGCTAGGCAAGGGGCGTGCGCGCGATCATGCCGACCCCCAGTCTATCGACACTGCGTGCCGCCTGGGCCGCCGCCGGCGCCGCAACGGCGCTGGTCATCGCCCAGGCCGCAGGGCTGATGCTGCTGCAGCCGCTCGCCACGCCGGCTCCGGTGGTGATGCTCGCGGAGGGGGCGTCCGGCCCGGCTCAGGCCACCCAGCGTCTGGTCCGGGGGCCGCTTTCAGCCTCGCCCGCCCTGCTCCAGGCCGAGATCGCCCGCTATGTCGCGCGCCGCGAGAGCCTGGACCCCCAGAGTTTCGCTGCGGACTTCCGAGCCACGGCGCTTGCCTCCGCAGGCCCGGCCCGGGAGAGCTATCTTGCGGCGTGGGGCAAAGGCGGCGGCGCGCTCGCCACCGTGACCACCGAGACCCGGATCACGGCCCGCGTGCTGGCGGTGGAGATCGTCGAACCGGGCGCAGCGCTTGCCGATGTCGCGATCACACGCCAGGACGGGGCAGCCCCCCTTCTCGGCCCGACGCAGCGGCGGGTGCGCCTTGCCTTCACGGTGTCGGATCGGGCGCTCGCCCCGCGCGATCGGCTCGCCAATCCGCTTGGCCTGATTGTCAGCGCCTATCAGGATGGCTGATCGGGTCAGGCCGGCTGCGGTCCGTGTCCAGACGATTGCAGAAGGCGCACGGCTGCGTCACACCTGTGTCATTCAGGCTGTCTATCCCGCCCGCAGCAGCGGGCGGCGGGGAGAAAGATCGATGCGGGCGCTTGGCCGCACCCTCGCCGGATTGCTCGGCGCGCTCGCCTTCGGCGCAGCGCACGCCAGCGTGATCGAGATTGCGCCCAACGGCGTGGCCCGGACGTATGACGCGCCAATGCTGTTTCTTGCGGAAGGCGCTCAGCCGCTAACGCCTGCCCCCGCGCCTGCGCCGTCCGTCGGGCGCCCGGCCCAGCCGCAGGCGGCCTTGCGCGCGCCGGGGCGGATCGCGCCCTATGTTGCGGCGGCCGCCGCCCGCCACGGGCTGGAGCCCGCTCTGGTGGACGCGGTGGCCCATCACGAAAGCCGGTTCCGGCCGGATGCGGTTTCGCCCAAGGGCGCGATCGGCGTGATGCAGCTCATGCCCGCCACCGCCGCTGCTCTGGGGGTCAACCCCTGGGATGTCGGCCAGAATATCGATGGCGGCGCGCGCTATCTGCGCGCCATGCTGGACCGGTTCGGCGGCGACGTGGCGCTGGCGCTTGCTGCGTATAATGCGGGGCCCGGCGCGGTGGAGCGCCATCGCGGGGTGCCGCCTTTTGCCGAGACCCGAACCTATGTCGCCCGCATCAGCGCCGATCTCGCCGCCCGCGGCGTGCGCGCGGGCCTGAGGAGCACGCCGCAATGAATGGTCGCATTCTTCTTTGCCTCGCCGCGCTGGCGCTTGCCGCCGGCCCCGCCGCAGCCCAGGTGCCGCTCGATCCGGAAGGCTCGGGCGTGATCCTGGGCGCGGTGCAATGGGTGCAAGGCACGCTGCTCGGCGCGGTCGCCACCACGGTCGCCGTGATCGCGGTGGCCGCCGTGGGCTTCATGATGCTGACGGGGCGGATGAACTGGCGCTATGGCGCGATGGTGATCCTGGGCTGCTTCATCCTGTTTGGCGCCTCGGCCATCGTGGGCGGCATCCAGGATGCCGCGCGGGGCTTCTGAGAGGGGCCGATGGCGCAGCTGGAGCGCGACCCCGTCTTTTCCGCGCTCACGCGCCCGCAGATGTTTGCGGGCGTGACCTATACCTGGTTTGTGCTCAACGCGATCATCACCGCCGAGCTGTTCCTGATCACCAAGTCGTTCTGGGCGTTTGCCGGGGCGCTGGCGCTGCATGCGGTGGGGGTTCTGGCCGCGCGCGACGAGCCGCGCTTTCTCGATCTGTGGATCACGCGCATGACGCGCTGCCCGCGGGTGCGCAATTTCGCCTTCTGGCGCTGCAATTCCTATAGGCCCTGAAGGCTCACCATGCCGGCCGCCACGCGCCCCTCCTTTGCTGCAATCGCCGCCCGCGAGGCCCTGGTGGGCGCGCGGCTGCCCTATGCCCGCCACATCGACGACGCCACGATCGAGACGCGCGACGGGCTGTTGCTTCAGGTGATCAAGCTGGAGGGTCTCTCGTTCGAGACCGCCGACACCGAGGAGCTGAACTACCGCAAGACCATCCGCGACACGATGCTGCGCGCGATCGCCCACCCGCGCTTTGCGCTGCTGCATCATGTGATCCGCGCCCCGGTGCGCCCGGCGCTGGAGGCCGCCTTCCCCGATCCGTTCAGCGCCACGCTGGATCAGCGCTGGAAGGCGCGGCTGGAGACGCGCGCGCTCTTCCTCAACGATCTCTACCTCACGCTGGTGCGCCGCCCGCCAGCGGCCGGCGGCGGCTGGCTCGACAAGACGCTCGATCTCTTCCGCCCCCGCCAGGCGCAGGTGGACGCCGCAGAGCGCGCCCGCGCGCTGCGTGAACTCGACAATGCGCGCGATGGGCTGATGGCCGCGCTCGGCCCCTATGGCGCGCGTCTGCTCACCCGTTACGAGACGCGCAAGGGCGCCTGTTCAGAGCCGCTGGAGTTTCTCTCCCACCTCCTGAACGGGGAGTTGCGCCCTGTGCTGGAGCCGGAAGGCGATCTGGGCCTGCACATTCCCTATCGCCGGATCAGCTTCGGGCTGGACGCGATCGACCTGCACGCCGCCCCCGGCCTGCCGGCGCAATTCGCCGCCATGGTCTCGATCAAGGACTACCCGCCCCAGACCACCCCTGGCATGCTGGACGATCTCCTGCGGCTGCCGATCGAGCTGACGGTGACGGAGAGCTTCGCCTTCGTGGATCGCCAGGTCGCGCTCGACCGGATGAACCTTGCGCTGCGCCGGATGCGCGCCGCCGACGACGAGGCCCAGAGCCTGCGCCGGGATCTCTCCACCGCAAAGGACGATCTCTCCGCCGGCCGCTCCGCCTTCGGCGAGCATCATCTCAGCGTGATGGTGAAGGCGCAAACAAGGCTCGCGCTGGATCAGGCCTGCGCTGACGTGATGGCGGCCTTCACGGAGGAAGGCGTCATCGCCGTGCGCGAGGACGTGAACCTGGAGCCGGCTTTCTGGGCGCAGTTTCCGGGCAATTTCAAGGATATCGCGAGGCGGGCGCTGGTCTCGACCGGCAATTTCGCGGGGCTAGCGGCCTTCCATAACTTTCCCGTCGGGCAGGCGGAGGCCAACCATTGGGGCCAGGCGATCAGCGTGCTCGAAACCACGAGCGCGACGCCCTATTTCTTCAATTTCCACAAGGGCGATCTGGGCAATTTCACCATCATCGGCCCCTCCGGCGCCGGCAAGACGGTGATCCTCAACTTCCTGCTGGCCCAGGCCCGCAAGCACGATCCGCGCATCGTCCTGTTCGACAAGGATCGCGGCGCGGAGATCTTCATCCGCGCGATCGGCGGGCGCTACGAGACGCTGCGCCCCGGCGCGCCGTCGGGGCTGAACCCGCTTGCGCTGCCCGACACGCCCGTCAACCGCGCCTTTCTGGCGGCGTGGCTGGAAAGGCTGGTTGCGCCCGCAGACGGCCGGCTCACCCCGGAAGAGCAGGCCCAGATCTCCGATGCGGTCGCGGCCAATTTCGAGCAGGCGCCGCAGTTCCGCCGCCTGCGCCATGTGGCCGAACTCTTCGCCGGCGTGCGCCGGCCCGTGCCCGGCGACCTCGCCTCGCGGCTGGAGCCCTGGATCGGCGAGGGCCCGCGCGCCTGGCTGTTTGACAATCCCGAGGACCGGCTCGACCTCGCCCAGAAGGTGGTCGGCGTGGACATGACCGCGATCCTTGACGATCCGGTGGCGCGCACGCCCGCCATGATGGCGCTGTTTCATGCCGTCGAGCAGCGGCTCGACGGATCGCCCGCCCTGATCGTGGTCGACGAGGGCTGGAAGGCGCTCGATGATGCGGTGTTCGTCCAGCAGATCCGGGACTGGGAAAAGACCATCCGCAAGCGCAACGGCGCGGTGGGCTTCGCCACCCAGAGCGCATCCGACGCGCTCGACAGCCAGATCGCCTCGGCCATCATCGAACAGGCCGCCACCCAGATCTTCCTGCCCAACCCGAAGGCGCAG
>JBIIUJ010000242.1:0-2527 GCA_044340025.1 Caulobacterales bacterium
GCGCACCTGGCGCGACCCGAAGAACCTCTATGTCGCGGCAGGCATGCTGGCCGCGGCGACCCTGCCGTTCCTGATCTTCATGGCGCTCGCCTGGGACGTGTATCGGTCCGGCTTTGGCCGTCAGACCTGGGCGATCACCGTCGCGCCGGCGGTGGCGTTGTCCACCCTGCTCGTCATGCGCTGGGCAAACCTGCTGACGCCGCTGTCGCTGAAGCTGTGCATCGGCGTGTTCGCCGCTGTTTCAGGGTTCATCGGCGGCACCTTCCCCATCTCCACCACCGTGCTGGGCATGCATCGCGGGGCAGGTTCGCCCGTCTTCACGGCGGAATGGTGGGAGATCCTGTTCACTCAGGCGATCTGGCTGTTCACCGCCATCGGAGCGGCGGCCGGGGGGCTGTCGGGCGCGCTGTTCGGGATGATCGCCTCGCGGCCTGCCCGGGCTGCGGCCTGAGGTTTGAATGACGCACGCCCATGGGCGCCGAAACGCGACAGATGCTGGTGATTGCAAGCGCGCAGGCCGATGGCTCGGACCCGCGCGTGCGCGCTGGCGCGCGGTGCGCGCTGATCGCGGTGCTTGATCCCGACCGCCTGGCCGAGATCGGTTGGCTTGACCACTATGGCGACGGGGACGGCGGGCTCGATGTGGGCTGGCTGCTGCACGACAGCCTCGAACCGCATGGCTGGACGGACGTGCGCATCGACGACGTCACGCCGATGGCCGGCCTGATTGACGCTGAGGCGCTGACCGCCTCCATCCGCACCGCCGCAGACTGGGCCGCGCGCGAGGGCGTGGCGCATGTCGTTCTGGCGGCGGGAAGCGGCCGGCTGAACTAGAGCCGGCCCGACCGGCCGAGCGCCACGATCAGCCGCGCGCGCGCTTCGGGCGGATCGCGCTGGGCCGGCGCCAGCAGACGGCGCTCGATGAAGGCGCCAGTGAGCGCAAAGCCGTCCGCGACGTCGCCTTCGGCGACCGGGTTCTGGGCAGCCAGAAGGAATCGCGGCAGGCGCAGGAGCCGATCCGCATACGGCGTGCCCGCCGCGCGCGACGCCGCCCGTCCGCTCTTTGGACTGACAAACGCGAGATCGTCGCGGTCTCCCATCAGGGCGCAGGCCGACAGATCAAGCCCGTAACCGAGCGCCGCCAGAAGCCCCGCCTCCCAGCGCACATAGACCGCAGGCCAGACCGCCGGCGAATCCAGCGCGGCCAGCAACACCAGCAGGCTCTCATAAAGGCCGGGGTAGGCCGCCCGCTCCGGCGTGGAGAGGCGCAACAAATCGCAGGCGCTGGCGATCGCGGCAAGCGCTGCGGGGTCGTCCATATGGCGCGCGGACGTGGCGCTCAGGCTTTCGAACTGGCTGAAAAAGCCAAGCTGCTCGTCGAGCCGGGCCCGCCATTCGAGGGCGATCCGGTTGCCGGGTTCCAAGGCGGCGCGCTTTTTCCGACTGGCCCCGCCATGAACGAAGCCGCTGGCGCGGCCATGGTCGCGGGTGAAAAGCTCAGCCACCGCATCGGCCTCGCCAAGGCGGCGGGCCCCGATCATGACGCCTTCGTCAGTCCAGTCCATAACTGCGACGATGGCGGCGCCGCAGCCCGGCGCCAAGCCGGCTCACTCGGTTTCCGAAGCGAACAGCGCCACCTTGGCCTCGAGTTCCTTGATCAGCATTGCGCCCACGGGGTGTTCGGCCGTGGTGATGCTGTCGCGCATTACGGCGCGCATGGCGAAGACATGGGCGTCGAGCAGGGCGTGGGGCGCGCTTGCGCGGGCCTCCTTGGAATCCAGCAGCTTGCAGAGCGAGGCGGCGATCCGAGAAACCAGCGGCGTGCCATAGGTCACGCCCAGACCCTTCAGGTCGTGAGCTCGGAAATACAGGGTCTCCAGCTCCGGCTCCCCGGCTCCGGGGGCGCGGGCTGCTGCGTGGGCGGCCTCCAGGCGCTTGACCTCGTCGGCAAGCCAGTCGCCGAACTTTTCGCTCATGGCTTCCAGCGCGGCCTGCGCGCGCGCCACGGCATTGGCGTCAAACCCGCCCAGCTTCCCGCCCAGCTTCGCCTTAAGCGTGTTTGGCGGGGTGATGAATTGCACCCCTGGTTGCGTAGACATCTCCGACCCTCCTGTTGGCGCAATCCTTAACCCAAGCCTGCTTAACGCGGGCTTTCAGCAGCGCCCCGGACTGGTCAATGTGCGAACTGTTCGGCCAGGATCCGTTCGTCCAGCGAGCGGCCGCGATCAAACAGCATGGTCATCACCTTGCCGCGGGCCTCGGCGATGTCGACCATGGCGATATCGCGAACTTCCTGATTGTCGGCCGAGGCTGCGACCGGCCGCAGCTTCGGATCCAGCGCTTCCACCCGCACCCGCGCTGTTCGGCGCAGCAGCGCGCCACGCCAGCGCCGTGGCCGGAACACGCTGATCGGGGTGAGCGCCAGAAGATCCGACCCCAGAGGAATGATCGGTCCGTGGGCGGAGAGATTATAGGCTGTCGAGCCCGCCGGCGTCGCCACGATCAGCCCGTCGCAGGCGATTTCCGG
>JBIIUJ010000243.1:0-2524 GCA_044340025.1 Caulobacterales bacterium
CCGTGGTGGCCTGCGGCGTGACTTCCACGCGCATCGGATCGGTGAGCAGCTCGCCGGCCAGCGCGGCGATATCGGCCGGCATCGTGGCGGAGAAGAACAGGCTCTGGCGCGCCTTGGGCAGGCGGGCTGCGATCTGGCGCACCGGGCGGATGAAGCCCATGTCGAACATCTGGTCGGCCTCGTCGAGGACGAACACCTCAGTGAAGGCGAGGTCCAGATTGCGCTCGGCGATATGGTCGAGCAGGCGGCCGGGCGTGGCCACGAGCACGTCGAGTCCGCCGAGCAGCGCCTTCCTCTGGGCGCCGTGCTTCACGCCGCCGAAGATCACCGCCACGGCGAGCTTCAGGCCGCGCCCATAGGTTTCGAAGCTTTCAGCGATCTGGCTGGCCAGCTCGCGGGTGGGCGACAGCACCAGAACGCGCGTGGTGCGCGGCGCTGGCCGTTTCGGCATGGCGGCGAGGCGATGCAGGATCGGCAGGGCGAAGGCGGCCGTCTTGCCGGTGCCGGTCTGGGCGATGCCCAGAAGGTCGCGCCCGGACATCACCGGCGGGATCGCCTGGGCCTGGATGGGCGTGGGGCGCTCATAGCCTTCCTTGGCGAGCGCATGGAGAAGCGGCTGGGCGAGGCCCAGATCCGTGAAAAGAGTCATGAAGTGTGTGTGCTTTCAACAAAGAGAGGTCAGGCCAAAGGCGCGCGCATGGATTGCGCAGCGCCGTGACAGGCCTTGGTGGGGGAGCGCGCTCTCGCGTGTGGAGCACGGCATGGCGGTGACGCCGGGGCTTCAAGGGACGGCCCCGAACAGGGCCTCACGCGGCTTGAGCGCCAGAGCGCCGGGATCGGCGCGCAGGCTCTATCGCTGCTTTGGGGTTGCAAGTCAATGAAGGCGGGGCCGAGCGGCGGCCTCAGAGCTGATCGAGCAGCCGGTTGAGATACTCCTGCTCCTCGCGGTCGCGCTGCGGATCGGCGGAGCGGCGGCGCAATTCGTCGAGGATGTCGCGGGCGCGCTGGCGCTCGGACTGCGTGGGCACGCGGGTGTCCTGCCCGTCGCCCTCGCCAGAGGGGCCGGTGAGCCGACCGAGCGGATCGCGCCCCTCAGCGCGCCGGCGTTCGGCCTGCTGGCGGGCGAGCGCGTCGGCGGCTGTGCGCAGCGCCTGCTGGGCCCGGCTCTGGGCCTGCCCTGCCGCCTGCGCATCGCCGCGGCGCAGGGCTTGGGCGGCCTCCTCCATCGCACGGCGCGCCTCTGTCAGAGGCTTGCCGGCTGAGGCGCCCGCCTCGCCTGGGGCAAGACCGTCGAGCGACTGGCCCAGCGCCTCCTGCCGCCCGGCGAGATCGCCGGTTTCGGCCCCGTCCTGGCGGCGCCGGAAGGTTTCGTCGGAAAGGTCGCGCTGGCGCTGGAGCGCATCCTGCAGCGCCTGGATCGCCCGGTCGCCCTGCCCGCCCTCCCCGCCTTCGCCCAGCTGCACTGAAAGGCCCGCCATCAGCCCCGCAAGCTGATCGAGCAGGGCCTGCGCCTCCCCGCGCGCGCCGGTGGCGGCGGCGTCGTCGAGCTGGTTGAGCAGGTCTTCCAGATCTCCAGCCGAGAGGCTTTCGCCCTCCCCGCCCGGTTCGCCCTGATCGCCGCGCTGGCGGGCGGCGTCGGCCAGATCGTTCAGACGCTCGGCCATGGCCTCGCGCAGCTGGTCGATCAGGTCGCGCAACTCCTGCTGGCTTGCGCCCTCGCGCAGCGCGCGGGTCAGCGCATCGCGCGCCGCCTCCAGCCGGTTCTGACTGGATTGCGCCGGCCCCGCCTCGGCGCGCAGCGCCGCCTGCCACAGGAGCACGCCGGCGCGGTGAGCCTCGGCGGTGGAGCGCGCCGTCTCGATGCGCGCCTTGGCCGCCACCAGCGCCAGGAACACTGGTCTGTCCGGGAAAGAGATCTCGGGTTCGCGCAGGAAGGCGGTGAGGAGCGCGCGGGACCGGCGCACGCCGGGCGGCGCGCGGGCAAGCCTGTCTTCCTCGGGAAAGAGCGTCTCGGCCGCCGCATCCCCCGGCCCGGCAAGCCTGCCAGCCTGCCGGCGCCAGCCCTCGCCGTAGGGGCGGCCCTCGCGCAGAAGAATCTGGCGCTGCTCGATGATGGCGCGCGCCACAGGGCTTGCGAAGGCGCGCTCGGGCAAGGTGAGGTCCTGATCGGGGCTGGCGGCTTCCTGGCCTTTGCCGTCGCGCACCACCAGAGCGGCGCGCACCGCAAGACCTGCCCAGGGGTCTGCGGCAAGGTCGAGCGGCTCGGCGCTTTCCACGCTGCGTCCGGGCAGGATCACCAGCGGCACGTCACGCGGGCCGGCCTTGGCCAGGCCTTCGGGCGGATCGACGAGCGTGAGCCGGAGCGCCGCGCCCGTTACGGCATAATCGTCGCTTGCCTGCCAGGACAGGGTGATGCGCCCATCGCGACCGATCGCCGTGCGGGCGGTCAGCGTCACGCTCGGCGGCGCGTCCGCCACAAGGCTGACCTGCCAGCGTGCGCGCGCGCCCAGCCGCCGCACCGCCA
>JBIIUJ010000010.1:0-34451 GCA_044340025.1 Caulobacterales bacterium
GAGCGGGCTTGCCAACCGGGCGCGCGGGGATGCGATCCTGCATGTGGAGGGCGCGCCGCGCCGGCTGCGCCTCACGCTGGGGGCGCTGGCGGAGCTGGAGACAGCGTTTCAGGCCCACAGTCTGGAGGCGCTGGAGGCGCGGCTCGCCCGGCCTTCGGCGGCCGATCTTCTGGTGATCCTCCAGGCGCTGCTGGCCGGCGCCGGAGAGCCGGCGATCGATCTGCGCGCCGCCGCCCTCGATCCCGCCGACGCGGCGCGCGCCGTCGCCGAGGCGTTTCACGCCGCTGGCGGATCATGAGCGCGTTCGACTGGCCGGCTGCGCTGCGCGCGGCTGTTCTGATCGGGCTGAAGCCGCACGAGTTCTGGCGGCTGAGCCTTGCCGAATGGCGCGCGCTTACCGCCCGCGATCCAGCCTTCGGCCACGCCGACCTCGCCCGGCTCATGGCCGCCTTTCCCGATGGAGAACCAGATGACCACACGCCCTGAGGACGGGCTTGACGAAAGCCTGGCCAGCGCCGGCGCGGCGCTTGGCGCGTTTGCGAGCGGTCCCGCGCGCGATGCGGCCGGCGCGGTCGGGGCGGCCTTCGAGGCCGCAGGACGGCGGATGTCCCGCGCGCTCGGCGCGGCGGCGCGCACGGGCGAGCTCTCGGTGCGCGCCATGGTGGGCGCCATCCTGTCGGATCTGTCCCGCATCGCGATCGAACAGGCCGTGACCGGCCCGCTGGCGAGCGCACTTGGCAAGGCGCTGGGCTCGGCCGCGTTTTCTGGCGCGCGCGCCGGCGGCGGCCCGGTGACGCCAGGCGGCGCCTATCTCGTGGGCGAGCGCGGGCCGGAGCTGTTCCGGCCGGGCGTGGCGGGCTCGATCGGGCCGGCGGGCGGCGGCGTGAGCGTGCATGTGCATGTGGGCGCGGGCGCGGATGCGCAATCCATCGTGCGCTCCTCCTCCCAGGTGGCGACCGCGCTGGCGCGCGCGGTTCAGCGCGGGAGCCGGGGCCTGTGAGCGCGTTTCACGAGGTGCGTTGGCCTATCGCGCTTGCGCTGGGCACAAGTGGCGGGCCGGAGCGCCGCACCGAGATCGTGGCGCTCGCCTCCGGCGCGGAGGAGCGCAACAGCCCCTGGGCGCAGAGCCGCCGGCGCTATGACGTGGGCGGCGCGCTGCGCTCGATCGACGATATCCACGCCGCGCTCGCCTTCTTCGAGGCGCGCAAGGGCAGGCTCCATGGCTTCCGGTTCCGCGATCCGATGGACTGGAAGTCCTGTCCGCCGCTGAAGACGCCCAGTGCGCTGGATCAGCCCCTGGGCGTGGGAACCGGTGCGCAGGCGAGCTTTGCCCTGTCCAAGCGTTATGGCGACGCGGGCGGCTTCAGCCTGCGCCCCATCGCCAAGCCGGTGGCGGGCACGGTGATGATTGCGGTCGCCGGCGCAGCGAAAACGGAAGGGACGCACTTCACCCTGGATGCAGCGACCGGCATCGTGACCTTCCTGCCCGGCGCTGTGCCGCCGGCGGGGGCGGCGGTGACGGCAGGCTTCGAGTTCGACACCCCGGTCCGGTTTGACGCCGACCGGCTGGAGATCGCGCACGACGCTTTCGCCGCCGGCAGGGCGGTGTCGGCGCCGCTGGTGGAGATCCGGCCATGAGGCCGCTGCCGCCGGCGCTGGCCGACCATCTCGCCACGGGCGCTACGACGCTAGCCTGGTGCTGGCGGGTCGTGCGGCGCGACGGGGCGGTCTTCGGCTTCACCGATCACGATCGCGATCTTGCGTTCGAGGGCGTGACCTTCCGGGCCGGCGAAGGCTGGAGCGCGGGGGAGGCCGAACGCGGTCTTGGGCTGTCGATCGATTCGGCCACGGTGCTGGGCGCGCTGACGGGCGCTGCGGTGCGCGAAACCGACGTGCTGGCCGGCCGCTGGGACGGGGCAGAGGTCGCCGCGTTTCGCGTCAACTGGGCCGACGTCGCCCAGCGGGTGCGGCTCTGGACGGGGCGGATCGGCCGGATCGTGCGGCGCGATTCGGCGTTCGAGGCCGAGATCCTGGGGCTTCAGGCCGCGCTGAACGCCACAATCGGGCGGGTCTATTCGCGCTTCTGCGACGCCGATCTCGGCGACGCCCGCTGCGGCGTGGATCTGGACCTCGCCGGCCGGCGCGCCACAGGCACGGTGACGACGGCGGCAGGCGCGCTGGTGCAGGTCGCTGGCCTTGGCGGGCTCGATCCCGCAGGGCTGGCGCGGGGGCAAGCGCGCGTGCTCACCGGCGCAGCGGCGGGCGAGAGCCGCACGATCCTGTCCGCCCGGCCGGAGGGCGCGGGCCTGATGCTCGAGCTGCATCGCCCGCTGGCGATCGCCCCGGCGCCGGGCGACAGCCTTCGCGTGACCGTTGGTTGCGACAAGACGCTGGAGACCTGCCGCCAGCGTTTCGCCAACGCCCTCAACTTTCAGGGCTTTCCCCATATGCCCGGCAATGATGCGCTCGCCGCCGGTCCGCCGGCGTCGGGTCTGCTCGACGGGGGGCGGCGATGAGCGCGCTGCTGGCGCGCGCGCGCGGCTGGCTTGGCACCCCGTTTCAGGACGGGCAGGCCGCGCAGGGCGCGGGCGCCGATTGTGTGGGCTTCCTGGCGAGCGTCTGCGCGCCGGCGCTGGGGCCGGACTGGGCGGCGCCGGAGGGGCGCAGCGCGCAGGCCTGGCTTGCCGCCGCAATGGCGCGGCTTGTCGAAAAGCCCGTTGAAGCGGCCGCGCCGGGCGATCTCCTCGTCTTTGCGCCAACGCCCCACGGCGCGCCGACCCATGCCGGACTGATGGTTGCGCCGGCCTTGTTCCTGCACGCCCACTGGCGGGCGGGGGTGATTGAATCGAGCCTCACGGCATGGTGGCGGGCGAGGCTGGTGCGCGTTTTCGCGCTTGCGGAGACCTGAAGCCATGGCGAGCCTTGTTCTTTCCAGCCTTGCCGGCGCGGCGGGCGGGCCGCTGGGCGCGGCGGTGGGGGCGCTTCTGGGCGCGGTGGCCGACCGCCACATCGCCGCCGCTCTGAGCCCCGGCCGAACCGAGCCCTCGCGACTGGCCGATCTTCAGGTCCAGACCTCGACCGAGGGCGCGGGCGTGCCGGTTGTCTATGGCGCGATGTGGATCGCCGGTCAGGTGATCTGGGCCTCGCGGTTCAAGGAATCCACCAGCACCCGCCGGGTCGGCGGCAAGACAGGCCAGAAAGTCACCGAGCGGCGCTATTCCATCTCTTTCGCGGTCGGGCTGGGCGAGGGCGTGATCGATGGCGTCGGCCGGGTCTGGGCCAATGGCGAGCCGTTCGATCTGAGCCTCGTGGCTCACCGCATCCATCGCGGCGCGCCCGATCAGGACCCCGATCCCCTGATCGAGGCGCTGGAAGGCGTCGGAGCTGCGCCTGCCTATCGGGGCCTCGCCTATATCGTGTTCGAAGACCTCGATCTCGAGCGCTTCGGCGACCGCATCCCGCAATTGTCGTTCGAGGTGTTGCGCCCGCCGCCGGAACAGGCCGGGCTGCGCCAGCTTGCCACGGGCGTCTGTCTCATCCCCGGATCAGGCGAGTTCGCGCTCGCCACCACGCCGGTGCGCCGGGCGCTGGGGCCGGGCCGGGCCAGTTGGGAGAATGTGCACGCCTCGGCCGCGCGCGCCGACATCGAGGTCGCGCTGGATCAGCTGGGCGCGGCGCTGCCGAATGTCACCTCCGTCCTGCTGGTCGTGTCCTGGTTCGGAACCGACCTGCGCGCCGGCCAGTGCGAGATCCGGCCCTGTGTGGAGAGCCAGACGAAGGACACCGCCCCGCTGGTCTGGCGCGTGGGCGGGCACACCCGAGGCGACGCCCGCGTTCTGAGCCAGGTGGCGGGGGCGCCCGCCTATGGCGGCACGCCCAGCGACGACAGCGTGCTGGAAGCCATCGCCGCGCTGAAGGCCCGTGGCTACAAGGTCGGCCTCTATCCCTTCGTGATGATGGACATTCCGGCAGCGTCGACCCTGCCGGACCCCTGGGGCGGCGCCGCCCAACCGGCCTATCCCTGGCGCGGGCGCATCACCTGCCATCCGGCGCCGGGCCGTCCCGCAACCGCCGACCGGACCGCCGCCGCGACCGCCCAGATCGACGCTTTCTTCGGCGCGGCGCAGGCGTCCGATTTCGCGGTGGCGGACGGGGCGATCGCCTATGCCGGCCCAGCAGAATGGGGCTTGCGCCGGCATATCCTGCACTATGCCCGCCTGGCGCAGGCCGCCGGGGGAGTGGACAGCTTCGTGATCGGCTCGGAGCTGGTGGGTCTCACGCGCGTGCGCGACGCGGCTGGCGGCTTTCCCGCCGTGCAGAAGCTGCGCGCGCTCGCCGCCGACGTCCGGGCCATGCTCGGCCCGGACAGTGACATCACCTATGCCGCCGACTGGACCGAATATGGCGGCTATGCGCCGCCCGATGCGCCGGGCGACCTGCGCTTTCCGCTCGATCCGCTGTGGGGCGATCCCGCGATCAGCTGCGTCGGGCTGGACTGGTATGCGCCCCTCGGCGACTGGCGCGGGGGCGACGGCGGGCTCGACGCGAGCCTGGCGCCCGGCCCGCACGACCGCGCCTATCTCGAGGCGCAGGTGGCGGGCGGGGAGGGGTTCGACTGGTTCTACGCCAGCCCCGCCGACCGCGTGAGCCAGACCTGCACCCCCATCACCGACAGCCTGGGCAAGCCCTGGGTCTGGCGGGTGAAGGATCTGGCGGCCTGGTGGGCGAACCCGCATGTCGAACGGGTCGCCGGCGTTGAGCAACCTTCCCCAACCGCCTGGATCGCCCAGTCCAAGCCGATCTGGTTTACCGAATGCGGCGTGCCGGCGGTGGATCGCGGCGCCAACCAGCCCAATCTCTTCGTTGACCCCAAGAGCGTGGAAAGCGCTTTGCCGACCGCCTCTTCCGGCGCGCGCGACGATCTGATCCAGCGCCGGGCGCTGGAGGCGCTGCTGGGCCGCTGGCAGCCGGAAGCGGGGCGCAATCCAGCTTCCAGCCTCTATGCCGGGCGCATGATCGATCCCGATCGGCTGCATCTGTGGTGCTGGGATGCGCGGCCCTATCCGCAGTTTCCGGCGCTGTCGGCGGTGTGGAGCGACGGGGCCAACTGGGCGCGCGGGCACTGGCTGACCGGGCGGATCGCAAGCTCCAGCCTGGCCGCTGTCGTGGCCGATGTCTGCCGGCGGGCCGGGCTCGAGACCGTGGATGCAGCCGGGCTCGATGGCGTGGTGGCTGGCCTGGTCATCGACGGACCCCAGAGCGCGCGCGCGGTGCTGGAACCGCTGATGGCGGCCTATGGCTTTGATGCGCGCGAACGCGACGGGGTGTTGTCCTTCTTCCATCTCGACCGGGAGACCCCGCTGGAGCTGGCGGCGGATCGGCTCGCGCTCACGCGCGACGGCCGACTGACGCGTGAGCGGGCCGACGGGCTGGAAACCCCGCGCGATGTGCGCGTGCGCGCTCTTGATCCGGATCGGGACTATCGCCTGCTTACCGCGAGCGCGCGCAGGCTTGACGCCGAGCATGTGCATGCAGTGGCGCTGGACCTGCCGCTCGCGCTCGGGCCGGAGGCGGCCGAAGCGGTGGCCCGCGCGCGGCTTGCAACGCTGGAAGCCGGGCGCGACGCTGCAAGCGGGGGGATGGCGCCGTCGCTGCTCTGGCTGGAGCCAGGCGATCTCGTGCAGTTTCCGGATCGTCCGGGCCCGGTCTATCGCATCGTGCGCGCCAGCACGGGGCTGGAGCTGCAGGGGGCCGCCGGCGTCATGTCCGTGCCGCCACCTTCGCCGCCGCAGACCGCGCCGCAGGCAGCCCCTGCGGCGCCGCCGCTTGCGGTGCTGATCGACCCGCCGGCTTTCGAGGGGTCAGACGACGCCCGCCCGCTCTTCGCCGCCAGCGCCGATCCGTGGCCCGGCGGCGTCGGGCTTTGGCTTGCGGGCGATCCTGCCGGTGCGCCCGCCCGCGCTCGGGCGGACCGGGCCGCCGCGCTGGGGGTGCTTGCTGCGCCGCTGGCGCCGGGCCCGGCGGGCCGCTGGGACGAGGCGGCGGCAATCGAGATCGAGCTTGCCTGCGGCGCCCTTGCCTCCGCCAGCCCGACGGAGGTGCTGGGCGGCGCCAATCTGATGGCGATCATGGGGACCGGCGGCGCAGTGGAATATCTTCAGTTCCGCACCGCGACCCTTCTGGCGGCGCGCCGCTACAGGCTGTCTGGGCTGCTGCGCGGCCAGTTCGGCAGCGACGCCGCCGCCGAAGCGGGCGCGCTGCAAGGCAGCCTGGCCGTGCTGATCGACGACCGACTGGTGCGGGTGGCGCTTTCGGACTGGGAGCGCGGGGCGATGCTGGGCTGGCGCGCCGCGCCCGCCGGTGCGCCGCCCGATGGCCCGGCGTCGACGGCGCTCTTCTTTGCCGCAACCGGCCGGGCGCTCACGCCCTGGCGGCCCTATCGGCTGCGGGCGCGGCGCACCGCGCAAGGGGTGGCGCTCGGCTGGTTCCGGCGGGCGCGCCGGGGCGGGGATGGCTGGGCCGCCGGCGACATCGCGCAGATCGACCCACCGGAGGCCTATCGCGTGCGGGTCTTCGACGGCGCGACCCTGAAGCGCGAGGTGCAGACAGCGGAGCCCGCGTGGCTTTACCCAGCCGCCGAGGAGATCGCCGATTTCGGCGGTCCCCAGACGGCGCTCGCCATCGAGGTCGCGCAGATCAGCGCGACACATGGCGAAGGGGATCGCTTGACGCGGGTGGTGCAGGTCTTGCTCTAGGCGCGCCGATGCCGCACCTGCAGTGCAAGCCGTCCCGGAGCGCGACACCCCTTGAGTTGGGACCCCTACAAGACCCTGGGCGTCGCGTCCTCTGCGAACGAGGAGGAGCTGCGCCGCGCCTACCGAAAGCTCGCCAAAGAGCTGCACCCCGATCGCAATCCGGGCGACAAGGCGGCGGAGGAACGCTTCAAGCGCGCCTCCGCGGCGTTCAGCTTCCTGTCCGACAAGGACAAGCGCGCCCGCTATGATCGCGGCGAGATCGACGCCGACGGCAATGTGAAGGCGGGTTTCGGCTTCTCGCCCGGGCCAGGCTTCGCCGGGCGAAAGAGCGGGCCGCCGCCCGACTTCGAGGATTTCTTTTCAGACTTTTTCGGCGGCCGCGCCGGCGCCGAGCGGTTCCAGAGCGGGGGGCTGGTCGGCGGGGATCCTGCCGCAGCCGCGACCGGCGGCGATGTGAAGGCCGTTCTCGCCGTCTCCTTCGTTGAAGCGGTGACAGGCGCCAAGGCCCGGGTGGAGCTCGCTGGCAACCGGGCGCTCGACATCATGGTTCCGGCCGGCGCCGAGAGCGGGCAGGTGCTGCGCCTGCGCGGGCAGGGCCGGCCAGGCCGGCCCGGGCGGCCGGTAGGCGACGCCTTGATCGAGCTTCAGGTCCAGCCCCATCCCTTCTTCCGCCGCCAGGGCGATGACGTCGCGATGGACTTTCCCATTTCGCTGCGGGAAGCAGTGGAGGGCGGCCGGGTGACAGTGCCCACCCCGTTAGGGTCGGTCATCGTGTCTGTGCCTGCGGGGTCCAACTCCGGCGCGATGTTGCGGCTGCGCGGGCGCGGCGTGCAGCGCATGTCCCAGCCGGGCGATCTTCTGGTGAAACTCACCATCACGCTGACCGACCCGGCCGATCCGGAGCTGGCGCGGTTTCTTCAATCCTGGTCCGGCGCCGGCGCGCTTCCACCGCGGCCGCAGCAAGCGTAAGCAGATCGTTCAATTGGCGTTCACAGGCCGCAGATTATGACTTTGCGCATGAACTGGACAGCCGTACTCCTCTCTGGCGCAGCGCTTCTGCTGGCTGCCGGCGCGCAGGCGCAGACCCCGCCGTTTGGCTCGGGCTTCTTCGCCGACAGCCCGCGCGAGGCGCAGCGCGTCGTGCCCCTGCGTCAGGTGGAGGCGGCGATCCGCCGGCAGGAGCCGGGCGAGATGCTCGACGCCGCTTTGGCGCCCGGGCCGGGGGGCCGTCAGGTCTATGTGATCAAGTGGCTCTCGGCGGACGGGCGCCGCATCGATTTCGAAGTCGACGCGACCTCGGGCCAGATCCTGTCGCGGAGGGGTTAGGCCGCCATGCGCGCACTGATCGTTGAAGATGATCCCAATCTGCGCCGTCAGCTTGAACGCGGCCTTCAGGACGCCGGCTATGCGGTGGATTGCGCCGCCGATGGCGAAGAGGGCTGGCACCTGGGCGATACCGAGCCTTATGACGTGATCGTGCTGGATCTGGGCCTGCCAAGGATCGACGGCGTGACGATCCTGGAGCGCTGGCGCGCGGCCGGGCGCGCAACGCCGGTGCTGATCCTGACGGCGCGGGATCGCTGGAGCGAGAAGGTTGCAGGCTTCGACGCCGGCGCGGACGATTATCTCACCAAGCCGTTCCATACCGAGGAGCTGCTGGCCCGTCTGCGCGCGCTGGTGCGCCGCGCCGCCGGCCACGCGACCGCAGCGCTGGAATGTGGCGACCTGCGCGTGGACACGCGCGCCGCGCGCGCCGCAGTGGCCGGAGAGCCGGTGCGCCTGACCTCCCACGAGTTCCGGCTTCTGTCTTATCTGGCCCATCATCAGGACCGGGTCATCCCGCGCACCGAACTGATCGAGCACATCTACGATCAGGACTTCGACCGCGATTCCAATACGATCGAGGTTTTCATCGGGCGGCTGCGCAAGAAGATCGGACAGGATCGCATCCAGACCGTCCGCGGTCTCGGCTATCGCCTCGTCGATCCGGAAACCAGCGCGCCGGCGTGAAAAGCCGGGGATCTCTTGCCGGGCGGCTTATTCTGGCGGCGGCGCTGTGGAGCGCTGCGGCTCTGGCCGCCACCGGCTGGGGCCTGTCCACCCTCTACCGCGACGCGGTGATCCGCACGCTCGACGCCGAACTGGACGTGACGATCGACACCGTGCTGGTCGGGCTGGAGCAGCGAAGCGATGGCCGGCTTGCGCTTTCCACCGCGCCGCTGGACCCGCGCTTCCAGCGCCCCCTCTCCGGCCGATACTGGGCGGTCTATGGGCTTGGCGCGCCAGACCAGTCTGCAGTGCTTCGATCCCGGTCGCTCTTCGACGAGACCATCCCCCTCACCGGGGCGCAGGCGCGCGCTCTTGCCCTGGGGCCGGGCCAGACCCTGAAGTTCGAGGCGCGGGGCGAAGCCGGCGAGACGCTGCGGATCGCGGCGCGCGCAGTCATCCTGCCGGGCGGCGCGGCGCCTGTCGCGGTGCTTGCCGCCGCAGACCGCGGCCCGTCGGATCGCGATGCGGGCAGGTTCGCGGCCACCGTCGCGCTGGCGCTTGGCGTGCTTGCCATCGGCCTGGCGGCGGCGGTGGTCGTCCAGGTCGGGATCGGTCTTGCGCCGCTGCGGGCGATGGGCGATCAGCTTGCCGCCATCCGGGCAAGCAAGCGCGCCCGGCTCGACGAGGAAGCGCCCAGGGAGCTCGCTCCGCTGGCGCGCGAGCTGAACGCCCTGCTCGATCACAATCAGGCGATCGTGGAGCGTGCGCGCACCCATGTCGGCAATCTCGCCCACGCCCTCAAGACGCCGATCGCTGTGCTCGCCAACGAGGGCCGCAGCGCGCAGGGGCCGCTGGCCGAGCTGGTGGTCAGCCAGTCGGATTCCATGACCCGCCAGGTGGATCATTATCTCAAACGCGCCGCGGCGGCTGCTCGCGCGGAAACGTTTGGCCTGCGCGCTTCCATGGAGGAGGCCGCCCATGCCGTCGCACGCACGCTGGACAGGCTCTACGGTCGGCGCGGCGTGGATATCGAAACGCGCATGGAGGCGTCCCCCCTGTTTCGTGGCGAGCGCGAGGATCTGGATGAAATCATTGGCAATCTTGCCGAAAACGCCTGCAAGTACGGCCGCAGCGCCGTGCGGATCACAGTGGGCGCGGACGGTGTGGATGGGCTCCTCCTCGTCGAAGACGACGGCCCAGGCCTCACGCAGGAACAGCGCGCCCAGGCGCTCAAGCGCGGCGCCCGCCTCGATGAAGCCGCACCCGGCAGCGGCCTCGGTCTCGCCATCACTCGTGATATAGTAGAGGCCTATGGCGGGTCGCTTGCGCTGGAGACTTCAGAGCTTGGCGGGCTGCGGGTAAGAGTTCGGTTACCAGCGGAAATCAACCCTTAACCGAGATCTGATGATGCTGAAGGTGTGAACATCGCGAGCGCTTCGATCTTCAATCAGTCTCAGTACGCTGAAACATTGCGGCGATAATTCGGGACGATCTCCAAGGACGCCGCCGAAAGCCTCGTCGGCGCACTCGGGCAGGGACCTGCCACGAGCATCGACCCGTTTTCGGCGGACATGCTCGCCTTGCTTCTTCACGATATCGGTCTGCCGCACGCGACCTGGGGGCGGCGCAGCGCCGGCGTCCGCGATGTCCTGTTTCGCGGCCTTGAGGGCCTGATCGACGATCTTCCCGTCGGAGCGCCGCTTCTGCCTGGCGGCCTCGCCCTTGCCGACCTTGAGGCCATCTGGGGCTGGCTGGTGGATCATCTGCTTCCCGCAGAGTTTGACCTGGCGTTGCAGGACCTGCGGGCGGTGATGCTGTCTGGCGATCAGGGACGCATTGGTCAGGCGCTGGCCGCGACCCGCCGGCTGGTGTGTCAGGCGCTGCGCGTCGGTCTGGCGGACGAGGCGCCGTCGCGGGCGTTGCTGACGACCAGCGCTGGCGCGCGCGCGCTCGATACGGCGTCGGCCTGGATGAAGTTGCTGGAGGCGGAAGCCTCGGCTGGCCTCACAGACCAGCGTCTTCCCATCCAGATCGCCGAGTTTACCGAAGACATGGCTATGGCCGCGGCGAGCCTGCATCGCCGCATTGTGGCCGAACGCCCCGACCGCAGCGCCGAATTCCTTCTGCTCGTGCTCGCCCGGCTGGTCCGGCCCTGGCAGATCTTCCGGCTGGTGCGGAAGGTCACGACCGAGTTCCAGGAAGAAAAGATGATGGGCACCGAGATCGGGCTCGTGGTCGAGCGCTTGATCGCGCAGCTGGAGCGCTGGGTTGGCCTGTTCAGGGAAGCGTCGCGCAAAGGCGTCTTCGAGCCGGAGGTGCTGGCGCTCGCGCTTGATCGGTTCGGCCAGGCGCTGGCCGGCTTCCGGCGCGAAGCGATGCCGCGCCTTGACGGCCGGCTGGATCGGCGGTTGCGCCAACGTCGGGGAAACGATGGATGCGTTGATGAAACGCGCAGCACCCGCCCTTGCTTCGGCCGTTCCGCGCGAGAACACGCGCGGCGCCGGCCGCGCGATGGTGGAGGTGCTGGCGCCCTCCAAGCGACTGGACCGCGACAAGCTTGCGCTCGCCAGGCGCCTGCTGCGCCTCGTCGCTGCGACACGTCTTACCGCGCGCGCCGCCGCTTTCGGCGGAGAGCGAGACGGTGTGGTGCGCCGCCTCGAGCCGGAGCTTGCCGCCATTCAGGACGCCGCGCTGCGCAGCCTGCATGATCCCGCCCTGCGCCCCGACGCTCTCGCCTGGCTTGAGCCGATCGACAGCCTCTATGGCGCCTTCCACGGCCCCGAAGCTGCGGCGATCCTGCGGCGCCGAATGGCGTCAGCGTGACTTGATCGTCGCGCGCAGGCGGACTAGGCCGCCTGTCGGATGGATGCGGCGACCCAAACCCTTCTTTTCTGGGCGATCGCCGGACTTGCAGCCGCAGCCGCGACGCTCTGGATGCTGGCGCGTGCGCGCGCGGCCGTCACCGGCGGCGCCGATGCGGAACGCTCGATCTATGCCGATCAGCTTGCAGAGCTGGAACGCGACCGCGACCGCGGGCTGATCGATCCTGCCCAGTATGAGGCGGCGCGTCTGGAGATCGGCCGGCGTGCGGCGCGCGCGCTTGCCGACCCCGGCAAGTCGAAAGCCGGAAGCGGCGGCCGCACCGCGCTGCTCGCGGCCATTGTCGCGCCCATCGCCGCCTTGGGGCTCTACCTCGCGCTTGGCAGCCCCGGCATGCCGGACCGGCCCTTTGAGGCCCGCCGGGGCGAGCTTCTGGCCCGCGATCCGGCGAGCCTCCAGCCCAATGAGCTGATCGCCCTTCTGGAGGACCAGACCCGCCGGTCGCCGGACGATCCCCAGCCGCACATCTTTCTGGGCGAGCTTTTGGCCAGTCAGGGCCGGGATCAGGATGCGTTGCGGGCGTTTCAGGCGGCGCTTCGGCGCGATCCGCGCAATGTGCAGGCCCTGTCCAACGCCGGCGCCATGATTGTGAAGCTCGATGCGGGCACGGTCGGCCCCGATGCGCTGCAGGCGTTCCTGGCCGCGCTGGCGATCGACCCCAAGGCGCCGGTTCCGCAGTTTTATGTGGCGATGTCGCGGTTGCAGCAGGGCGATCAGGAGGCCGCGCTGTCGCTCTGGCGCAGCCTTTATGAGACGTTTCCGCCGTCCGATCCGCGTCGCCGCGCGCTCGCCGCGCGGATCGCCGAAGACCTCGCCGTGGTGCGGCAGGGGCCCGATGGTCAGGCCGCGCAGGCGGCCGGGCAGATGACCGATGCGGAACGGCGCAGCTTCATCGCAACCATGGTGGCCGCCCGCGCCAGCAAGGCTGCGGCCAACCCGAAAGACCTCGGCGCCAATCTGTCTCTGGCCCGGGTTCGCGCCATGACGGGCGACATCTCTGGCGCGCGCGCCGCCCTTGCCCGGCTGGAAACCGCTCACCCCGGCGATGGGCTTGTCAGCGCGATCGTGGCGGCCGCGCGCACTGGCGTGGACGCCGGTCGAAATGACGCAGCCGTGTCCGCACCGGCGCCTTCGCCGGGCGGTTAGGCTCTTCTATATTGCGGGCGACGCGCATCGGCGGCGCGCCAGAAAAAAGAGCCGGAACGGGACGAACAGCATGCGCAGACGCGACAGACGGCTTCTCTTGATCGGAGCGGCAGGCGTAACCCTCGCTGGGGCGGTGGCGCTTGCATCGGTCGCGCTGCGCGACACGGCGGCCTATTTCTATTCGCCCGCGCAGGCCAAGGCCGAAAACGTCAGTTCCGGCGCCGCACGGGTCGGGGGGCTGGTCGCTGCCGGAACAGTCGTGCGCAGCGGCGGCGGCCGGGTGGATTTCGTGGTGACCGACAATCAGGCCGATTTGAAGGTCAGCTATGTCGGCGTTCTGCCGGATCTGTTCAGGGAGGGGCAGGGCGTGGTGGCTGAAGGCCGTTTCGTGGCGCCGGGCGAGTTCAAGGCCGATCGCATCCTCGCCAAACACGACGAGACCTATATGCCCAAGGAAGTCGCCGATGCGCTCAAGGCGTCTGGCGAATGGCGCCCGGCGCCCCCGCCGACCGGCAATCTGGCGCGGCCGTCATGATCGCTGAATTCGGACATTTCGCGGCCCTCCTGGCCTTTGCGCTCAGCCTCGTTCAAGCGGGCGCCGGTCTCTGGGGCGGCCATTCCGGCGACGGGCGGCTGATGGCGGCGGCGCGCGGGGCGGCCGAGGCGGGCGCAATCGCTGCGATTGTGTCGTTCGGAGCGCTGATCACGCTGTTTTTGCAGTCCGATTTCTCAGTCGCCAATGTGGCGGCCAATTCCCACACCCTGAAGCCGACCATGTACAAGGTCGCCGGCGCCTGGGGCAGCCATGAGGGCTCCTTCCTCCTCTGGTGCGCGGTGGTGTGCCTGTTCGGCGCCTTGGCTGCACGCTTTGGCGAGGCGCTACGGCCGAGCCTGCTCGCCCGTGTTCTGGGCGTGCAGGGGATCATCGCGCTCGCGTCCTTCGCCTATCTGGTGTTTGCGTCAAATCCGTTCGAGCGGCTGGACCCCGCTCCTCTGCAGGGCAACGATCTGAACCCACTGCTGCAGGATCCCGCGCTCGTCGCCCATCCGCCGTTTCTCTATTTCGGCTATGTCGGCTTCAGCCTGGTCTTCTCCTTCGCCGTCGCCGGCCTCCTGGAGGGCAGGGTGGATGCGGCATGGTCGCGTTGGGTGCGCCCGTGGGTGCTGGCCTCCTGGGTGTGCCTCACCATCGGGATCGCGCTTGGGTCCTTCTGGGCCTATTACGAGCTCGGCTGGGGCGGCTGGTGGTTCTGGGACCCGGTCGAGAATGCGAGCTTCATGCCCTGGCTTCTGGGCGCGGCGCTCCTGCATTCGGCCATCGTGACGGAAAAGCGCGGCGGGCTCGCCGCCTGGACGATCCTGCTGTCCATTCTCACCTTCTCGCTCTCGCTGCTGGGCACCTTCCTTGTGCGCTCTGGCGTGCTGACGTCGGTGCACGCCTTCGCACTCGATCCCGAACGCGGCGTCTGGATCCTTGTGATTCTCGCCGTTCTCACCGGCGGCGCGCTGGCGGTTTACGCCTGGCGGGCGCCGAAGCTCGGTTCGGACGCGGGGCTGTTCGCCCCGGTGAGCCGGGAAGGCTCACTCGTTCTGAACAATCTTTTCCTGTCTGTGGCGTGCGCCACCGTCTTTGTCGGCACGCTTTATCCGCTTGCCGCCGAAGCTGTGACGGGGCGGACGATCTCGGTCGGCCCGCCCTATTTCAACGCCACCTTTGCGCCCCTGATGACGATCCTGCTGATTGCGTTGCCCATCGCCCCCTATCTCGCCTGGAAGCGGGGGGACCTGATCGGCGCGCTCCAACGGCTCTGGGTCGCTGCGGCCGGCGCTGCTGCTGGTGCGCTGGTCGGGCTTGCGTTCTTCGGCGCGCCGGTGCTGGCCGCGATCGGGCTTGCGTTGGCGATCTGGCTCATCCTCGGCAGCCTGACCGAGCTTGCAGACCGGCTTCAGATCGGGCGGGCCGGGCCTGCCGTCGTGGTCAATCGCGTGCGCACGCTGCCTGGGGCGGCGTGGGGTATGGCGCTCGCACACCTCGGCGTGGGCGTTTTTACGCTGGGCGCGGTTGCCGAAATGACGTTCCGGACAGAGCGCTCGGAAAGCCTGGCCATCGGCCAATCCACCACATTCGCCGGCCGCACCGTCACGCTCGACGAGATCCGGGCCATCGAAGGGCCCAACTATTATGGCGAGGAGGGGGTGCTCACCGTCAGCCGGGCGGGCGGCGCCACCTTCGAGATGCACCCGGAGCGGCGCTTTTATCCCGCCGCCCAGATGCCCACCACCGAGGTGGCCCTGCGCGCCATCTTCGGCGGCGATTTCTACGTCGCGCTTGGCGAGCCCGCCGAGATCAACGGCCAGCAGAAATGGACCGTGCGCCTCTATTGGAACCCGATGATCCATCTAGTGTTTGTCGGCTGCGCCCTGATGGCGCTCGGCGGCGTCGTCTCGCTGACCGATCGCCGGTTGCGGATCGGCGCGCCTCAACCCGCCAAGGCGCGCCGGCGCAAGGCGGCTCCGCCCAAGCCGGTGGCGGCCGAGTGAAGGCGTCCGCAATCTTGCTGGCGCTGCTGACGGCTGCGCCAGCCTTCGCCCAGCAGGTCAGCGCGCCGCAGCCGACGGCAGGGGAAATCATCCGCCAGGACGCGGCCCTGACCGATCCCGTGCTGGAAGAGCGCGCCCAGAACCTCGCCGATGAGATCCGATGCGTGGTCTGCGAGAACGAGCCCGTCTCGCGTTCCAACGCCGCTATGGCCGTGGATATGCGCCACGCCATCCGCGAACGGGTCGCCGCCGGAGACAGCGACGACGAGGTGCGTGACTATTTCGCCCAACGCTATGGCGAGTTCGTTCTGCTGCGACCGCGGCTGAGCGCCAGCACGATTGCGCTCTGGGCGTTGCCCTTCGCGCTCCTGCTCGTTGCAGGCGGCACGCTCTTTGTTCTGGCGCGCCGGAGGGCCGAGCCCGCGATTGCAGCCGATGATCGCGCCGCCGCGGAGGCCGCGCTCGCCGCTCTCGGCCGACCCGCGCGAGATGAAGGCGATTTAAGCCGCTAGCCATGGCTTTGTAATGTTTCTCACGCCATATGCTGTGGCGTGAACCGAGGCGGCCGCCCGCATTGGCCGTCTACCGAAAGGGTGACTATGACTGAGCAGAAGCCGAAGCGGCTTTCCGGCGTTCTTCCCTGGGCCACGGGCGCGGCGGCTGGCGCCGCCCTGATGGCGTCCTTCGGGGCCGGTCTGGTGCTGGCGCCGCAAGGCGTCGACGCCCAGCCGATCCGCACCCGTCCGCCTGCGGCCGCCGCCACGCTGCCCAGCTTCGCCGACCTTGTGGAGCGGGTGAGCCCTGCCGTGGTGTCGCTGTCGGTCGTGACCGAGCAGCGCGGTCCCGGCGCCATCGAGGGGCCGGATCTGGAGCAGCTCCCGCCCGAATTGCGCCGCCGGTTTGAGCAGATGATCCCGCGCAACCAGCGCCCGCGCGAAGGCCGCGGCGGCGGCTCCGGCTTCTTCATCAGTCAGGACGGCTTCATCGTCACGAACAACCACGTGATCGAGAACGCCAAGGAGATCACGGTCACCCTGAAGGACGAGCGCGAACTGAAAGCGCGCGTGCTGGGCACCGATGAACGCTCCGACCTCGCGGTGCTCAAGGTGGAGGGGCGCAACTTCCCCTATGTCGAGTTCGACACCACCACCAAGCCGCGCGTCGGCGACTGGGTGGTCGCCATCGGCAACCCGTTCGGGCTGGGCGGTTCGGCCACCGCCGGGATCGTCTCGGCTGAGGGCCGCGACATTGGCGGGCAGCTTGCCAACTTCATCCAGATCGATGCGCCCATCAATCCGGGCAATTCCGGCGGGCCGGCGTTCGACCTGTCGGGACGGGTGATCGGGGTCAATACGGCGATCTTCACCCGCACGGGCGGCAATATCGGGATCGGTTTCGCCATTCCCGCCCAACTTGCCGATCAGATCACCAAGCAGCTGATGAAGACGGGCCGGGTGGCCTACGGCTGGCTGGGCGTCACGATCCAGGACGTGAACCGCGACCTGGCCGAGAGCCTCGGTCTGCCGGAGCCCCGCGGCGCCATCATCTCCAGCGTCACGCCAGACGGCCCTGCCGCAAAGGGTGGGCTGCGGGGCGGCGACGTGGTGTTGTCGGTGGACGGTGAAACAGTCCGTGACGCCAGTGATCTCACCCGCAAGGTCGGCTCTCTGCGCGCCGGCATGACGGCCCGCGTCACCGTGATGCGCTCCGGGCAACGCCGCGAAATCCCGGTGCTCATCGCGGAGCGCCCGAGCGAGCGTCAGCTGCGCGCCGATGCCGGCCAGGAAGAGCCCGGCGATATCGCGCCCGCTTCCGGCCCGCTTGGCCTGTCGGTCCGTCCCCTGACGGCGGCCGATCGCACGCGGCTTCGCCTGACGCCAAGCGAGCCCGGCGTGGCGATTTCCGCGGTTCTGGATGGAAGCGAAGCCGAACGTCGCGGTCTGGAACCTGGCCTCGCCATTCTGGAAGCTGGGGACCGCCCCGTGCGCACGGTGGATGATCTGGCGGCGGCGGTGGAGGCCGCGCGCAAGGCCGACCGTCCGTCCATCCCGCTTCTGGTCCAGCGTCCCGATGGCCGGTTCTACGTACCGATTCCGCTCAGCGCCCGGGAATAAGCCGATGAAAGTCCTGGTCATCGAAGATGATCCCGAGACGGCGGCCTATGTGAAGCGGGTGCTCGAGGAAGCCGGCCACAGCGCAGATCACGCCCCGGACGGCATCCTCGGCGCGGCGCTCGCTCAGGCCCATGTCTATGACGCGCTGATCGTGGACCGGATGTTGCCCGGCAAGGATGGGCTGATGGTGGTGTCTGATCTGCGCGCAAACGGGTTGAAGACCCCGGTGCTGTTTCTGTCGGCGCTGGCGGACGTGGACCACCGGGTGGAGGGACTCCGTGCGGGCGGCGACGACTATCTCGCCAAACCCTATGCCGCGAGCGAGCTGATTGCGCGCGTGGAGGCTTTGGGCCGGCGCAATGGCGATGGCCCGGCCCCCGTGACCAAGCTGAAGGTCGGCGATCTCGAAATGGACCTTCTGGGCCGGCTGGTGACCCGTGCAGGCAAGAAACTGGATCTTCAGCCCCGCGAGTTTCGGCTGCTGGAATTCTTGATGCGCCACCAGGGCCAGGTCGTCACCCGAACCATGCTTCTCGAGCGGGTGTGGGACTATCACTTCGATCCGGGGACCAATGTGATCGATGTGCATGTCTCGCGGCTGCGCACCAAGATCGATCGCGACTTTCCCACGCCCATGCTTCACACGGTGCGCGGGGCCGGCTACCGCCTGGAGGCATGAACCCGGCCGAAGCGCGCACGCTGTTTCGCACCACCAGCTTTCGGGTCGCCGTTGCGTTTGCGCTGTTCTTCGGCGGCGCGGCGGCCCTGCTGATGGCATGGCTGTATGTGGCGACGGTCGGACGGCTCGCCTCCGACACCGACGCCGCAGTCCGGCGCGAGCTCGCCAGCCTGATCGCTGTTCATGAGGAAGGCGGCGCCGCCGGCCTGAACGCGGCGGTGATCGAGCGGTCGGCCGGAGAAGAGGCTTGGCTCTATGTCCTTGTGCAGCCGAGCGGCGTGGCGCTGTCTGGCAATCTTGACGCAGCGCCAGTCGATCTCTCCGCTGTGCGCCGGCCAAACCCGGACGCATCCCCGATCGTCGCGCAGGCGACGTTCGCCCGGTTCGAGTTCGAGCGCCCGGCGCCCCTGACCGGGGAACCTCAGCGCCGTTCCGCGCGCGGGCTCTTTCTGGCCTTCGGCGATGGCTATGGCGTCTTTGTCGGACGCGATCTTGGCGATGGCGCGCCGCTGGTCCAGGCCATCACCCAGGCGATCGGATTTGGGGCGGCTGGAACGATTGCGCTGGCGCTGATCGGCGGCCTTCTCGTCGCGCGCCAGGCTGCGCGCCGCGCCGATGAACTCTCCCAGACAGCCCGCGCCGTGATGGACGGCGATCTGCGAGAGCGGGCGCGCGTGCGCGGTCGGGGCGACGAGTTCGATCGCCTCGCCCAGGACCTCAACGCCATGCTCGACCGGATCGAGCGGCTGATGCAGGCGGCCCGCACCACCGGCGACAGCGTCGCCCACGACCTCCGTTCGCCGTTGGCCCGGCTGCGCACGCGCCTGGAAAGCGCGCTCTCCGCAGGCCCGCAGGCGCAGGAGGCGGCCCTGGGCGAGGCTGTCGAAGCCATCGACGACATCATCGCCACCTTCAACGCGGTCTTGCGGCTATCCCGGCTGGAGAGCGGGCAGGGGGGGCGCTTCGCCCTCTGCGACGCCGGCGAGATCGCGCGCGAAATGGCGGAGCTGTTCGAGCCGGCCTTCGAGGACAAGGCCCTGGCCTTCGCCGCAGAAGTCTCTGACGGCCTGACCTTGAAGGCGGATCGGGCCCTGCTGCAACAGGCGCTGACCAACCTGCTCGACAACGCCATCAAGTATACGCCCGAGGGCGGCGGCGTGACGCTGCGCGCCCGGCGGATGCGCGCCGGCGCGGTGGAGCTTTCCGTCACCGACACCGGCCCTGGCATCCCGGAGGCCGATCGCGCCCGCGCGCTCGAACGCTTTGTGCGGCTTGATAGCGCGCGCACGGCCCAGGGGGCCGGTATCGGCCTCAGCCTGGCGGCGGCCGTCGCAGAGCTGCATGGCGGCCGGCTGGAACTCAGCGACGGCGCGGGCGATCCGCTGGCGCCAGGATTGCGCGCCGCCTTGATCCTGCCGGGGAAGACATGAAGATTGCGCCCGCCCTCCCGCCGCTTGCAGGGCTTGCGCCGGGCGTGATCGAAGCCGCGCTGGCGCCGGCGCCCTACCTCCAGCGCCTTGCCCGGCTGCGGCCGGATACGCTGCTCGCGATCACGCAGCACGGCCCGCAGGCCGTCGCCGATGCAGCCGCTGCGGCGGCTCGGGCCGTGACGACAGGCGATCTCCCAGCCGCCATGGCGGGCTTGCGCCGCGCCAAGCAGGATGTTCACCTCGCCCTCGCGCTGGGCGATCTTTCCGGCGTGCTGGATCTGGAGGCGGTAACCGGCGGTCTGAGCGCCTTTGCCGACGCCGCGCTTGCCTCCGCGCTCGCCTCGGCCGCCGCCGACATGCGCGCCCGGGGCAGGCTTCCTCCGCTTACGGACGATACGGCTGGCCCGGTCCCGGGCTTCTTCCTTGTGGCGATGGGAAAATACGGCGCGGGTGAACTCAATTATTCTTCCGATGTCGACATAACGGCTTTTTTCGACCGCGACCGGATCGATCCGGCATGGGAGGATCGCGCTGGGCGCGCCTTTGTCGAGCTTGTGCGGCTTGTCGCCCGTGTCTTTGAAGAAGTGACCGAGGATGGCTACGTCTTTCGTGTCGACCTCCGCCTGCGACCCGATCCGGGGTCGACGCAGCCTGCGGTGTCGGTTCAGGCGGGCGAGACCTATTACGAGTCCTTCGGGCAGAATTGGGAGCGGGCGGCGCTGATCAAGGCGCGGGTGGCGGCCGGGGACGCGGCTGCGGGCGTCGCTTTCCTCGAAAGCCTCACGCCGTTCATCTGGCGCAAGCATCTCGATTTCGCCGCCATCGCCGACATCCATTCGATCAAGCGCCAGATCCTCGCCCATGGCCGCCACACCGGACTGGATCAACCCGGATTCGATCTGAAGCTCGGCCGAGGCGGAATCCGGGATATCGAATTCTTCGCCCAGACCCAGCAATTGATCCTCGGCGGGCGCGACCCGAGCTTGCGTGCGCCGCGCACGCTTCAGGCCCTCGACGCGCTCGTCATCGCCGGACGGATCGGGCCGGGGACGCAAGCCTGTCTGGACAGCGCCTATCGGTCGCTGCGCGCGCTGGAGCACCGCGCCCAGATGGCCAATGACGAGCAGACACACCGCGTTCCCGATGATCCAGGCTTGCGCGCCCGGCTGGCCGGGCTTGCCGGCTACGGCGACCTTGCGGGCTTTGATGCCGACCTCAGGGCCTTGCGCGCCAAGGTTCTGGCCGAGGGCGAGGCCCTTTTTCCGGATGCAGAGCCGCTGGCAGGGCCGGAGGGCAGTCTGGTGTTCACCGGGGTGGAGGATGATCCAGAGACCCTCAGGACGCTCGCCGGGCTCGGCTACAACGAGCCCTCCGAGGTCGCAGAGACCGTGCGCGGCTGGCATCATGGCCGCGTGCGCGCCACGCGCAGCCCCCGCGCGCGCGAACTGCTGACCGCGCTCATCCCGCAGCTCCTGCAGACCATCGCCAAGACGGGGGAGGCCGACCTCACCTTCGCCCGGTTCCGCGATTTCTTCGCCGGCCTGAGCGCGGGCGTTCAGCTTCTCTCGCTTTTTCAGGCCGAGCCGAGGCTGCTGCAGGCGATCGTCCGGGCTTTCGGTCTGGCCCCGCGGCTTGCAGCCGCGCTTGCGCGTCAGCCAGCCGTCCTCGACGCCTTGATCGACCCACGGTTTCTGGCGCCTGTCTGCGCCGATCCGCCGGACGCCTTCGACAAGGCGATGGCTGCCGCCGTCGCTGCAGCGGGCGGCTTTGAGCAGGCTTTGGATCTGGCGCGACGCGCCCATCGCGAATTGGCCTTCCGGATCGGGTTCCAGGCGCTCGACGATCTGATCGCGCCGGCGGACGCTCAGCGCGCCTTCACGGCTCTGGCCGATGCGAGCGTGCGCGCGCTTCTGCCTGCCGCGATCGCCGAGGTGGAGCGTCTGCATGGTGCGTTGCCGGGCGCTGTGGCGGTGGCGGCCTGGGGCAAGCATGGCGGGGGCGAACTCGCGGTCGGGTCCGACCTGGATCTCATGCTTCTCTATGATCCGAGTTCGGATGAAAGCGTCGGGCCTCGCGCGCTGCCCGCGGAAACCTTCTTCGCCAAGGTGGCTCAGCGGCTGGTCACTGCGCTGTCAGCGCCCACTGCGGAAGGCGCGCTCTATGAGGTGGACCTCCAGTTGCGCCCCTCGGGCAAGGCTGGCCCCATAGCCGTGCGGATCGGGGCGTTCGAGCGCTATTATGGCGACGAAGCCTGGACCTGGGAGCTCCTGGCGCTCACCCGATTGCGCCCTGTGGCGGGCGACGCCGCCCTTTGCGAGCGTGTGGAGGCGGCGCGCGCCTCCGCCCTCGCGCGCCCGCGCGACAGCGCCAAACTGCGCGCCGATGCGGCCGACATGCGCGCCCGAATGCGCCGGGAGAGGCCTGGCGGCGGGCTGTGGGAACTGAAGCTCTCTTCTGGAGGACTGGTGGATCTCGAATTTGCTGTCCAGACATTGTGCCTCCTGCACGCGCCCGGCGCCATTGCTCAAGGGACGCAGGCGCAGATCGCAACGCTGGCGGCTGCAGGAGCGCTTGCCAGCGAAATAGCAGCCCGCCTTTCACGGGCGGCGGGCCTTCTCTTGAGCCTGCGCCAGCTCGTCGATCTTTCCGTTTCGGGCGTCTTTGATCCCGCTACGGCGTCTCAGGCGTTGAGGGCGCGTATTGCGGCGGCGGCTGAGGAGCCGACCATCGAGGCCGCAGCCGAACGCCTCGCCCTCGCCAAGGCCGAAATCGCACAGGTCTGCGCTTTCGCGCTGTCCGTTGGCTGAGGCCTTCGCCGAGGGCGCTGGAGGCCCTGGACCTACACGCCGTTGATCTGGAAATGGTGGAGGCAATGCCGCCAGGCGTTTTCCGCTGCGGTCGCAAGAAAGGCGGGGCGATAATCGGCATGGAAGCCATGCTGCGCACCGGGATAGATCAGGATCTGCGAGCGTGTCTCCCCCGCCCGCGCCAGGGAGGCGCGCATCGCCTCGACATCCGAGAGCGGAATGCCGGAATCATTCTCCGCATACAGACCAAGCACAGGCGCCTTCAGCGCGCCGGCGACATCCACGGGCCAGGCGCGCTCCTCGGCGCCGAGGAAAGCGTCGCGCGCCGGCCGCGCCAGGCGCCCATACCACGCCACGCCCGCCTTGAAGGCGCTGGAATGCGCCGCCGCCATCCATGTCACAGCCCCGCCCCAACAAAAGCCGGTGATTGCAAGGCGCCGGCGCGCCACGAAGGGTTGCTTGGAGAGCCAATCGACGGTCGCGTCGGTATCGGCCATCACCTGGGCGTTCGTCGCCTTGGCGACGACGGAGCGGATGGCGGCGAAGTCTGTCATCTGGGCCGGGTCGCCATCGCGCACGAAATAGGCCGGTGCGATCGCGACATAGCCAAGCTTGGCAAACCGCCGGCAGACGTCCTGGATGTAAGCGTGAAGGCCGAAGATCTCGGATACGACCACCACGGCGGGATGCCGGCCGGCCTTTGCGGGGCGCGCCACATACGCGGGCAGCTCAAAGCCCGGCGTGCTGTAGGAGACCTCGCCCGTGATGAGACCTTCCGCGTCGGTGGTGATGGCTGACGCCATCGCCGGCCCGGCAGCGGCGCGATAGCCGGCGAAAAGCGGCGTCAACGCAAGGGTCCGGCGCGAAAGAACGAGCGGTCGGGGCCCATCCGGGCTTGGGAGATCGAGCGGCATCGGACAATCCTAGCCGCCCCGCCGTCAGGGGCAATCGGGCGGCGTTGCAGGCAGGCTGGCAGACTTCGGGTCCAGAGCCGCCATGCACAGCGCCCCCACCCGATCGGTGAATGCCAGCGCATCCGCCAGACTGAACGCTGTCGTATCAAGGGTCTTGCAGCGGGCGGCGGCGGCGCGCGCCTGCATCAGGGCGGCTGCAAGGGCGGCCCGCCGGGCGCCTGAGGTCACGCCTGTATCCAGCCTGGCGGCTGCTCCGGCAAGCAAACCGGCCATTGCATGCAGGCTGCGCGCATCTCTGGCGCGCGCGCCCGCTGCGCTGGCGGCAAGTCCTGCGAGGTCCGCGCCAAGCTGAACGGCGTCGTTTCTGCGCTCCTGGGCGTGCGCTGCGCGGGTGCAGGCCTGATCGGCTGCAAGCAAGCCTGCGTCCACCGCAAGGTTGCGCGCACGGGTTGCGGCGGCGGGGTCCTGGGCGGCGAGCCGGGCATGGATCGCAAGAAGATCGGTCTGAGCGGCGCCTTCCGGTGAGGAAAGGAGCCGGGAGAGCGCTCGCTCGGGCGCCGAAGCCGGCGGCGGTGACGGCGCGCTGGCGCACGCCGCCACAAAAAGAAGCCCCAATCCTGCCGCCTGCCGCATCGCCGCCTCCGTGCGCATTTGCGCCCCGAGGTTCGCAGGTCAGACAGTTCGGTCGGATAGCGTGACGCGCCGCAGCGTCAGATTGAGCCGTCCGCCCCCCTCCAGCAGGGTGGAGGAGCCGGCGCGCACCCGGTCTATCCCGTGGAAACAATGACGCGCCTGCCCGGCCAGCACCGCCACATCGCCGGATCGCAGCCAGACGCTCCTGGTGGGGTCGCGCCGGGCTGGGCCGCCGATCCGGAAGAGGGCCTCGTCGCCAAGGCTGACCGATAGCACCGGCGCATCGCGTGCCTCCTCGTCAGCGTCGACGTGAAGCCCCATGCGCGCGCCGTCGCGATAGAGGTTCACAAGGCAGGCTTCCGGCGGCGCGGGATAGGCGGTGAGCTTGTTCCACACCGCGATCAGATCGGCCGGGATCGCCGGCCACCGCGCGCCCGTGACAGGGTGGGCGCTCTGATAGCGATAACCGTGCGCATCGCTCACCCAGCCGAGGGCGCCAAGATTGGTCATGCGCACGCTGAAGGCTTTGCCCGTGCCGGGCATGACCGGCGTGAAGAACGGCGCCTGGGCTACAAGCGGGCGCAGCGCCTTCACCAGCGCTTCCTGGGCGGCGCGGTCCAGCAGTCCGGGGTGAAGGGCGAAACCGGGTGGCATCGCCCTCATTCTACCGCCTGAGGCGCCGTCGCATATCCTGGCCTAGAGGCTTGCCCCGCTTGCGCCGCCGTTGAGCTGGCCGGGAATATGGGTCTCGTGGTTGGCGAGATACCAGTCGGCGATCTCGGCGCGCGTCGCGAACCAGACGCCTGGCAGCGTCTTGGCGTAGGCGAGGAATTCGCGGAGCGCCCGGACGCGATAAGCCCGACCCGAGACGTGTGGATGCAGCCCGACGTTCATGATCCGGGCATGCCTGGCGCCCTCCTCATGCAGCACCGTCAGCTCCTCCTTCAGGATGTCGCGGAACTCGTCGGTGGTGTGATTGCGCCGGGTGAGGATGGTGAAGTCGTTGATCTCGTTGGAATAGGGCGTGGAGACGATTGGCCCGTGCCTGGTGCGGATCAGATAGGGCTGATCGTCGTTCATCAGGTCGCAATAGAAGGACAGGCCCGCCTCGGCGAGGATGTCGGGCGTCTCCAGCGTGCCGCGCAGGCTGGAGGAGAGCCAGCCGCGCGGGCGCCGGCCGACGAACTTCTCATATTCCTCGATCGAGCGCAGGATGATCGCGCGCGCCTTCTCCGGCTCGTGGGCGAACTCGGCCAGAAGCTCGCCCTGCTCCCAATTGTGGGCGAGCAGCTCCCAGCCGCGCTCAAGGATGGCGTCGGTCATCGCCTTGCGCCGATGGAACGTGAGCGCGTTGGTGGTGCACGAGGCCTTCACCCCCATCTCGTCGAACAGATCGATCAGCCGCCATATGCCGACGCGCTGACCATACTCGCGCCAGGTGTAGTTGGGATAATCCGCCACGTTGCCGGGCAGGATGTCGGGCAGGATCGGCGGGCCGCCGGCGTAATAGGGCTTGGTCGTGTCCTTCACGAGATCCCAGGTCTCGAGGTTGAAAGTGAGGATCAGCGCGACGCGCTTGCCGCCTGGCCACTGGATCGGGTTGCGTTGCGGCAGCGGCGTGTAGCCATATTCCATGAGACGAGATCCTTTGAACCGAACGGACCGATAGGCGCTCGCGCCCGCCGCTCCCAGCGCGCCCGCGCCGATGACCGCTCCTTGAACCTGTCTGCTCCGACAGGGCGACGCGGAGCCACAGGGCGGCTGAAGGACAGCCCCGTCACCGTGGCGCCATGCGCGCCTTTCCGGCCTTGGCCCTCTTTCTGATTTTTCCCTGTCAGGCGGCGGCGCAGGGCGCGTGGTTTGCCGGCGTCTCCATGGGCGCGACCGACGGTTCGGGGTATGCGGGCGCGATGGGGGAGGGGCGCTGGGCGGGCAAGGCGCTGCTCTCGGCCGGGCGCTATCGCTATGAAAGCGGCCTCGCCGAGATCGAGGGTCGCGAACAGGGGCTCCAGCTGCTCGCCATGCGCCGCGCCTCCGGGGCTGGCGGCTGGGCGAATGCTGGCGTGGGGCTGCGCCTGCTCGACACCGAGCTGTCCCGGCCCGATCCTGGCAACGCCAAGGCGGGGACGCGGCTTGATCTCCTGCTTCAGGCTGATGGCGGCTGGCGCATGCGGGGCCATGAGGCGCAGGTCTGGGCGGCGGCCTCTCCTACGGCGCGCGACGCCTCGGCCCTCTTCAGGGTGCTGCGCGGCCCGCCTCAGGCGCGGCTGCGCTTCGGGCTCGAACTGGCCGGCGCCGGCGACCCCAGCTACGCCCGCGCCCAGGTGGGCCTTGTGACGGCCTACAGGCTGGGCGAACGCGCCACTTTTCTGTTTTCCGCCGGTGCGCAGGCGCAGGATGGCGAAGGCTCCGCCTATGCCGGGATCAGCGTTTCCGGGGCGCGATAGGGCGCTGGTCTGGACACGATCAAGGATAGATCGCTTTGAGCCCTTGCTCGCGCCGTGTCACCGGCGGAGGGTGAGTTGCCGACGCGGAGCCTAGCGTGGATTGGGATTCGTTCTTCGTTGTCCATCGCGATCTGCCTCGGGAAGGCCCAGGGCTTGCTGCGGATGTCGCATGGGCGGGGCAGAGGATCAAAATCTCGGCGCAGGGGTATGTTTGCGACGCTGGTTGCGGTCCTGGCGGCGACCTCGCGTCTCTTCGCCAGCTCGTGCCGAATGGGCGGGTCGACGGTTTTGAGACTGTGCCGCATTTTGTTGAGTCGGCGAGAAAGAAGGTTTGTGGCGATCCCGCCGTACAGCTTTTCGAAGCTAGCATGGAGCGCCTGAACGGCCCCTACGACCTGATATGGTCTGCGGGCGCGGTTTACTTCCTTGGTATTGCAAGGGCTTTGAGCGCTTGGCGTGGCGCGTTGACCGACGACGGAGCGGTGGCGTTCAGTCATCCCTGCCTTTTCTCGGATGCGCCGTCTGAGGCCGCATTGGCCTTCTGGGATGGCGAGCCCGGCAGCATCGGGACGGAGACGACAACCCGCGCAGAGATTGCCGCGGTCGGCTGGCAGGTCCTTGCGACCCGACCGCTCTCGAATGCCGCATGGACTGCCTATTATGAGCCGCTGATGGCGCGCTGCGATACCCTCGAAGCGGCGGGTGCAAACGCTTCCTTGGCGGCCGCAATTGCCGCAGCCCGCAAGGAGGTGTCCGATTGGCGCGCGGTGGCCGATGAAACCGGCTATATGCTCTATATTGTTCGCCCCGCCTGAGCGATGCGCTTTCGTTGGGCGGAAAGGCCGTCGATATCTGTTCGGCCGGTCGGGCCAGCGTCAGCTTTCCGGCTCCGCTCGCGCCTCCAGAGTGGGCAGGTCTGCGCCAATTCCGAAGCCCGCTGCCGAAGGCGCCGCCTCCGCGTTGGCGGCCTGTTTGCGTGACTCCAGCCGAAACGTCACCTCGCTCTGCCCCCTTTGACTCGGGATCGTTCCGCGACTAGAACAAAACATGAACAGAGGGTGTGATGGATCTTTCGGCGCTGCGGCGACAGGTGCAGGCGATAGAACGGCAGGGCAGGGGCGTGCTCCTCCCGATTGCGCCGCTCGCTCATGCGCTGCCGGGCGGCGGGCTTTCTGCCGGCTTGTGCGAACTGCAGCCGGAAAACGGCTGGTCGCCAGCCCTCGGCTTTGGGCTTGGACTGGCCGCAAGTCTGCTGGCGGTGCGGCCCGGTCCGCTCATCTGGGTGGTTGCGCCCGGCGCAGCGGCGGAAGCAGGCCTGCCCTATGCGCCCGGCCTTGCAGGGTTTGGCATCGCGCCAGAGCGGCTCCTCCTGGTGCGCCCTGCATGCTTGCAGGACGCGCTCTGGGCGCTGGAGCAGGCGGCCGGGTGCGCCGGCGCCGGCGTGGTCCTGGCGGCGTTGCCCGGCGCTGCCGAGATCGGGCTCACGCCAGGCCGGCGTCTGCATCGCGCGGCCGAGCGGGCGGGGCTCTGTCTTGTCGCGGCCCGGCTGTCGTCTGGCCCGCCGATCGCGGCGGCTGGCCTGCGCTTGCGCGTCGGGGGACGGCCCAGCGTGCCGCCCGATTGGGCGGCTGGCCCAGCGCTGCCTCCGCCCGGCGCGCCCGTCTGGAGCGTGCAGGTGGAACGCGCGCGCGGCGGGCCGCCTTCGTCTGTCTGTCTGGTGGAGTGGGATCATGCGACGCATCGTTTGCGCCGCCCTGCCGGCCTGGTCGCTCGACCGGCGCCGGCGGTTGGCGGGGCCCGCAGCGCCGCCTGAGGCGGCCGTCTTCGCGCTGATCGCGCCGCAGGCGGGCGGTCTGCGCCTGACCGCGCTCTCGCCTGCGGCGGCGGCGATGGGGCTGCGCGTGGGCATGGCGCTGGTGCAGGCGCGGGCGCTGGCGCCGGGCCTGAGCGTGGAAGACGCCGACCCCGCAGCCGACGCCGCCGGGCTGGAGCAGCTTGCCCGCTGGTGCGGCCGCTTTTCGCCCTGGACCGCGATCGCCCCCGGCGCGCCGGGGCTCTGGCTCGACGTGACGGGGGTGGCGGCGCTGTTCGGCGGCGAACCGGGCCTGCTTGGCGCCATCCGCACGGGGCTGTGCGGGCTTGGTCTGTCAGCGCGCCTTGCGCTCGCCGACACGCCGGGCGCGGCCCATGCTCTCGCCTGGTTTCACCCCGACGCACAGGCCGGCCTGATCGCGCCTCCGGGCGGCTGCCGGGCGCTGATCGCGCCCCTGCCGGTGGAGGCGCTGCGGATCCCGGATCAGACGGCCGCAGGGCTGCGCGCGCTCGGTTTGCGCACGATCGGGGATATCGCGCGCCTGCCTGCCGCCGGGCTCGCACGCCGGTTCGGCCGCAGCCTGGTGGAGGCGCTGGAGCAGGCCCAGGGCCTGCGGCCGGAGCCGATCACCCCGCTCGCCCCGGTTGCGCCGCGCCGCGTGAGGGTGCGGCTCGCCGAACCGCTGCTGACCCTGCCCGGGCTTGAAGAGGCGATGCGCCGCGCCGTGACCGAGCTCTGCGGCGTGCTCGCGCGGGAGGGGGAGGGCGCACGCCGGCTGGAGCTGCTGTTTTATCGGGTGGATGGCGCGGTGCTGGCGCTTGGGGCGGGCGCGGCGCAGCCGCTGGCCGATCCCGCGCGCTGGCTGCGGCTCCTGAAGGAGCATCTCGCTAAGGAGGAAGAGCGGCTCGACCTGGCCTTCGGGGTCGATCTCGTCGAGGCGCGCGCCGGCGCCCTCGCCCGCGCCGAGCCGGAGGTCCGTCCGCTCGATCCTGCCGCCGCCGGCGCGATCGCCGCCGCTGACGGCGCGCTGGCCTTGGCCGACATGCTTGCCGCCCGGCTTGGTCCGGCCCGAGTGGCGCGCTTGCAATCCATTGAAAGCCATTGGCCAGAGCGCGCCCAGATCGTCGCCCCGGCCAGCACAACGTCTGCAAAGGACGCCGCCGCGCGCCTGCCTGCGGCTCCGCGCCCCCCCCTGCTGCTGCCCCGGCCGGAGCCGGCGAGCGCGCTTGCCGAACTGCCCGATGGGCCGCCGCGCCAGCTCTCCTGGCGCCGCCGCGCCTGGCGGATCACCCGCGCCGAGGGGCCCGAGCGCATCCTTTCCGAATGGTGGCGCGCAGAGCAGCCCGATGCGCTGCGCGACTATTACGCGCTCGAGACAGAGGAGGGCCGCCGTCTATGGGTATTCCGCGCCGGCGCATTCGGGGGGCTGCCCGCCCCCGCCTGGTTCGTTCAGGGGCTCTGGCCATGAGGGCCCTTCTCCTGCCTGTCCCGCCGCTGTTTCCGTCTGGCTCGCCAGCCGAGGAGGCGCTGGAGCGGCTGTGGGCCTATCTCGGCACGGAGGCCGTGATCGACGCCCGGTTCGAGCGGGACGCCTGGATTGCCGCCTGGAGGGCCGATCTTCTGTGTCGTCGGGCCCGGCTGGTGGTGGATGTCGTGGCGGCGGACCGGCCTGCTCCACCCGCCCGGCGCGACTGGCTTCTGGCCGAGCGGGGTGTCTCGGTGCTGCGTCTCACTGCGCGCGAAGTGGACGCCGATCTGCCCGCCGCACTGGAGACCATCGCCCAGGCTGTGGCGCTGGGGCGCTGATCGCCATGTTCGAGCCGCTGGCCGCCACCAATTTCTCCTTCCTGCGTGGAGCCTCCCACCCGGCTGAAATGGTGGGCGAGGCCGCGCGGCTGGGGCTTGCCGGCCTGGCCATCGCTGATCGCAACACGCTCGCCGGCGTGGTGCGCGCCCATGTGGCGGCGCCGGAAGCAGGGCTGCGGCTTGTGGTGGGCGCCCGGCTTGTGGCCCGCTGCGGGCTGGAGGCCGCCTTCTACCCGCAGGATCGCGCGGCCTATGGCCGGCTGAGCCAGCTCCTCACGCGTGGCAACCGGCGCGCGCGCAAGGGCCAGTGCGATCTCGGCGTGGAGGATCTGCTCGCCGCCGCCGAAGGACAGGTCGTGCTTGTCTGCCCGCCGCAGGATCTCACGCCGGACTGGCTTGGACGGGCAGGCGACTTCCTCGCCGCCGTGCCCGAGCCGCAGGACCGGTTTATCGCGCTCGCCCGCCCGATGACGGGTCAGGACCGCGCCCGTGCGGTCGCGCTCGCCGCGCTCGCCGAAGGGATCGGCGCGCGCCTGATCGCCACAGCCGATGCGCTCTATCACGCGCCCGCCCGCCGATCCCTCGCCGACGTGCTCGCCTGCATCCGGGAGAAGACTACCGTGGATGCGGCAGGCTTTCTGCTTGCCCAGAACGCCGAGCGCGCGCTGCTGGCGCCTGCGGAGATGGCGCGCCGTTTTGCGGCCTGGCCCGCCGCGCTCGCCGCGCAGGAAGCCCTCTTCGCGCGCGCCCGCTTCAGCCTCGAGGAATTGCGCTATGAATATCCCGACGAGGTGGCCTGCCCTGGCGAGACGGCCGACCAGACGCTGCGTCGTCTTGCGCTCGCCGGCGCGGCCGAGCGGTATCCGAAAGCCGTGCCGGAGAAGGTCCGCGCCGCGCTGGACCATGAACTCGCGTTGATCGCCCAGCTTGATTACGCGCGCTATTTTCTCACCGTCCACGAGATCGTGCGCTTTGCGCGCGGGCGCGGCATCCTGTGCCAGGGGCGCGGCTCGGCGGCCAATTCGGTGGTCTGCTACTGCCTCGGGGTGACGGCGGTGGATCCCCAGCGCGTCGATCTCCTGTTCGAGCGCTTCGTCAGCCCCGAACGGCGCGAGCCCCCCGACATCGACGTCGATTTCGAGCATGAGCGCCGCGAGGAGGTGATCCAGTACATCTATGAACGCTTCGGCCGCCATCGCGCCGGCATCGCGGGCACGGTGATTTCCTATCGCGGCCGCTCGGCGATCCGGGAGGTGGCCAAGGCCCTTGGCCTCTCACGCGATGTGCAGGATGCGCTGGCGCGCACGCTCTGGGGCTGGTCGAGCGGGGCGCCGAAGGACCAGCACGTGCGCGAGGAACTGGGCCTCGACCCGGACGCGCCCCGCCTGCGCCTCGCGCTTGATCTCGCCCAGACCCTGCAGGGCTTTCCCCGCCATCTCTCCCAGCATGTGGGCGGCTTCGTGATCACGCGCGGGCCGCTCGAAGCCGTCGTGCCGATCGGCAACGCCGCCATGCCAGACCGCACCTTCGTGGAATGGGACAAGGATGATCTCGATGCGCTGGGCATCCTGAAGATCGACGTTCTGGCGCTGGGCATGCTCACCTGCATCGCGCGCGCCTTCGCTTTCCTGAAGGAACACAAGGGGCTGGATCTTGGCCTCGCCGATCTGCCGGAGGACGACCCCGCCGTCTATGACATGATCTGCGCTGCCGACACGGTGGGCGTGTTCCAGATCGAGAGCCGGGCGCAGATGAGCATGCTGCCGCGCCTGCGCCCGCGCACCTTCTATGATCTCGTGATCGAGGTGGCGATCGTGCGCCCCGGCCCGATTCAGGGCGACATGGTCCACCCCTATCTGCGCCGCCGCCAGGGGCTGGAGCCGGTGAGCTTTCCCTCCGAGGCGCTCGAACAAGTGCTGGGCAAGACGCTGGGCGTACCGCTGTTTCAGGAACAGGCGATGCGCATCGCCATCGTGGCGGCGGGCTTCACCCCGGTGGAGGCCGATCGCCTGCGCCGCGCCATGGCGACGTTCCGCAAGGTTGGCATCATCCACGAGTTCGGCCTGCGCCTCGTGGAGGGCATGGTGCGCAACGGCTACGAGCGCGCCTTCGCCGAGCGCTGTTTCCGGCAGATCGAGGGGTTTGGCGAATATGGCTTTCCCGAGAGCCATGCGGCGAGTTTTGCGCTGCTCGTGTATGTTTCGGCCTGGCTGAAGCACCACCACCCGGATGTCTTCCTCGCCGCCATCCTCAACGCCCAGCCGATGGGCTTCTATGCGCCCGCCCAGCTTGTGCGCGATGCGCGCGCCCATGGCGTGAGCGTGCTCGCGCCAGACGTGAACGCCAGCGACTGGGATTGCACGCTGGAGGATAGCGATGAGGCGCTGGTCTCTTCCCCCGCGTGCGGGGGAAGTGTCAGCGAAGCTGACGAAGGGGGCGCAGGATGGTCTCGTCCCCCCTCCGGCCGCTTTGCGTCCACCCCCCCGCTGGCAGGGGAGGTCGCGCGCAGCGCCGGAGGGGGAAGGCAGCTCCTCCCCGTCCGGCTGGGTCTGCGCCAGATCAAGGGCTTCAGCGAGGCTGACGCCGCCAGGCTCGTCGCCGCGCGCCAGGCCGGCGGCCCCTTCCAGAACGTGGAGAGCCTGAAGCGGCGGGCGCGCCTGTCGGACCGCGCGATGCGCCTGCTGGCCGACGCCGACGCTTTCGGCTCTCTCGGCCAGGACCGGCGCGCAGCGCTCTGGGCGGGCGCAGGGTTGGGCGAAAGCCCGCTGCCCCTGTTTGCCGGCGCAGCCGAGCATGGGCCCGAGCCCGTCCCGCATCTGCCCGAAATGCCGCTGTCGGAGCAGGTGGCGCAGGATTATTCCCGCCTGCGGCTCTCGCTGCGGGCGCACCCGATCGCCTTTTTCCGCGCCGATCTTGATGCGCGCGGCGAGCGCTGCACGGCCGATCTCGCCGCCACGCCAGACGGGGCCTTCGTGCGCCTCACCGGCCTCGTGCTCGTGCGCCAGCGCCCCGGCACGGCGAGCGGAGTGATCTTCATGACGCTGGAGGATGAGGCCGGCGTCGCCAATGTCATCGTCTGGCCGAAAGTGTTTGTCCGGTTTCGCAAGGAAGTGCTCTCCGGCAAGCTCCTGACGATCTGCGGCCGGCTCCAGCGCGAAGGCGCGGTGATCCATCTCATCGCGGATGTCATCCTCGACCGGACCGCCGCCCTCGAGCGCCTGGCGGCTGGCGGCCCAGCGATGCCGGCCCCGCTTTCCCATGCTGACGAGGTTCTGCGCGGCGTGCGCGAGGATCCACGCCGCCAGACGCCGAGGGCTGCGGCCCTCCTGCCTGCAAGCCGGGATTTCCACTGAGCGCCCCGGCTTGAACACAGCCGCCCCAGCGGCTACCAACCACCCCCTCTGGTGACGTGGCCGAGCGGCTGAAGGCGGCGGTTTGCTAAACCGTTGTACGTTGTAAAGACGTACCGAGGGTTCGAATCCCTCCGTCACCGCCAGTTTACTTTCGAGAAAAAAATCGTCACCTAACACCTTGAAAGGTAATGATATTTCGGCGGTTCGAACGCCTAAATTCCAGTCATACTCAATATGTGATGCTAAAGTCAGTTTTAGCACAATACGCTTATCCTCAAGGGTTCCATTTTCCCAAAGATTCCAAGGGCTTGAGATAAAATCGAAAGCGGTTCGAAAAGTTTCATCAAACCCCTTTGCCGATGTCCCGCATCGTGCGGTCTTTTCTGCCAAAACAAGCTTTTGACGCTCCAGCTCTTCGATCTTGCGCTCGAACGCGCCCAGCACCGTTTTGTTATCGGACGCCACCATGAGGTCTAAAACCTGCGTGATCTTTTTTTCTATGGCGTTCACTTCCAGTTTCATCGCAGCGCGAGTTTCTTTGGCGCGTGCCTCAGACTGAGCCCAACGCTTCTTGAACAGATTGAGCATCAAACCAAAAAGCTGTTCGCTTGGCACCAATGCGCGCAGTAGTTCTTGATACGCACCTTCAATCTTGTCCCGCGCAACCGACTTGCCAAACTTCTCGCAACCACGGTGACTGCAGATATAATAAGGGTAAGCCGTATTGCGTCCCTTTGACCAATTCGCGGTCAAAGGCTGTCTGCAACAGCCGCACACAACATAACCGCGCATTGGGAAATCCTCATTGATATCCCGACGCGTCGCGATCAAGGTTTTTCCCGTCAGGCGTTCTTGTATGCGTTCGAACGTTTCTAATGAGACCACGCCTTCATGTTGACCTTTACGGAATGAAACGCCCCACACTTTGCTTTCAATGTAACCCGCGTAAATCGGATGCGTCATGATGCGATGCGCTTGTTGGTTGGTCAAAAACCCGTGACGGCAAAGCGGAAATTCTGGATGGGCTTCAAAGAAGCGTTTGAATCGCCCCGAGTTTTCTAGACGCCCTCGGATTGCGTTTTGTGCTGTCGTTCGAACTCGACGGGTGACAGCATCCTGTTTCGAGCATGCTTCCGGGTGGGGT
>JBIIUJ010000095.1:0-10075 GCA_044340025.1 Caulobacterales bacterium
ATAGCGTTCGCGCCGATCCTCCGGATAGGGCTTCACACCCTTCGCCGGATTGTCCAGCCGCTCCCCAGCCTCAATGGATAGAGACAGGAGCTTGCGCAGATAGGCGAGCGTCCGGTTCGCGATGTAGCGGCCAGCGACTTCCTGCGCGGCGGCATGGACGCGGCGCACATCCGGCGTGCGAACGTCGGCGACCTTCATGCGCCCCAGCTTCGGCAGGACGTGCGCCTCCAGCACCAGCCGCGCTTGCCGGATCGTCGCCGGCCTTAGCCCTGCGTCCTTCGCGTAGCGGTCCAGATAGTGTGCGGCCATATCAGCAACGGACTTTGCAGCCCGCCGGGCGGCCTTCTCGCCGGCCGGGTCCAGCCCCTGTCCAACCTTCGCCAGCGCGGCCTTCGCCAGCTTGCGGGCTTCCTCCGCTGTGAGCGCGCCATGGGCGCCGAGCGTGAAATCGCGCGCCGTCTCGCCCCGCCCGCCGCCATTGGCGCGGTAGCGGATGAAATAGACCTTGCGGCCGGTCGGCTCGATACGGAGCCCGAAACCCTTTAGCGCCTCATCCCACACAATGCGGCGCGCCTTGCCCGGCGCTTCTTGATCCACCACAGTCTTTGTGAGCTTGGGCATGGGCGCTCCAGTTCGGTCAGCCAGTTTCCTCCGTCCAGCACCCGTCCAGCACCAGAAGCGAAACCACTGTCCACCGCCGCGAACGAGCGTATCACTCAAACCACTGAATCACAATGAAAAGCCGAACCCCTCCGAACCCCTCCGAACCCTTGGAAAACTCGAAGCAGCTGACTCTTAATCAGCGGGTCACAGGTTCGAGCCCTGTATCACCCACCAGGACGCCGCCTGTTTTCGGGCGCGCGTGAAGCCCATGGCGCGGGTCTGCATTCTGATCGTGTCGTATCAGTCGCAGCAGCATCTGCCGCGCGTCTGGGCGGCGCTGGAGCGCCAGACCTATCGCGATGTCGAGATCATCCTGATCGACAATGCCAGCGACGAGCCGCCGGCGCCGCCGCCGGGCGTTCGGCTGATCGCCAATAGCGCGAATGTCGGCTTCGCCGCGGCCAACAATCAGGGCGCAGCGCTCACGCAGGCGGAGTATCTGGTTCTGCTGAACCCGGATGCCTTTCCAGAGCCCGGCTGGCTGGCCGCGCTGGTGGAGGCCGCCGACCGCTGGCCCGAGGCGGCCGCCTTCGGCTCAACCCAGCTGATGGATGACGACCCCAGCCGGCTGGATGGCGCCGGCGACGTCTATCATGCCAGCGGCATTCCCTATCGCGGCGGCTATGGCCAGAAGCGCCCGGCGCGCTTGGCCGAAGGGGAATGCTTCGCCCCGTGCGCGGCGGCGGCGCTGTATCGCCGGGCCGCGTTTCTGGAGGTGGGGGGCTTTCCCGCGCATTTCTTCGCCTATGGCGAGGATGTGGACCTTGGCTTTCGGCTGCGGCTCGCGAGCTGGACCTGCCGGCAGGTTCCAGAAGCGGTGGTGCGGCATGTGGGCTCGGCGAGTTCGGGCCGGAAGTCCGCGTTCGCCATGCGCCATGGCGTCCGCAACCGGATGTGGGTGTTTGCGCGCTGCATGCCCGGCCTCTGGCTCTGGCTCTGGCTGCTGGCGCCGGCGCACCTGGCCGCCAGCCTCGTGCTCTGGCTCAAGGCCTGGGCCGATGGGGCGGGCCCGGCCTATGGCCGGGGGCTGTGGGAGGGGCTCTGCGGTCTGCCTGCGGCGCTGCGCCAGCGCGCAGACATCCAGCGCGCCCGCACAGCGCCGACAAGCGCGATCCTGCGGGCGATGAGCTGGTCGCCGCTGGCGCTCGCGCGTCGCGCCATCGTGATCCGAAGGCCAGAGGCACCCGACGCCGCCCACGATTGACGCGCCTTTCGCCACCGCGATAAGCGGCGAGCGATGATGCGCCGTCTCCTTCTTGCGTTTGCCGCCGCCAGCCTGCTGGCCGCCTGCGCCCGGACCGCGCCGGAGACCCCCATGGCCCGCAACCCCATCCCCTATGTCGAGATTCCGGTGGCCGACCTCGATCGCGCCGTGATCTTTTATGAGGCAGTGTTTGGCTTCTCCCTCGAGCGCCAGACCGTGGACGGATACCCCATGGCGCTGTTTCCGTTTGCCGACGGGGCGCCGGGCGCCACCGCCGCTCTCGCCGAGGGGGAGGTCTATGTGCCCTCCAAACAGGGCGCGATCCTCTATTTCCACGTCGATGACATGGACGCGGTGATGAAGCGCGCCGAACAGGCCGGCGGCGCTATCCTCTATCCCCGGAAAGATATTGGCGAACTTGGCTTCGTGGGCGAAATTCAGGATAGCGAAGGCAACCGGATCGGCCTGTCTCAGCCGCCGGCCGGCTGATCGGCGCGCCAGTCGCCGGATTTGCCGCCGGACTTGGCCAGAAGCCGCACCCGCTCGATCACCAGACCCTTATCGACGGCCTTCAGCATGTCGTAGAGCGTCAGGGCGGCGATGCTTGCGGCGGCGAGGGCTTCCATCTCCACTCCGGTCTGGGCGGTGGTGCGGGCGGTCGCTTCGATCCGGGCGGCGCCTTCCTCCAGAGTGATCGCCACCGTCACGCCCGATAGCGGCAGGGGATGGCACAGCGGGATGAGATCGGCGGTGCGCTTGGCGCCCATCACGCCGGCAAGCTCCGCGATGCGCAGGGCGTCGCCCTTCGGCCCGCCGTCGCGCGCGGCGCGCAGGGCGGCGGGCGTCAGGCGCACCAGGGCTTCGGCGGTGGCGCTGCGGGCGCCTTCGGCCTTGCCCGAGACATCGACCATGCGCGGCCGGCCGTGTTCGTCGAGATGGGTCAGGGTCATCGCCCTCTCCCTAGCCCGGCGATGTGGCGGCGTCACGCCCGGACCGTCCTAAACGAAAACGGCCCCGGATCGCTCCGGGGCCGCTCGTCTGGCTCAGGGCCTGCGGATCATTCCTCGCGCTGGCCGAGGAAGCTCATCAGGAACTGGAACAGGTTGATGAAGTTCAGATACAGGCTGAGCGCACCCCAGCTGGTGGCCACGCTCATGGCCGCGCCATCGCCCTGCAGCTGGTAATAGTCGAACTTCAGCCGCTGGGTGTCGAACGCGATCAGGCCGGAAAACACCAGCACGCCGATCACCGAGATCGCGAATTGCAGCGCGCTCGATTGCAGGAAGATGTTCACCAGCATCGCGATCACCAGGCCGAACATGCCCATGATCAGGAACGTGCCCATGCCGGTCAGGTCCTTCTTCGTGGTGTAGCCCCAGAGGCTCAACGCGCCGAAGGCCGCCGCCGTGATGAAGAACACCCGGGCGATGCTTTCGCCGGTGTAGCGCAGGGCCAGAACGCCAAGGCCCGCGCCGATCAGCGCAACGACGACCCAGTAGAACAGGTTGGCGCTGCGCGGATTGGGGTTCTTCATGAAGAACATGGCGCCCAGCAGCAGCGCCATCGGGGCGAAGGAAAGCGCAAGGCCGATGGGCGTATAGCCCACCTGGCCAGCTGGCCCCGCCACGAACAGAAGGTCGCGGATCGCCGGCACGCTGGATGTGGCGAACGCCAGAATGCCAGACAGCAGCAGGCCCGCGCCCATCTTGTTGTAGACGCCCAGCATGAAGGACCGAAGGCCCTGGTCGAGGGCCATGTCCATCGAGCCGCCCATCGGGGCGGTCCGCGCATAGCCACGCTGATAGTCGTTCATCTCAGGTCATCCTCATTGATGCGGCGTCGCGCTCACGCGCTTATCCGCCCTGCGACCTTATCTTGCGATGAGACGCCGGCGGCGCAATCGGCGCGACGCACACATTTCTGTGTGACCCTGCCCGAAGCTGCGGATTCATCGCCAGTGTTGCGCAACTATTCTCGCGCTGCGAGCACGCGGGCCGGCGATTGGCCCAGCGCAGCCCAGCCCGCCGCAAGGCCCGCAAGCGTAAACGCCGCCAGGCAGCCCCCCGTGATGGTGGCCGCCAGCGCCAGATCGAGCCGCCAGTCTGCTTCCAGCGCCTGCACAACCGCGCCATAGGCCGCCGCCAGGCCAAGCCCTGCGCCCAGAACGGCGGCGGCGAGCCCGGCCAGCGCCTGCTCCAGCCCGAAGGCTGTGAGGATCTGGCCGCGCGTGGCGCCAAGCGTCTTGAGGATGGCTGCGTCATAAAGGCGCCGCCGGGCGCCGGAAGCGAGCGCGCCGGCCACAGCCGCCGCCCCCGCCAGAAGCGCCACTGCGGCCACCGCCTGAACCGCCAGCGCCAGGCTCTCGAACAGATCGCCGGCGGCAGCCAGCGCATCGCGCACCCGCACGACGCCGACAGTCGCAAACTCCGCCGCCAGCGCGCGGGTGATCGCCTCTTCCTGCTCGGGCGTGAAGCGGCCGATGGCGTAGTTGCGGGCCGCCGCGGCATCGAGCGGCCCTGGCGAAAAGATCGCGGCGAAATTGGCCCCGAAGCCCGACCAGTCCACCGTGCGCAGGCTTGTCACCTCCGCCTCCATCGGCGCGCCTAGAACCTGGAAGGTCACCCGGTCGCCTATGCCTACGCCGATCCCGCGCGCGGCGTCCTCTTCCAGCGAAACAAGCAAAGGACCGGCATAGCCCTCCGGCCACCAGCCCCCGGCGGTCAGATTGGCGTTGGCCGGCGGCGCGCCGAGATAGGTGGCGCCGATCTCGTTTTCCACCACCCAGCGCTCGCTCGGCGTCACGCGGGCGGGGTCGATCGGCGCGCCATTGATGGCCGACACCCGCACGGTGAGGATGGGCGCGCGGGCGTAATCTTCCGGATCGGCTGGGCCGCCCAGCGCGCGTTCAACCGTCTGATCGAAGGCGATCGCCCGGTCGGCCGGGATTTCGGTGAACAGGATGGAGGGCGCGCGCGCCGGCGCGGTGTCGCGCACCTGCGTGACGAGATTGGATTGCACCTGCCCCAGCCCCGCCAGCAGCGCGAGGCCCAGCCCCAGCGCCGGCAGGGCGGCCGGGGCCAGCGAGCCTGGTCCGCCCACGCCCGAAAGCGCCAGCCGCATCGATCCGCTCGCCCGGTGCGCCAGGGCCCCGGCCACCCGCTGAGCCGCCTTACCCAGGCCATAGAACGCCACAAACGCCGCCAGCGCCCCGCCGCACAGCGCGGCGGCAAACACTGGGTCGGGGCTTGTCAGCGCAAACACCCCCGCCAGCGCCAGCAGCGCCGCCACGCCTGCCGCCTGCTCCAGCCAGGGCGTGCGCCCCAGACCCAGCCCACCGCGAAACAGCTCGGTCGGGGCGGTCGCGCGCGCCGCGCCCAGCGGCCAGAGCGCAAACGCCGCGGCCGCCAGAAGCCCGGCCGCCGCCGCCGCCCACAGCGGCTGGGGGTAGACCGACAGCGCAATCGGAATCGGCAGCGCGGCGCCGAAGACCTGCGCGATCAGGAACGGCGTCGCAGCCCCCAACGCCACGCCGATCAGCGCGCCAAGGCTGGCCAACGCAGCGATCTGCAGTCCGTAGGCGAGCCGGATATCGCCTGCCGAGGCGCCCAGCGTCTTCAGCACGGCGATCGATCCGCGCCGCCCCTCCAGATAGCCCGCAACCGCCCCGCGCACGCCCAGCCCGCCCGCCAGAAGCGCGGCGAACCCCACGCAGGACAGGAACAGCTCCAGCCGTTCCAGCAGCGTCTCCAGACCGTCGGCCGAGCGGGCGCGGTCGCGCAGGGCGGTCCCATCCTCCGGGAAGGCCTTTTCAAAGGCTGCTTTGGCCGCGGGCAGGCTCTGCCCCGGCGCGAGCTTCAGCCGCAGCGCGCTTGTGTAGAGCGATCCCGGTTGGCCGAGATTGAGCGGGGCGAAGGCGTCGAGCGCGGTGAGCAGGCGCGGCGCGAAGGCGAAGCCCCGGCCCAATGCATCCGGCTCGCTGATGATTTCGGCCCGGATTTCCACCACGCCAAACGGCAGCGCCACCCGGTCGCCCACCCGCACGCCCAGCGCCTGAAGCAAGGCGGGCTCGGCCGCCGCGCCCCAGACGCCGTCGCGCTGGGCGAACGCTTCCGCCAGCGGCAGGGCAGGGCGCAACACCACCACGCCTTCCAGCGGGTGCGCCTTGTCCACGCCGCGCACTTCCACAAGCCGTCGCACCGCGTCGGGCGCCTCGGCGCGCGACGCCATCGTGCGCGTGGCGCGGCTTTCGGAGAGGTCGCCATACCGGTCGAGCAGCGCGCGCTGCTCCGCGCTTGGCGTGCGCTGCTGGAGCGAGAGCATCAGGTCGCCGCCCAGAATGGCGCGCTGTTCGCGCTCCAGCCCGGTGCGAAACGCCGCCGAGACCGACCCGGATGCCGCGATGGCGGCCACGCCCACCGCCAGGCACAGGAGGAAAAGCCGGAAGCCGCGCAGGCCGCCGCGCAGCTCCGCTGCTGCAATCCGGCCCGCAAGCGCCAGCCGCATCAGGCCGCAAGCCGCCCGTCGGCCAGTGCGATGCGCCGGTCGGCCTGCTGGGCCAAAGCGGCGTCGTGCGTGACAAGCACCAGTGCTGCGCCGCCCTCGCGCGCGGCCGCAAACAGCAGATCGCGCACCGCTCCGCCGGCGGCGCTATCGAGATTGCCGGTCGGCTCGTCTGCGAAGATGATTTTCGGGTTGGCGGCGGCGGCGCGCGCCACCGCCACGCGCTGCTGTTCGCCGCCCGAAAGCTGGCTGGGGTAATGGGTCAGGCGCTGGGCGAGCCCCACGCGGGCGAGCGCGGCCTCCGCCTGCTCGCGTGCGGCCCGGCCGCTCGCCACCCCGGCGACCTCCAGCGCGGTGGCCACATTCTCCCGCGCGGTCATGTTGGGCAGCAGGTGGAAGGCCTGAAACACCACGCCAACCCGCCCGCGCCGCAGCCGGGCGAGCGCGTCCTCCCCCTTGCCGGCCAGCTCCTCGCCCAGAAGCCGGACCGAGCCGCCGGTGGCGGGTTCCAGCCCGGCCGCGACGGCCAGAAGCGAGGACTTGCCCGAGCCGGACGGCCCCGTGACGGCCACGATCTCCCCGGCGGAGACGGCGGCGCTGACGCCACGCAGGATCTCCACCGGACCGGCGGCGCCGGGCAGCGTGAGGCGCACGTCTGTGAGCGCAAGGACAGGATCGGTCATGGGGCGTGGGGCTTCGCGTCTTCGGGGAGAGGCACTAGATAGGGCCTGCGCCCGCCAAGGGCGAGAGGACCACGCCGCCCATGCCCGCCCCCACCCGCCGTGCGATGCTTCTGGCGCCCGCAGCGCTTCTGCCACAGGCGGCGGCTGCGCAAACGACAAGCATCGTGGTGCTGGGTGACAGCCTGACCGCCGGGTTCGGCCTTCGCGCCGATCAGGCCTTTCCCGCCCGGCTGGAAGCGCGCCTGAAGGCGCAGGGCTATGGCGTGCGGATCCAGAACGCAGGCGTCAGCGGCGACACCACCGCCGGCGGCCTCGCCCGGCTGGACTTTTCCGTGCCGCGGACGGCGCAAGGGGTTCTGGTCGCGCTCGGCGGCAACGACATGCTGCAAGGTCTTCCCGTCGCCGCCGCCCAGCGCAATCTGGACCAGATCCTGACGCGTCTGAAGGCGCGGGGCCAGCGTGTGGCGCTCTCGGGCATGCGCGCTCCGGCCAATTGGGGCGCCGCCTATCAGAAAAGCTTCGATGCGATCTATCCCGCGCTTGCCCGCAAGCATGGCGCCCCGCTCGATCCCTTTCTGCTGGAAGGGATCGCCCTCGACGCCAGGCTCAACCAGCAGGACGGGATTCACCCCAACGCCGTCGGCGCAGACCGGATCGCAGCCCGGCTTGCGCCCTTCATCGTGCGCGCCTTCGCGCTGCGCCGCGCGGCATGACCGGCGTGCCGCTGATCGAGGCCCAAGGGCTGGCGAAAGCGTTCGCCGGCCAGCCGGCGGTGCGCGGTGTCTCGTTTGCGCTGTCGGCGGGCGAGGTCGCCTGCGTGCTGGGCCCGAACGGGGCTGGCAAGACCACCACCCTGCGCATGCTCGCCGGCGTGCTGGAGCCGGACGCCGGGGCGGCCCGTCTGGGCGGTCATGACGTGGTGCTGGCGCGGGCGCGGGCGCAGGCGCTGCTGGGCTATCTGCCCGAAGGCGCGCCTTTGCCGACAGACCTGTCGGCTCGTCTGCTTCTGCGCTTCCTTGCCGATGCGCTGGGCGCGCCGCGCGCGCGGGTGGAGGCGTCGGCGGCCGCAGTCGGCCTGACAGCGGTGCTGGACCGGCCGCTCGCCACCCTGTCGAAGGGCTATCGGCGCCGGGCGGCTCTGGCGGGGGCGCTTGTCCATGATCCGCCCGTCCTGCTGCTCGACGAGCCGATGGACGGGCTGGACCCGATCCAGAAGCAGCAGGCCCGCGCCCTGATCCGCGCGCTCGCGCCGGGCCGCGCGATTCTGATCTCAACCCACGCGCTCGACGACGCCATCGCGCTGGCCGACCGGATCCTGCTGATTGCGGGCGGAACCCTGGTGCTGGACGAGCCGGCGCGCGCCTTCGCGGCTCGGGGCGCCGCAGCGGGCGGGCTGGAAGCGGCCTTCGCCGCCCTGACGCAGGAGCCAGCCGCCGCATGAGGCCGCTTGCCGCCATGACGATGCGCGAGCTTGCGGCCTATGCCCGCTCGCCGCTCGCCTTCGTTTTCACCGCGGTTTTCCTTGCGGCGACGGGCGCGCTCTGCCTCGAGATTGGCGGGCTGATCGATCTGGGCGTCGCCGACCTTGCTACGCTGTTTGCGTTTCTGCCCTGGCTGTTTCTGGTTTTCATGCCGGCGCTCGCCATGCGCCAGTGGGCCGAGGAAATCGCCAGCGGCGCGATCGAGACCACGCTCGCCCTGCCCGTGCCGCTCTGGGCGCTGGTGGCGGGCAAGTTTCTGGCCGCCTGGGCGGTGGCCGGCGCCGGCCTTGTGCTGACCATGCCGCTCTGGATTGCGATCAGCGTGCTGGGCGCGCCAGACCATGGCCCGATCGCTGTAGGCTATCTCACCGCCTTTCTGATCGCCGGCGCCTATCTCGCGATCGGAGCGGCCGCGAGCGCGCTGTCCGGGTCGGCGGTGACGGCCTTTGTGGCGGCGGCAGGCATCGGCTTTGTCTTTACTGCGGCGGGCCTGCCTGTGGTGCTGGATGCCGCGCGCAGCTTGTTCGGCCCCGGCGCCAGCGATGCGATCGCCGCCTTCTCGCTGCTGGAAGCGATGGATGCCGGCGCGCGCGGCGTGATCGAGGCGCCGAGGCTGGTGTTTCTCCTCGGCCTGATCGGCTCCTTCCTGATGCTCGCCACAGTCTGGCTCGATGCGCGCCGGGGCGGGCGATGAGCCGGCGGCTTCTCGCCCTGATCGTCTCGCTCGCCGGGCTTGCGGGCCTGGTGTGCGCGACGCTTCTGGCGCAGGCCTTTCTGGCGACCGCGCGGATCGACGCCACGCAGGGCCGGCTCTACAGCCTCTCGCCCGGCACGCGCGCGATGCTGGCGCGGCTGGACGAGCCGATTACCCTGACGCTCTATGTCAGCCAGGCGGCGGCCGACCAGGCGCCGGCGGCGCGGGCCCATGCTGCGCGGGTGCGCGCGCTTCTGCGGGCCTATGCCGGGGCCGGGGCAGGCAGGGTCCGGCTGGCGCTGCGCGACGCCGCCCCCTTCTCGCAGGCGGAGGATGACGCCATCGCCGCCGGCCTTCAGGGCGTGGCGCTGTTTGACGGCGCAGACCCGCTTTATCTCGGCCTCGTCGCGCGCACCGCCGGCGGGGAGACGGCGACCCTGCCGTTTCTGGCGCCAGACCGCGACGCCGCGCTGGAATACGAGATTTCGGCCCTGATCGCCGGTCTTGCGCGCCCGCAGCGGCCCCGCATCGCGGTGCTGACCAGCCTGCCCTGGCTGATGGGCGGCCCCGGCGCCGGGGAGCCGGCGCTGGTGATGCGCGAGCTTGGCGGCACCGCCGATCTGCTTGAACTGTCGGCCGACTTCCAGACCCTGCCGCCGGCTGACGTGGTGATGATCGCCCATCCGCCGCCGCTGGGGCCGGCCCAGATCGGCGCGATCGAGGCCTATCTCGCGCGCGGCGGCAGGGCGCTCTTGCTGCTCGATCCAGCCGCGATCACCGATGTGCGCCCCGGAGAGGCGGGCCCCTCCGCCTCCATCGATCGGCTGGGGCCGATCCTGCCGGCGCTCGG